>NZ_JBSFMT010000029.1:0-115665 GCF_053599695.1 Streptomyces sp. NPDC000878 | reverse complement strand
GGACGGGCTGGGTTAGTCAGCCCGTCCGGCGTTTGAGGACAAGGCCCGTTCAGGGCCGTAGCGGGGGTCTGGGGGCGCAGCCCCCAGGGATGGGAATGGGTAAGGGCGGCGGGGGCGAAAACGCTCGGGTTGTGTCAGCGCCACGGTTCGATCACCGTCACCCCCGCCCCTGACGCCGTACCCATCTCCGCCAGGGCCGCCGGGGATTCCGTCAGCGGGATCGTGGACGTGACCAACAGGTCCGGGCGGAGGACGCCTGCCCGGACCAGCTCCAGCATCGGTGGGTAGGTGTGGGCCGCCATGCCGTGGCTGCCCAGGAGTTCGAGTTCGAGGGCGATCGCGCGGGCCATCGGGACGGGGGTCGTGCCGTCGGGCGATGGCAGCAGGCCTACCTGGACGTGGCGGCCTCGGCGGCGCAGGCCGTTCACCGAGGACGCGCAGGTGGTCGGTGAGCCAAGGGCGTCCAGGGACAAGTGGGCGCCGCCGGCGGTCAGTTCACGTACCGCCGCTGCCGTGTCACCCGTCGTCGCCGCGTTCACGCACTCCACCGCACCGAACTTCCGCGCCAGTTCCAGGGCCCCTGGTGAGACGTCTACCGCGACCACCCTCGCCCCGGCCGCCGCCGCGATCATCACCGCCGACAGGCCCACCCCGCCGCACCCGTGCACCGCGACCCACTCCCCCGCCGCCACCCGCCCCTGCTGGACGACCGCGCGGTACGCCGTCGCGAAACGGCAGCCCAGTGAGGCCGCCGTGGCATAGGACATCTCCTCCGGTACGGCGACCAGGTTCACGTCGGCGTGGTCCAACGCCACGAACTCCGCGAACGAACCCCAGTGCGTGAACCCCGGCTGGGTCTGCCGCTCGCACACCTGCTGGTCCCCGGCCGCGCAGGACGGACAGCTCCCGCAGGCACAGACGAAGGGCACGGTGACCCGGTCGCCCGCCCGCCAGCCGCTCACTCTCTCGCCGACCGCCTCGACGACACCGGCGAGTTCGTGGCCGGGTACGTGCGGCAGCGCGATGTCGGGGTCGTGGCCCATCCAGCCGTGCCAGTCGCTGCGGCACAGCCCGGTGGCCTCGACGCGCACCACGACTCCGTGCGGCGCGAGCACCGGGTCCGGCACCTCGCGTACCTCGGCCGGCTCCCCGTACCGCTCGAACACCACCGCACGCATGGGCCCCTCGCCTTCGCAGTCGCCGTCCCTCGTACCGGAGATCTTGCCACTGCCATGAGCGGAGTACCCCCCAGGGGTATAGTAGGGTGAGACTCACAGGGGGTCACAGGGCTCGTACGCCACGATGACGCCCTCGAAGACACTTCGCAGAGGAGCAACGACATGACCGCTCAGACCGACACCCCGGGTTCCGTCACCGCCGTCTACCAGGTGACCGGAATGAGCTGCGGGCACTGCGAGGGCTCGGTGTCGAGCGAGATCTCGGAGCTGGCCGGGGTCACCTCCGTGAAGGCCGTCGCCGCCACCGGTGAGGTCACCGTCGTGTCCGAGGCCCCGCTCGACGAGGCCGCCGTACGCGCCGCGGTGGACGAGGCGGGCTTCGAGCTGGCCGGCCGGGTCTGACCGTACGGACGGACACGACGACCATGACCAGCACCGGCACCGGCACCGGCACCGAGACCCCGATAGCCACGCCCCACGAGGTCGAGCTGACCATCGGCGGGATGACGTGTGCCACCTGCGCGGTCCGCGTCGAGAAGAAGCTCAACCGCATGGAGGGCGTCCTCGCGACGGTCAACTACGCGACGGAGAAGGCCAAGGTCTCGTACGCCGACGGGGTCGGGGTCGACGATCTGATCGCCACCGTCGTGAAGACGGGGTACACGGCCGAGGAGCCGCCTCCGCCGGTCCTGGTGGAGGCGTCCCCGGCCGAGCGTGACGACGAAGACCCTGAACTCGTCGGTCTACGGCAGCGGTTGGTCGTCTCCGCCCTGCTCGCCGCGCCCGTCGTCCTGATGTCCATGATTCCCGCGCTCCAGTTCGACAACTGGCGGTGGCTCGCACTGACGCTCGCCTCGCCGGTCGTCGTCTGGGGCGGACTGCCGTTCCACCGGGCCGCGTTCACCAACGCGCGGCACGGCGCGGCCACGATGGACACCCTGGTGTCGGTCGGTACGCTCGCCGCTTTCGGCTGGTCCCTCTGGGCACTGTTCTGGGGCGACGCGGGCAGACCTGCCATCCCCGGCATGCCGGGGATGGAGGGCATGGAAGGCATGGGGGTGCGGGAGAGTTTCTCGTTCACCGCCTCCCGCGCCGGCGGCACCTCCGAGATCTATCTCGAAGTCGCCGCCGGAGTCGTCGCGTTCATCCTCCTCGGGCGGTATTTGGAGGCTCGCGCCAAGCGGCGCTCGGGAGCTGCGCTGCGGGCGCTGATGCAACTCGGCGCCAAGGACGTCTCGGTGCTGCGCGGCGGGCGTGAAGTGCGGGTCCCGGTCGGCGAGTTGGCGATCGGCGACCGGTTCGTCGTACGTCCCGGGGAGAAGGTCGCCACCGACGGTACGGTCGTCGAGGGTGTCTCGGCGGTCGACGCGTCGATGCTGACCGGCGAGTCCGTACCGGTCGATGTCGGTGCCGGGGACGCCGTCACCGGTGCGACCGTGAACGCCGGGGGCCGGCTGGTCGTCGAGGCCACCCGGGTCGGCGCGGACACCCAACTCGCGCGGATGGCCCGGCTGGTGGAGGACGCGCAGAACGGCAAGGCCGAGGTACAGCGGCTCGCCGACCGGATCTCCGGGATCTTCGTGCCGGTGGTGCTGCTGATCGCGGTCGGTACGTTCGGTACCTGGCTCGGCGTGACCGGCGACACCGTCGCCGCCTTCACCGCCGCCGTCGCCGTGCTGATCATCGCCTGCCCGTGTGCGCTGGGGCTCGCCACCCCGACCGCGCTCATGGTCGGCACCGGGCGCGGGGCTCAGCTCGGCATCCTCATCAAGGGCCCCGAGGTCCTGGAGTCCACGCGCCGCGTCGACACGATCGTCCTGGACAAGACGGGCACGGTGACGACGGGACGTATGACCCTCCAGGAGGTGTACGTCGCCGAGGGCGCCGACGAGAAGCAGGTGCTGCGGCTCGCGGGCGCCCTCGAACACGCCTCCGAGCACCCGGTCGCCCGAGCCATCGCGGCGGGGGCGGAGGAGCGGGTCGGGGCGCTGCCGGAGGCCGAGTCGTTCGAGAACGTGCCCGGACGGGGCGTACGCGGGCGCGTGGACGGGCACGAGGTGGCCGTCGGACGGCTCGTGGACGGGCTGCCGGGGCCGCTCCCGGAGGAATTGGCCCGCGTGAAGGCCGAGGCCGAGAGCAGCGGACGTACGGCCGTCGTGGTCGCCTGGGACGGGGCGGCGCACGGTGTCCTCACCGTCGCCGACGCGGTCAAGGAGACCAGCGCCGAGGCCGTGCGCGAGCTGCGCGCGCTGGGGCTCACGCCGGTGCTGCTGACCGGGGACAACCGGGCGGTGGCGGAGGCGGTGGCCCAGGCGGTCGGGATCGACCAGGTGATCGCCGAGGTGCTGCCCGAGGAGAAGGTCGACGTCGTACGGCGGCTGCAGGGCGAGGGGCGGACCGTCGCCATGGTCGGCGACGGGGTGAACGACGCGGCGGCGCTGGCGACCGCCGATCTGGGGCTGGCGATGGGTACGGGCACGGACGCGGCGATCGAGGCGAGCGATCTGACGCTGGTGCGCGGGGATCTGCGGGTGGCCGCCGATGCCATCCGACTGTCCCGGAAGACGCTCGCGACCATCAAGGGCAATCTGCTGTGGGCCTTCGGCTACAACGTGGCCGCGCTGCCGCTGGCCGCCGCCGGGCTGCTCAATCCGATGATCGCGGGGGCCGCGATGGCGTTCTCGTCGGTGTTCGTGGTGACGAACAGCCTCCGACTGCGTACGTTCCGCTGAGGGCAGCCGGGATCTGCCCGAAGTTACCGTGAGTATGCCCAAGTCGTTGTCAAAGTCCCTATGGAGTCCAACGCGAGCCTCACATAAGCTCTTCACAAGGCTCGCGCATCATCCTTACGCTTGGGCCCCGGTCGCGACAACCGGGATCTGGTGTACCTAACGGACATATGCGAGAGACGCAGATCACAGTGCTGTGAACGTAACCATCGAAGGGGTTCGAAGGTCTAAGTTGGCGATGTCAGACAGCGTCTTGGGGGGCGTTGGCTGACGTCTGGGGATGTCTTGGGGGACGTCCTCGGAAATGCGTTGCCGGGACACGTACACCGGGAAGCTTGAGCGGCCCACCCCAGCGTGCGCGTCCCGGCAGACCGCACACAGCAGGAGTGCGACGAGTTTTGCTCGTTCTGCTCAACAGCTGCCTGACCGGCAGTTGGCACAACAACGGTTGCTTTGGCAGCCTGCACACCAGTGATAGCGAATTCAGGCGCTGTCCTCTCGAACGCCCGGCCGGATCCCGTGGGGGGAATCCGCACCGGGACATGGGAAGGCGCCCTGTACGCCGGCCCGTGGGGGGACCGTCGGCAGGGCGCCTTCCGCTTTTATGCCAAACAGAGTCTGCGAAGTCAGGCACGGTTCACCCGCGCCCCTTAGGGGCGCGGGGAACTGCGTGACCAGCCACAACGGACCCGCAGCTTCAGTACCGCACTTCCCGCAGAGCGATCAGCGCTCTTCTACGGGAACGAAGTCCCGCTCGACCACACCCGTGTAGATCTGGCGCGGGCGCCCGATGCGCGAGCCGGGCTCCTTGATCATCTCGTGCCACTGGGCGATCCAGCCCGGGAGACGGCCGAGGGCGAACAGGACCGTGAACATCTCCGTCGGGAAGCCCATCGCGCGGTAGATGAGGCCCGTGTAGAAGTCGACGTTCGGGTAGAGGTTGCGCGAGACGAAGTAGTCGTCGGAGAGCGCGTGCTCCTCCAGCTTCAGCGCGATGTCCAGCAGCTCGTCGGACTTGCCGAGGGCCGAGAGGACGTCGTGCGCGGCAGCCTTGATGATCTTCGCGCGCGGGTCGAAGGACTTGTACACCCGGTGGCCGAAGCCCATCAGGCGGACGCCGTCCTCCTTGTTCTTCACCTTGCGGATGAAGGAGTCGACGTCGCCGCCGTTGGCCTGGATGCCCTCCAGCATCTCCAGGACGGACTGGTTGGCGCCGCCGTGCAGCGGGCCCCAGAGCGCCGAGATACCGGCCGAGATCGACGCGAACATGTTCGCCTGGGAGGAGCCGACCAGACGGACCGTCGACGTCGAACAGTTCTGCTCGTGGTCGGCGTGCAGGATGAGCAGCTTGTCGAGGGCGGAGACGACGACCGGGTCGAGGTCGTACTCCTGCGCCGGGACCGAGAACGTCATGCGGAGGAAGTTCTCGACGTAGCCGAGGTCGTTGCGCGGGTAGACGAAGGGGTGACCGATCGACTTCTTGTACGCGTACGCGGCGATCGTCGGAAGCTTGGCGAGCAGCCGGATCGTCGAGAGGTTGCGCTGCTTCTCGTCGAACGGGTTGTGGCTGTCCTGGTAGAAGGTCGACAGCGCCGAGACGACCGACGACAGCATCGCCATCGGGTGCGCGTCACGGGGGAAGCCACGGTAGAAGTTCTTGACGTCCTCGTGCAGCAGGGTGTGCTGCGTGATCTCGTTCTTGAACACGGAGAGCTCGTCCACGGTCGGCAGCTCGCCGTTGATGAGCAGGAACGCCACCTCGAGGAAGGTGGAGCGCTCGGCCAGCTGCTCGATCGGGTAGCCGCGGTACCGCAGGATGCCCTGCTCACCGTCGAGGTAGGTGATCGCGGATTTATAGGCGGCGGTGTTGCCATAGCCGCTGTCCAGAGTCACCAGACCGGTCTGAGCGCGGAGCTTCCCGATGTCGAAGCCCTTGTCGCCGACGGTGCTGTCGATCACCGGGTAGGTGTACTCGCCGTCGCCGAACCGCAGTACTACAGCGTTATTGGTGTGCTCGCTCACGTCATCCCTCACCGACGTTGTGCCTCTTCTTCGAGGTGCCCTGACTGTCTCTACCATCCCCCATTTGGCGCAGGAGAGTGCACTCGGGGTCGACCATTGGGCCTATTGGCGGCACTCAGTGCCGCCAAGCTACTCATCCTGCCCCCCTTCGCCCTGGTTCCGGAAGTCCTGTGTGACCTTTGTGACTCATTTGATCGATCATTTTTCGCGATCGCTCCGACACCGGTCCCGCAACAGTCCCGTTACCCCTGCGACCGCAGTCTGAAATCCAGTGCCGTGCAACGCCGTCCCGCCGAAACCGTGCGCACCGCCTGGCCTATCGCCTTGCGTGAACCGACCAGGACGACCAGCTTCTTCGCCCGGGTGACGGCTGTGTAGAGGAGGTTGCGCTGAAGCATCATCCACGCGCCCGTGGTGACCGGGATGACCACCGCCGGGTACTCGCTGCCCTGGGAGCGGTGGATGGTCACGGCGTAGGCGTGGGCGAGTTCGTCCAGCTCGTCGAAGTCGTACGGCACCTCCTCGTCCTCGTCCGTCAGTACGGTGAGGCGCTGTTCGACCTCGTCGAGGGAGGTGACGACGCCGACGGTGCCGTTGAAGACGCCGTTCTCGCCCTTGTCGTAGTTGTTGCGGATCTGCGTGACCTTGTCGCCGATCCGGAAGACCCGGCCGCCGAACCGCTTCTCCGGGAGGTCGGGGCGGCCCGGGGTGATCGCCTGCTGGAGCAGCCCGTTGAGGTTGCCGGCGCCCGCCGGGCCCCGGTGCATCGGCGCGAGCACCTGGACGTCCCGCCGGGGATCGAGGCCGAACTTGGCCGGAATTCGCCGTGCGGCCACATCCACGGTGAGGCGGCCGGCCTCCTCCGTGTCCTCTTCTACGAAGAGGAAGAAGTCCTTCATGCCGTCAATGACCGGATGCTGCCCGGAGTTGATCCGGTGCGCGTTCGTCACGACGCCCGACTGCTGGGCCTGCCGGAAGACCTTGGTGAGCCGGACGGCGGGCACCGGGCTGCCGTCGGCCAGCAGGTCCCGCAGGACCTCGCCCGCGCCGACGCTGGGGAGTTGGTCCACGTCTCCGACGAACAGCAGGTGCGCGCCCGGCGGGACCGCCTTCACCAGCTTGTTGGCGAGGAGCAGGTCCAGCATGGAGGCCTCGTCGACCACCACCAGGTCGGCGTCGAGCGGACGGTCCTTGTCGTAGGCCGCGTCTCCGCCGGGCTTCAGCTCCAGGAGGCGGTGGACGGTGGAGGCCTCGGCGCCGGTGAGTTCGGCGAGGCGCTTGGCGGCGCGGCCGGTCGGGGCGGCGAGGACGACCTTGGCCTTCTTGGCGCGCGCCAGCTCCACGATCGAGCGGACCGTGAAGGACTTGCCGCAGCCCGGTCCGCCGGTGAGGACGGCGACCTTCTCGGTCAGCGCGAGCCGGACGGCCGCCTCCTGCTCGGGGGCGAGATCGGCCCCCGTACGCCCCTGGAGCCACACCAGGGCCTTGTCCCAGGCCACGTCGTGGAAGGCGGGCATCCGGTCCTGCCCGGTGCGCAGGAGGCGCAACAGCTGGGCGGAGAGGGAGAGTTCGGCCCGGTGGAAGGGAACCAGGTAGACGGCCGTCACCGGTTCCGAGTCGCCGTCGGGGCCGGGGACCTTCTCCCGTACGACACCGGGGTCCTCGCCCTCCTCCGGGGGTGCCGCGAGTTCGGCGAGGCACTCGATGACGAGGCCCGTGTCGACCTGGAGGAGCTTCACCGCGTCCGCGATCAGGCGTTCCTCGGGGAGGTAGCAGTTGCCCTGGTCGGTGGCTTGCGAAAGGGCGTACTGGAGGCCCGCCTTGACGCGCTCGGGGCTGTCGTGCGGGATGCCGACGGACTGGGCGATCTTGTCGGCGGTGAGGAAGCCGATGCCCCAGACGTCGGAGGCGAGGCGGTAGGGCTGGTTCCTGACGACCGAGATCGAGGCGTCGCCGTACTTCTTGTAGATGCGCACGGCGATGGACGTGGACACGCCGACGGTCTGGAGGAAGAGCATGACCTCCTTGATCGCCTTCTGTTCCTCCCAGGCGTCGGCGATCTTCTTCGTGCGCTTGGGGCCGAGCCCCGGCACCTCGACGAGCCGCTTGGGCTCCTCCTCGATGATCCGGAGGGTGTCCAGGCCGAAGTGCTGGGTGATCCGGTCGGCGAAGACCGGCCCGATGCCCTTGACCAGGCCCGAGCCGAGATAGCGGCGGATGCCCTGGATGGTGGCGGGCAGGACGGTCGTGTAGTTCTCGACGGTGAACTGCTTGCCGTACTGCGGATGGGAGCCCCAACGGCCCTCCATCCGCAGGGACTCGCCGGCCTGGGCGCCGAGCAGCGCGCCCACGACGGTGAGGAGGTCGCCGGCGCCTCGGCCGGTGTCGACACGGGCGACCGTGTAGCCGTTCTCCTCGTTGGCGTACGTGATCCGCTCCAGGACGCCTTCGAGGACGGCCAGGCGCCGTTCCCCCTGCGTCGTCTGCTTCGGACCGCCGCCCGCCTGAATCGACATGATCCGACGCTACCGCCAAGCACTGACAGACCGCCGGGCCTGTGGACGACGCCCCCCGAAGGCCGTCACCCCATGGCGGACTTGACGTGGTCGAGCACCGTCCGGAAGTCCTCCGTCGGGGAGAACTCCACGAACTCGCAGTCCTCAAGGGCCTCCGGGACATGGCCGGGCGCCCAGTAGTAGGCCTGTCCCGCCTCGTACGTCTCGTCGCCGTCGCCGGTGTGCATCAGCAGCCGGCCCTTGAGCACGTAGCCCCAGTGCGGGCACTGGCAGGCGTCGCCGGGCAGGCCCTTGAACGCCGGGCCCATGTCCGTGCCCTGTGGCAGGCTCACATAGCCGACCGAGAAGCCGCCTCCGATCACCTGCGTACGCAATTCCACTCCACCGCCGTCGAGCGCGATGGGGACGTCGCTTCGAGTCGCCGCCGTCATGACTCCTCCGTTTCCGGTCCGCCGTGGTCCTGGTGAGGCCCCCGCGTCCGCCCCACACGTCCAGCCTGGACCGCCTCCGACCGGCGTGCGACTTCGCGGCCGAAGCAGCGGCGGCTTGGATCCTCCTTCCATCACGATCCGGTCTCGGGATGCGGCCGGGGGGTTGATTAACCTCCGTGTAATCGATTCCAATCCTCGTACACGTCGATGTAATCGATTCCATGAACGATCCACAAGGAGGTGGAGCGGCGATGGCGAGCATCAAGGACGTCGCTGCCGAGGCGGGGGTCTCCGTCGCCACGGTGTCGCGGGTCCTGAACGACCATCCGTCGGTCAGCGTCGACGCACGCACGCGCGTGCTGGCCGCCGTCGAGGCGCTGGGCTACCGCCCGAACGCCGTCGCCCGCTCCCTGCGCACCGACCAGACCCGCACCCTCGGCCTGGTCATCAGCGATGTGATGAACCCGTACTTCACCGAGTTGGCCCGCTCCGTCGAGGAAGAGGCCCGCGCGCTCGGCTACAGCGTGATCATCGGCAACGCCGACGAACGCCCCGACCTCCAGGACCACCACGTACGAACGCTCCTGGACCGCCGTATCGACGGCCTCCTCGTCTCCCCCACCGACGGCGGCTCCCCGCTGATGCTGGACGCCGCGCGCGGGGGCACCCCGATGGTCTTCGTGGACCGCTGGATCCCGGGCGTGGACGTGCCGGTCGTACGGGCTGACGGTCGCCCCGCGGTCCGGGATCTCGTCGCCCACCTGTACGGGCTCGGTCACCGGCGGCTCGCGATCATCGCGGGCCCGGCGGCCACCACGACCGGCAGTGAGCGCGTCGAGGCCTTCAGGGAGGCCCTGGCCGAGTACGGGCTGCCGCTGCCCGAGGCCTACATCGGGCAGGGCGACTTCCAGGCCGAGAGCGGGCGCCGGGTGACGGACGCCTTCCTCGACCTGGCCGAGCCGCCCGAGGTCGTGTTCGCGGCCGACAACCTGATGGCGCTGGGCGCGCTGGACGCCGTACGCGCGCGCGGGATGCGTGTTCCACGGGACATCGCGCTCGCGGCCTTCGACGACATCCCGTGGTTCGTGCACACCGATCCGCCGGTCACGGCCGTCGCGCAGCCGACCGGTGAGCTGGGGCGGGCCGCCGTCCGGGCGCTGGTCGACGTGATCGAGGGGCGGCCCGCGCAGTCCGTGACGCTGGCCGCGCGGCTCGTCGTACGGCGGTCGTGCGGTGAGCCGCCGCCTCTGGAACCGCCTCCCCTGGAAGCGCCCTCCACAACTCCCTCTGCGGAGCCCCCCGTGACGAACAGGAGTCAGTCGTGAGCAACCCGGACGAGTTGCTGCGCATCGAAGGCATACGGAAGTCCTTCCCCGGTGTGGTCGCGCTCGACGGCGTCGACTTCGATCTGCGCCGGGGCGAGGTGCATGTGCTGCTCGGTGAGAACGGCGCGGGCAAGAGCACCCTCATCAAGATGCTCTCCGGCGCCTACCGCCCCGATGCCGGCCGCATCCTCGTCGACGGCGAGGAGACCCGTATCCACGGGGCGCAGGATTCCGAGCGACTCGGGATCGCCACCATCTACCAGGAGTTCAACCTCGTACCCGATCTGACGGTCGCCGAGAACATCTTCCTGGGGCGGCAGCCGCGCCGCTACGGGATGATCGACCGCAAGCGGATGGAGGCCGAGGCCGCCACGCTGCTGGAGCGGGTGGGCGTGAACGTGTCTCCACGCGCGCGGGTGCGTGAACTCGGTATCGCGCGGCTCCAGATGGTCGAGATCGCGAAGGCGCTGAGTCTGAACGCGCGCGTCCTGATCATGGACGAGCCGACCGCCGTCCTCACCTCCGAAGAGGTCGAGAAGCTGTTCGCGATCGTGCGCTCGCTGCGCGAGGACGGCGTCGGGATCGTCTTCATCACGCATCACCTGGAGGAGATCGCCGCTCTGGGGGACCGGGTGACCGTCATCCGCGACGGCAGGACCGTCGGGCAGGTGCCTGCCGACACGCCCGAGGACGAACTCGTACGGCTGATGGTCGGGCGGTCGATCGAACAGCAGTACCCCCGGGAGGCCGTGGAGACGGGTGCCGCTCTCCTCAAGGTGGAGGGGCTCACCCGGGACGGGGTCTTCCACGACGTCGGCTTCGAGGTGCGGGCCGGTGAGGTCGTCGGCATCGCGGGACTGGTGGGGGCCGGGCGTACGGAGGTCGCGCGTGCCGTGTTCGGCGCCGATCCGTACGACAAGGGGTCCGTGTCCGTCGCGGGAGCCGCCGTGCGCGGGAGCGACGTCGGGGCCGCGATGGCCGCCGGGATCGGGCTCGTGCCCGAGGACCGCAAGGGGCAGGGGCTGGTCCTCGACGCCTCCGTCGAGGAGAACCTCGGGCTGGTCACCCTGCGGGCCGCGACCAAGGGCGGCCTTGTCGACCTCAAGGGGCAGCGGGCCGCCGCCGCGAAGGTCGCCGAGCAGCTGGGCGTACGGATGGCCGGGCTCGGCCAGCATGTGCGCACCCTCTCCGGCGGCAACCAGCAGAAGGTCGTCATCGGCAAGTGGCTGCTCGCGAACACCAGGGTGCTGATCCTCGACGAGCCGACGCGCGGGATCGATGTAGGCGCCAAGGTCGAGATCTACCAGCTGATCAACGAGCTGACGGCCGCCGGTGCCGCCGTACTGATGATCTCCAGCGATCTGCCCGAGGTGCTCGGGATGAGCGACCGGGTGCTGGTGATGGCGCAGGGGCGGATCGCCGGTGAACTCACCGCTGCGGAAGCGACTCAGGACTCGGTGATGGCACTCGCCGTCAGCACGAACACCGACTCGAACATCAACTCGATCGACAACTCCGGGAACGAAGTGGAGGGCTCTCGTGGCCACTGACACGCTCAAGAGCACGACGGGCGCGAGTGGCGCCACGAGCGGCCTGCGCCGCGTTCTGCTCGACAACGGTGCGCTGACCGCGCTCATCGTCCTGGTCATCGCGATGTCGGCGCTGTCCGGCGACTTCCTGACGACGGACAACCTGCTCAACGTGGGCGTCCAGGCGGCCGTGACCGCCGTCCTCGCCTTCGGCGTCACCTTCGTGATCGTCTCGGCGGGCATCGACCTGTCGGTCGGTTCCGTCGCCGCGCTGTCGGCCACCGTCCTTGCCTGGGCGGCGACTTCGGAGGGCGTACCGGTCGCGATAGCGGTCGTTCTCGCCGTCCTCACCGGCATCGCGTGCGGCCTGGTCAACGGTTTCCTGATCTCGTACGGCAAACTGCCGCCGTTCATCGCGACGCTCGCCATGCTGTCGGTGGGGCGCGGGCTGTCGCTGGTGATCTCGCAGGGTTCGCCGATCGCGTTCCCCGAGTCGGTGTCGCACCTCGGTGACACGCTGGGCGGCTGGCTGCCGGTGCCCGTGCTGGTGATGGTGGCCATGGGGCTCGTCACGGCGTTCATCCTCGCCCGTACGTACCTGGGGCGCTCCATGTACGCGATCGGCGGCAACGAGGAGGCGGCCCGGCTCTCCGGGCTGCGGGTGAAGAAGCAGAAGCTGGCGATCTACGCACTGTCCGGGCTGTTCGCCGCCGCGGCGGGCATCGTGCTCGCGTCGCGGCTGTCCTCCGCGCAGCCGCAGGCCGCGCAGGGGTACGAGCTGGACGCCATCGCCGCCGTGGTCATCGGCGGGGCTTCGCTGGCGGGTGGTACCGGTAAGGCGTCCGGGACGCTGATCGGTGCGCTGATCCTCGCGGTGCTGCGGAACGGCCTCAACCTCCTCTCCGTGTCCGCTTTTTGGCAGCAGGTCGTCATCGGTGTCGTGATCGCGCTGGCGGTGCTGTTCGACACCGTGAGGAGGAAGAGCGGGGCTACGGTCGCGCCCGCCGGGGCGTCCGGTGGTGGTGACCGGCGCAAGCAGGCCTTCACGTACGTACTGGCCGCTGTCGTCGCGGCGGCGATCGTGGGCGCCACCTCCCTGCTGCACAACGGCTCGTCGTCCGCGTCGACCCAGAAGGTGGGCCTGTCGCTGTCGACGCTGAACAACCCCTTCTTCGTGCAGATCCGGGCCGGTGCCCAGGCCGAGGCGAAGAAGCTGGGCGTGGACCTGACCGTCACGGACGCCCAGAACGACGCCTCGCAGCAGGCCAACCAGCTGGAGAACTTCGCCAGTTCGGGGCTGGGGGCGATCATCGTCAACCCGGTGGACTCGGACGCGATGGGTCCGGCGGCGCGGTCGGTGAACAAGTCCGGGATCCCGCTGGTCGCCGTCGACCGGTCGGTGAACAACGCGGAGACCGCGACGCTCGTCGCCTCCGACAACACCGCCGGCGGTGTGCTGGCCGCGAAGGCGCTCGCCGAGAAGCTGGGCGGTACGGGCACGATCGTCGTCCTCCAGGGCCAGGCGGGCACCTCCGCCAGCCGGGAGCGCGGCGCCGGCTTCACGGAGGGGCTGAAGGCCTACCCGGGCATCAAGGTCGTCGCCAAGCAACCCGCCGACTGGGACCGCACCAAGGGCCTCGACGTCATGACCAACCTCCTCCAGGCCAACCCCGGCATCAGCGGTGTCTTCGCCGAGAACGACGAGATGGCGCTCGGCGCGATCAAGGCGCTGGGCAGCAAGGCCGGCAAGTCGGTCTCGGTGATCGGCTTCGACGGCACGCCGGACGGGCTGAAGGCGGTCGCGGACGGCACGCTGTACGCGTCGGTCGCCCAGCAGCCCAAGGAACTCGGGCGGATCGCGGTGGAGAACGCGCTGCGGGTCGCCGAGGACAAGGACGTCGAGAAGACGGTGATGGTGCCGGTGAAGGTGGTCACGAAGGAGAACGTGGCGGAGTTCGGCGGCTGAGCGGGGTGAGCAGGCCGAGCGGGCTGAGCGCCGGAGGACGAGTGGGTACGGCCGGGCGCCTCTCGCGGAGGCTGCCCGGCCTGCGCCTGGCCGAAGTGGCCGACCGGCTGACCGAACTGGGCAATTGACCGACTGACCGATCTGCGGCCGGTACAACTGATGTGTATGGGGAGACAGTTCATGTACGACTACGACCTGCTGGTCGTGGGATCGGCCAACGCCGACCTGGTGACCGTGGTCGAGCGGCGGCCCGCCGCCGGTGAGACGGTGCTCGGTTCCGATCTGGTGGTCCATCCGGGCGGCAAGGGCGCCAACCAGGCGGTCGCAGCGGCCCGGTTGGGGGCCCGTACGGCGCTCCTGGCCCGGGTCGGTCACGACGGTCACGGCCGCCTGCTGCTGGACTCGATGCGGGGCGCCGGTGTCGACACGGTGGGCGTGCTGGTCGGCGGGGCGCCGACAGGGGTCGCGCTGATCACGGTCGACCCGTCCGGCGACAACAGCATCGTGGTGTCGCCGGGGGCCAACGGGCGGCTGGTGGCCGAGGACATCCGGGCCGCCGGGAGCCTGTTCCAGGCCTCGCGGGTGGTGTCGGCGCAGCTGGAGATCCCGCTGGAGTCGGTGGTGGAGGTCGTACGGAACCTGGCTCCCGAGGGCCGGTTCGTCCTCAACCCGTCCCCGCCGCGCCCGTTGCCGCGTGAAGTCCTGGCCGCCTGCGACCCGTTGATCGTGAACGAGCACGAGGCCCGGGTGATCGCCGGTGCGGACGCCGAGTTGGGCGACTCGCCGGAGGACTGGGCGAAGACGCTGCTCGCGCTCGGGCCGCGCTCGGTCGTCATCACGCTGGGCGCGGAGGGTGCGTTGGTCGCCGTACGGGCCGGGGAGCGGGTGCGGGTGCCGTCGGTGCCGGTGGAGGCCGTGGACACGACCGGGGCGGGCGACGCGTTCACCGCGGCGCTGGCCTGGCGGCTGGGCGCGGGCGAGTCGTTGGCGGAGGCGGCGGCGTACGCGGCCCGGGTGGGCGCGGTCGCGGTGACGCGGGCCGGGGCGCAGGACTCCTTTCCTACGGCTGAGGAGGTCGAGCAGCTGTGAAGCGGGGCGGAATCCTGAACCGTCATCTCGCGGGCGCGCTCGCCGAGTTGGGGCACGGGGACGGGGTGCTGGTGTGCGACGCCGGTATGCCGATCCCGACCGGGCCGCGCGTCGTCGACCTGGCCTTCCGGGCCGGGGTGCCGTCCTTCGCAGAGGTGCTCGACGGGTTGCTGACCGAGCTGGTGGTGGAGGGGGCGACGGCTGCGGCGGAGGTACGGGGCGCGAATCCGGGGGCCGCGAAGCTGCTGGAGGGGCGCTTTCCCGACGGCGACCTCACCCTCGTCTCGCACGAGCGGCTCAAGGAGCTGTCGGCGGGGGCGCGGCTGGTCGTACGGACGGGGGAGGCTCGGCCGTACGCGAACGTGCTGCTGCGGTGCGGGGTCTTTTTCTGAGTCGGGTTCTGAGTCGAGGCGGGTGTGAGGCGCTTCAGCGGGCCGCGCGGGTGAACGTCACGTGCGTGACCCCGGTGGGCGAGGACGTGGCCTCGACCGCGTAGTCCTTCTCGACGTCCTCCAGGCCGTCCCAGAGGCGTACGCCTCGGCCCAGCAGCACGGGGACCACCACCACGTGCAGGCGGTCGACGAGTCCGGCGGCGAGGAAGTCGCGGACCACGGTGGGCCCGCCGCCGATGCGTACGTCCTGGTCGCCCGCGGCCTTGCGGGCCGTGTCGAGCGCCTCGGCGGGCGACGTGTCGAGGAAGTGGAACGTCGTACCGCCCTCCATCTCGATCGGCGGGCGCGGGTGATGGGTGAGGACGAAGGTCGGTGTGTGGAACGGCGGGTTGGGCCCCCACCACCCCTTCCACTCCGGGTCCTCGTGCCAGCCGGGCGGGCCGAACTTCCCGGCGCCCATGATCTCGGCGCCGATACCGGGTGCGAACTGCTGTGCGAAGGCGTCGTCGATGCCGCCGGTCCCGCCGGGCCGGCCGGTCATCTCGTGCCAGAACCGGGTGGTGAACATCCACTGGTGCAGCCGCTCGCCGGCATGGCCGAACGGCGCCTCACGGCTCAGCCCCTCACCGGTGCCGAAGCCGTCGAGCGAGATCGTGAAGTTGTGGACGCGGGCGAGTGACATGACTGACGCCTCCTTGGCCGGCCGCTGCCGCTCCAGTCTCCTCGGACCGCCGGGTCATGCGCCACCGGAACGGGATACGGGGTAGGGCCGGGGACAGCTTCGAGGGGGCCCGGTCCGTCGACCTGGCCCCCTCGGCTTCCCCTCCATATCAGAACCCCAGCGATCCCCCCAGATCCCCCTCCAGAAGTCCTGATGCCATGTACGACCGGCGAGGTGGGGGGAGGGTTGTACGGCGGGACCAAGATTTTTTCGGCTGCCGCGAGGGACGCCCCGGCCCGGGCCGTAAGACAGATGAGAATGTCCCACTCCGGGGGTACGGGGGCCTTTGTGGATGCCAGGAATCTCTTCTACACCAGAACCACGTCTCGACTCGCCCGGCTTGAATGGTCGGTCGCTCTCGCCGTTTCCTCCGTCGCCGCTCTGACGCATCTTTCCGAGATCCGCTGGTGGCTTTTCGCCTCCCTGTTTCTCGTCATCGATCTCATCGGGTACGTCCCGGGCGCCATCGCCTTTCGGACAAGTCCTGACGGGCATATCGGGCGCGGATACTACGTCGCCTACAACCTCATGCACTCACTGGTCACCTGGGCGGTTTTCGCGGGGCTGTGGAGCTGGTTGGTGGGTGCGGAATGGGCGTTGCTCGCGCTGCCGATCCATCTCATGGGTGACCGGGCCCTGTTCGGGAACTCCCTCAAACCCTTCGGGGTGCCCTTCGAGCCGTGCACCCATCCGGACTTCGCAGCATTCCAGCGGGCCTACGAGGGGAAGGGGAGCGATGCCGTCCGCGTTTGATCTGGTGTCGGCGCATGCCGACAATCCCAGTGCTTTTCTTGCCCTCAACAGCGGGAACGAGTTCTTTGTCGACGATCGGCACGACGGTGTCTGCGCCTTTCGTCCGGCCGGGCGGCATCTGCTGCAGCTCGGCGGGCCCTTCGCCGCCCCCGGCGACCGTGCCGGGCTGCTGGACGCCTTTCTCGACCGGGCCGCGGGCGGGCGGCGGCGCGTCATCGCCGTACAACTTCAGGCGGATGACGCCAAGTTGTACGCGGCCCATGGGTTCACCGTGAACCAGATGGGGTCTTCGTACGCCGTCGATCTGGCGCGGTTCACCCTGCGCGGGTCGCCGTTCGTACGGCTGCGGAACAAGATCTCGCGTGCCCGGCGGGCGGGGGTGGAGGTCACCGAGGTCGGCCTCTCGGACGTTTCGGGTGAACTCGATCTCATCGACCGCGAATGGCTGCTCGGGAAAGGGAAGCACGCGAAAGAACTCCGGTTTCTCGTCGGAGAGCGCGGCGGGCCCGAGCAGAAACATCAGCGGGTCTTCACCGGTACCGTCGACGGACGCATCGTGGGGTACATCAGCTACTCCCCCGCCTTCGGCAGCCGTCCTGGCTGGCTGCACGATCTCAGTCGCCGTCGCGCCGACGCCCCGCCCGGCACCATGGAACTCCTCAACTCCACCGCGATCGAGCGCTTTACCGGGGAGGGCACCGAGTGGCTGCATTTCGGGTTCACTCCATTCGTCGGGCTTGAGCCATCGCTGGAAATGCCTGGCGCCAGTAGCGCGGTCACGCGTGTCCTGCGCTTTCTCGGCGAGCGCGGTGAGCGTGTCTATCCGGCCGCCGCCCAGCTCGAATACAAGGAGAAATGGGCGCCGCATGTCGTACTGCCCGAGTACATCGCCTTCCAGGGGCGAGTCCGGCCGGGCGCGTTGTGGCGGCTCGGGCGGGAAACCAACGCCTTCTGACCACCCCGGCAGCCAGCAGAAAAGGAGTACATCCCGTATGCGCGAAGTAATCGTCCAGGTGGTCGCCGAGGAGCGTACGGCCCGTCAGGCGTACGACCTGATCTGCGACTTCCGCCGCTATCCCGAGCTGACCGACAAGGTGAACGAGGTCGTCGTGCATCCGCCGGAGGCCGACGGGTCGCTGCGGTCGGACTGGAGTGTCATCTTCCGTAACGGGCTGATGCGGTGGAGCGAACGCGACCGGTTCGTCCCGGAGACGCTGACCGTCGAGTTCGAGCAGATCAAGGGCGACTTCGAGGTCTTCCACGGCTCCTGGGTGTGCGAGGAGCGGAGCGAGGGTGCCGTGGTCACCTTCCGGTCCGACTTCGACCTCGGCATCCCCTCTCTGGCGGAGATTCTCGACCCGGTCGCCGAGAGCACCCTGCGGGACAACATCCTGCGCATCCTCGAAGGGCTGATGGGCCGGGTGACCCCGATGAGCCCCCTGGACCTCACCGCGTCCCGGCATGGCTGACCCGGTGTCGTCCCTGGCGACGCGGCCCGGTGTCGCCCAATGCCTCGACATGTACGCCAAGTTGGCGTCCGGCGTGTGCGTCGTGACCACCCGGGGTGCCGACGGGCGGCCGGCCTGTGCCACGGTCTCCTCAGCGGCGGCCGTCTCGGCGGCACCGGCCCTGATGTCCCTCTGCCTGGCCAACGCCTCCCGTACTCTCGCCGCCCTCCGCCGGCACGGCTCCTTCGCCCTGCACGTCCTCGACGAACGGCACCGCCCCTGGGCCGAACGCTGCGCCGACCCCCTCGCCACCGCCGCCGAACGCTTCGGCGAGGAGCAGGCGGAGTACGTCCATGACGTGCCCGTCCGCACCGACGCCCTCGCCTGGTCGGTGTGCGCGGTGACGGACATACGGGCGTACGGCGACCACCACCTGGTCGTCGGCGAGGTCCTCGCCGCCCACACCGGCACCGGGCATCCGCTGCTCTGGTACGACCGGGGTTTCCATGGGCGGAGCGCGGCCCGGCATGGGTGACCGGCGGTCGTCCGGCGACCTCTTCGACGTACCCGTCGCGATGGCTCCGCCGTGGCGGGGCGGACGTCCCGAGGATCACCAACTCCCTTCTGTACGGGGCCTGGTGAGCGCCGACTTCACCGTCGTCGGCGCCGGTCTGGCCGGCCTCTCCACCGCGTACCACCTCCTGCGATACGCACCCGGCGCCGATGTCGCCGTCGTCGACGCGGGCCATCCCGCGGCCGGTGCCAGCGGCCACGGCACCGGGCTCCTCGGCCCCCGGGCAGGTCCGCCCGTCGACCGCGCGGTCCGCCGCTTCGGCCCGGACACGGCCCGTCGTATGCACCGGGCCAGCGAGGACGCGGTGGCCGGTGCCCTGGAGCTGTGCCGCACCCTGGACGTGCCCGTGCGCACCGGCGAGCAACTGGTCGTCGCCCGCTCACCGGAGGGACTGGCCCGGCTGTCCGGACAGGCGGCGGCCTATCGCGCCCTTGGCCTGGACGTACGGCCCCTGTCGGCGGCCGGGGTGCGCGAGCGCATCGACGTGCCCTGCCAGGCCGGGCTGCTCCACCGGCAGGCGGCCACCCTGGACCCCGCCCAGCTTACCGCCGCCCTCGCCCGGGCCTGCGTGGCCAACGGGGCCCGGCTGTACGGGCGTTCACCGGTCGTCGGCCGGTCCGGCACCGGCAGCGGCGGCACCCGGCTGGTCTTCCTGCGCGGTGAACTCCGTACGGGCGCGGGGGTGTTCGCGGTCAACGGCGGGGCCGGTGCCCTCGGTCTCCCGGTCGGTACGGTCGCCCCGCTGGAGGTGCACGCCATCGCCACCGAGCCGTTGAAGCCGGCGGCGCGGGAGGCGCTCGGGGAGGCGTCGGGGGCGGCGCTGGTCGATGCGGCGCGGCTGGCACCGTATTTTCGGCTGACGCCTGACGGGCGGCTGGTGGTGGGGGGTGGGCGGGCCTCGCTGCCGGGACGGGCCTGTGCTGCCGGGGCCCGGAGGGACGACAGGGCCCGCCTCGCGACCTGGCGGTGGCTCGCGGAGCGTATGCGCGGTCTGCATCCGCTCCTCGCCGACACCGACGTCACACACCGGTGGACCGGCCGCATCGGCGTCACCCTCGACGATCTGCCCGTCGCGGGTCCGCTCGCCGGGGCGCCCGGGATGTGGTTCATCGGTGGGTGCTGCGGGCACGGGCTGGCGCTGTCCATCGCCCACGGGGCTTATGTGGCACGGCAGTTGGTGGGGGGTGGGGATGGCGAGGGGAGCTGGGAGGGCGGGGGGCCGTCTCTGCCCTGGCATCGGTCGGCCGCTCCCACGCTGCCGTTCGGTGGAGCGGGGCGGGTGGTGCTGCGCCGGTACCTCGACCGGCTGGACCGCGATGTGCGGCGCAGCCCATATCTCTGACGCTCACGCATCTCTGACACTCGCCCCCAATTCCCCGCAAATCCGCGCGAGGGACGTCGCGGCGAGAGATCGTAAAACCTGGTGGAGACCGAGAAAGCGGATACCGAGGAAGAGGGGAAGCCCGTGCCTGGCGCAACGACAACGACCAGAGGTCCCTACCGTCTGCTGCAGGAGAACTTCCGGCGCCCGGCAGGTGCGCCGGGTGCCCTGGTCGGGCATCTGATGACCGTGCAGCATCGCGGGCTCACCCGGTGGTCGGCGGAGCATCTGGACGTCCGCCGTACCCATCATGTGCTCGATCTCGGCTGCGGCAGCGGGATGGCCGTCGAACTGCTGGCCCGGCGGGCCGAGTTGGGGTTCGTCGCGGGGCTCGACTACTCGGCCACCATGGTCCGGCAGGCCGTGCGGCGCAACGCCGTCGGCATCGGCCGGGGGCGGGTGGCGATCCGCCAGGGGGATGTGGGTCAACTGCCGTACGAGGACGGTGTGTTCGACCGGGTCAGCGCGATCGAGACCTTCTACTTCTGGCCGGACCCGCTGCGCGGCCTCGCCGAGGCCTACCGAGTCCTCAAACCCGGTGGACAGTTGGCCGTCACCCTGGAGATGAGCCAGGAGGCGGCGACCGTACCGACGCTCACCCAGCGGCTGTTCGGGCGGCGCTTCACCGAGCGGTCCGAGCAGGACGGGCTGCGCATCCTGTCCGGCGCCGAACTCGTGGCGCTGCTCGATGTCGCCGGTTTCAAGGACACCCGGTTCGTCGCCGAGCCCCGCCGTTCCCTCGGCTGGGTCTGCGCCCTGGGAACCAAATGAGCAGCCAAGTGGGCAGCCGGGTGAGCCACCAGCACGTGGACCATCGAGCGAGCCGGCGAATGGCTCCCGAGGTGCGTGGGCTGCCCCTGCTCGGCAGTGTGCCGGCTTTCCGGCGGGACATCCTCGCCGCGATGCGCGACGGCTGGCGCGAGGGCGGCGACCTCGTGCGGTACCGGCTCGGGCCCGTGTCCGTGCACGGGGTGTCCAGCCCGGAGCTGGCCGGCGAGGTGCTGACCGACAGCGCCGCCTACGGCAAACTCGGCCCCGACAACCCGCTGCGCCTGGTGCTCGGCGAGGGCCTGCTGACCAGCGACGACCACGAGAGCTGGCTGACCAACCGGCGCATGATGCAGCCGATCTACAGCAAACAGGCCCTGTCCTCGATGTTCCGTACGATGTCCGCCTCGGTCGAGGACCAGCTGACCCACATAGCGGCCACCTACCGCACCGGTGACGCCGTCGATCTGCACACCGAGCTGATGCGGGTGACGCTCGACATCGTCAGCCGGTGCATGTTCAGCACCGACATCACCGAGGGCCTCGGCGAACTCGGGCCGGACGCCGTGGACGTGGCGATCAACTTCGCCTTCGACCGGCTCCAGAACCCCTTCAGCCCGCCCACGCACTGGCCGACCCCGCGCAACCGGCGGTTCCGGGAGGTCATGGACGGCATCGACGCGCTGATCTGCCGGATCATCCGTGAACGGCGGGCCGAGGCGGAGTCGGAGAGCGCGGAGGTCCGGTCCGACGACCTGCTGGACATGCTTCTCGCCGCCCGGGACGAGGACACCGGCAGGGGCATGGACGACCGTCAGCTGCGCGACGAGGTGATCACCACCTTCGCCGCCGGTCACGAGACGACCGCGGTCACCCTCAGCTGGACCTTCTACCTCCTCTCCCGCCACCGTGACGTCCTGGCGGCCGTGCAGCGCGAGGTCGACGACGCCCTCGGCGGACGCCTGCCCACCGTCGAGGACCTGCGCGCCATGCCGTACACGCTCCAGGTCTTCGAGGAGTCGCTGCGGATGTACCCGTCGGCGCCGATCGTGCCCCGACTGACCCTGAAGGACACCGAGTTGGGCGGCCACCGGATGCCGGCGGGCTCACGCGTCCTGGTCAACCTGCACAACATCCACCGCCATCCGGCGCACTGGACCGACGCCGAGCGCTTCGACCCCGACCGTTTCCGCACCCAGGAGGGCAGGACACCGGGGAAACGGCACCGGTTCGCCTACATGCCCTTCGGCGCGGGCCCGCACCTGTGCATCGGCAAGCACTTCGCGCTGATGGAGGCGCACCTGCTGCTCGCCGCGCTGCTCCAGCGCTACGAGTTCCGGCACGTCCCCTCCCACCGGGTCGTCGACCACGCGACGATCACCCTGCGCCCCCGCTACGGCATGGTGATGACCCTGCACGACCGCCGACCCCGCAACCCCGTTCGCTAGTGCAGACCCCTAGTAGAGCCCCCCAACCCCCGTCCACAGCAATGGATTTGGAGCCTCTGATGGTGACGCGCCAGGACGATCCGCACACCCTGCCGCTCAACACGGTCCAGTACGACCCGGCCCGGCCGCAGGGCCACTACGAGAGCTTCTACCAGCGCGGAAACCATCCCACCGAGCCGCGCGCCTTCTGGATCCGGTACACCGTCTTCAGCCCCGCCGGGATGCCGGAGGCGGCCATCGGCGAGCTGTGGGCGGTGTACTTCGACGGGGTGACGGGCCGGCACGTGGTCGCCAAGGAGGAGCACCCGATCGCCGAATGCGACTTCCGGCGCGGGGTGTTCGGCGCGCGCGTCGGCGACCGCGTCCTGGAACCGGGCCGGCTCAAGGGCGAGGCGACGGGACCGAACGGCGGCATCGGCTGGGACCTGACGTACGAGGGCACCGAGCCGCCGCTGTTCCTGCTGCCGCAGAAGATGTACGCGGGCGGCTTCCCCAAGGCCAAGAGCCTGGTCGGGATGCCGCTGGCCCGCTTCGACGGCTCGCTCACGGTCGACGGCGAGACGGTCGAGGTGGACGGCTGGACGGGCAGCCAGAACCACAACTGGGGCAGCCAGCACACGGATTACTACGCCTTCGGGCAGGTCGCCGGGTTCGACGACGCCCCGGACAGCTTCCTGGAGATCGTCACCGCGCGGGCGAAGATCGGCCCGGTACGGACCCCGATGGCGACCTTCCTCGTCCTGCGGCACGACGACCGCGAGTACCAACTCATCTCGATGCGGCGGGCGTTGACGGCCAAGGCCCAATTCGGCTACTTCCACTGGGACTTCAGCACGGGCGACGACACCGTGGCGGTCAACGGCCGCTTCCTCGCCACGAAGGAGCAGTTCGTCGGGCTCAATTACTACAACCCGCCCGGCGGTATCAAGCACTGCCTCAACACCAAGATCACCAGCTGTGAGCTGGAGGTCCGCAACAAGGTCACCGGCAAGGTCGACCGGCTGCGCACCGAACACCGCGCCCTGATGGAGATCCTCACCGACGACCGCTCCCACGGCATCGAGATCCGGGCGTGAGGCCATCGGCAGCAGAGGGAACCGTCCGTGCCCGGTGATCCGCCTGTTCACCGGGCACGGACGGCCGTACCGTTACGCCGCGTGCTCCACGAACCGCGCCGCGGTCTCCGCGAGCACCTCGCGCCCGTCCCGGGCCCACAGCGCGTCGTTGAACAGCTCGACCTCGATGGCACCGGTGTAACCGGCGGCCTCGACGTACGTCTTCCACTCGCGCATGTCGATCGAGCCGTCGCCGATCTGGCCCCGGCCGTTGAGGACGCCCTCCGGCAACGGGGTTGTCCAGTCGGCGAGTTGGAAGGTGTGGATACGGCCACCGGCGCCGGCGCGGGCGATCTGCGCGGGCGCGCTGTCGTCCCACCAGATGTGGTACGTGTCCACCGTGACGCCGACCTGGTGGGCGGGGAAGCGCTCCGCGAGGTCGAGGGCCTGGGTGAGCGTCGAGACGACGCAGCGGTCGGCGGCGTACATGGGGTGGAGCGGCTCGATGGCCAGCTTCACGCCGTGCTTCTCCGCGTACGGGCCCAGGACCGCCAGGGCGTCCGCGATGCGCTCGCGGGCGCCGTACAGGTCCTTGGAGCCGGCCGGGAGGCCGCCCGAGACCAGGACCAGGGTGTCCGTGCCGAGCGTCGCCGCCTCGTCGACGGCACGGCGGTTGTCGTCCAGCGCCTTGGCCCGCTCCTCCGGCTCGATGGCCGTGAAGAAGCCGCCGCGGCACAGGGTGGTGACGGTCAGGCCCGCGTCACGGACCAGCTTGGCCGTCGCCTCCAGACCGTACGACTGGACGGGCTCCCGCCACAGGCCGACGTTGCTGATGCCCAACTGGCCGCAGGCGTCGACCAGTTCGGGCATCGACAGCTGCTTGACCGTCATCTGGTTGATGCTGAAGCGGGCGAGGTCGTCGGTGCTCACTGGGTCACTCCGTACAGGGACAGCAGGTTCTTCATCCGCTCCTCCGCCAGCTTCGGGTCGGGGAACAGGCCCAGTCCGTCGGCGAGTTGGTAGGCGCGGGCGAAGTGCGGGAGGGAGCGGGCCGACTGCAGCCCGCCGACCATGGTGAAGTGCGACTGGTGGCCGGCCAGCCAGGCCAGGAACACGACCCCCGTCTTGTAGAAGCGGGTCGGCGTCTGGAAGAGATGGCGGGACAACTCGACCGTGGGGTCGAGGAGTTCACGGAAACCGGCCGTGTTCCCGGTGTCGAGGACGTGCACCGCCTCCGCCGCCAGCGGGCCCAGCGGGTCGAAGATGCCGAGGAGGGCGTGGCTGAAGCCCTTGTCGTCGCCCGCGATCAGCTCGGGGTAGTTGAAGTCGTCGCCCGTGTAGCAGCGCACGCCCTGCGGGAGACGGCGCCGGATGTCGATCTCGCGCTGGGCGTCGAGCAGCGACACCTTGATGCCGTCGACCTTGTCGGGGTGGGCGGCGATGACGTCCAGGAAGGTCTCGGTGGCCGCGTCGAGGTCGCTCGACCCCCAGTAGCCCTCCAGCGCCGGGTCGAACATCGGGCCGAGCCAGTGCAGGATCACGGGCTCGGCGGACTGGCGGAGCAGGTGGCCGTAGATGTCGAGGTAGTCCTCGGGCCCCTTCGCGGCGGCGGCGAGCGCCCGGGACGCCATCAGGATCGTCTTGGCGCCTGCCTCCTCGACGAGGGCGAGCTGCTCCTCGTACGCCTTGCGGATGTCCGCCAAGGAGGCGCCGGGGGTGGTGAGTTGGTCGGTGCCGACGCCACAGGCGATGAGCCCGCCGACCGACTTCGCCTCGGCGGCGGACCGGCGGATCAGCTCGGCCGCACCGGCCCAGTCGAGACCCATTCCGCGCTGGGCGGTGTCCATGGCCTCCGCGACGCCGAGGCCGTGGGACCAGAGGTGGCGGCGGAAGGCGAGGGTCGCGTCCCAGTCGACGGCGGCCGGGGAGTCCGGGGACACGTCGGCGTACGGGTCGGCGACGACGTGGGCCGCCGAGTAGACCGTACGAGAGGTGAAGGGGGTGCCGGGGGTGAGGGCGAGGGGTGTCGAGCGCGGCTCGTACGCGCTCAACGCACCGCTTGCGTCCGGGAGTTGGATGGTCACAGCGCGATCTCCGGTACGTCGAGACGGATGCCCTCCGCCGAGGACTTCAGGCCCAGTTCGGCGAGCTGGACACCACGGGCGCCGGCCAGCAGGTCCCACTGGTAGGGCGCGTCGGCGTAGACGTGCTTGAGGAACAGCTCCCACTGGGCCTTGAAGCCGTTGTCGAACTCGGCGTTGTCCGGGATCTCCTGCCACTGGTCGCGGAAGGAGTAGGTCGCCGGGATGTCGGGGTTCCAGACCGGCTTGGGCGTGGAACTGCGGTGCTGGACACGGCAGTTGCGCAGACCGGCGACGGCCGACCCTTCAGTCCCGTCAACCTGGAACTCCACCAGCTCATCGCGGTTGACCCGTACGGTCCAGGAGGAGTTGATCTGGGCGATCGCGCCGCCCTCGAGTTCGAAGATGCCGTAGGCGGCGTCGTCGGCGGTGGCGTCGTACGGCTTGTCGTTCTCGTCCCAGCGCTGCGGGATGTGGGTGGCGGTGAGGGCCTGGACGGACTTGACGCGGCCGAACAGCTCGTGGAGCACGTACTCCCAGTGCGGGAACATGTCGACGACGATGCCGCCGCCGTCCTCGGAGCGGTAGTTCCAGGACGGGCGCTGGGCGCTCTGCCAGTCGCCCTCGAAGACCCAGTAGCCGAACTCGCCCCGGATGGAGAGGATGCGGCCGAAGAAGCCGCCGTCGATGAGGCGCTTGAGCTTCAGCAGGCCCGGGAGGAACAGCTTGTCCTGGACGACGCCGTGGCGTACGCCTGCCGCGTTCGCCAGCCGGGCCAGCTCCAGGGCGCCGTCGAGGCCGGTCGCGGTGGGCTTCTCGGTGTAGATGTGCTTGCCCGCGGCGATCGCCTTCTTGATCGACTCCTCGCGGGCGGAGGTGACCTGGGCGTCGAAGTAGATGTCGACGGTCGGGTCGGCGAGGACCGCGTCGACGTCCGTGGAGACGTTCTCGGGGTCCAGGCCGTGCTGCTCGGCGAGGCCCTTGAGCACGTGCTCGCGGCGGCCGACCAGGATCGGTTCCGGCCACAGCACGGTGCCGTCGCCGAGGTCGAGACCGCCCTGTTCGCGCAGGGCGAGGATCGAGCGGACCAGGTGCTGGCGGTAGCCCATGCGCCCGGTCACGCCGTTCATGGCGATACGCACCGTCTTGCGTGTCACGTCTTTCCCTTCGTAGGTGCCACAGGGGGCGGGGTACGCGGTGTACGCGCCGCGTACGCCCGGTGGGAGAGCAGCCCTCGGCAGCCCTACTGGCAAGCGTTACAGCAAGCGCTTTCTATCTAGGGAGAAGCTAGCCTCTGTGCAGCGGTCTGGACAAGAGCACAGAGAGGTCGAATTGTTCGGGGGTGCGAACAATCGGGGGGCGAAGGTTCCTCGGAGGTTCCTCAGAGGTTCTTCAACGGCTCCTCGGCGGCTCCTCGGCGGCCGGTCGAGGAACCTTCGAAGGTCATGTCGAGGGTTCTTCGAAGGTCATAGGGTCGGCACCGGCATGGACGCGAAGACGCAAAATACGACAACTTACAGCGACGCGACGAGCGACGCTACAGACGAGATGATGCGCGACCGGAGGACGACGACATGACGGTGACCTTGGCGGACGTGGCGGCCCGCGCGCAGGTCTCGCCCGCGACGGTGTCGCGCGTACTGAACGGGAACTATCCCGTGGCCGCGACCACCCGTGAGCGGGTGCTGCGCGCCGTGGACGAGCTGGACTACGTGCTCAACGGGCCCGCGAGCGCGCTCGCCGCGGCCACGTCCGACCTGGTCGGGATCCTGGTCAACGACATCGCCGACCCCTTCTTCGGGATCATGGCGAGCGCGATCCAGTCGGAGGTCTCGGGCCCCGGCGGGCGCGCGGGCGGCGAGCGGCTGGCTGTGGTGTGCAACACAGGGGGCTCGCCGGAACGCGAGCTGACGTATCTGACCTTGCTGCAGCGGCAGCGCGCGGCGGCGGTCGTACTGACGGGTGGCGCGGTGGAGAACCCGCCGCATCTCGCGGCGGTCTCGGCGAAGCTGCGGCGGCTGGAGGAGGCAGGGACGAGGGTGGTGCTGTGCGGGCGTCCGCCGGCGCCGGACACGTCGGCGGTCGCACTGACGTTCGACAACCGGGGCGGCGGTCAGGAGCTGACCGAGCACCTGATCGGGCTGGGGCATCGGCGGCTGGGGTACATCGCGGGGCCGGAGGAACGGACGACGACTCGGCATCGGCTGGAGGGACACCGGGCGGCGCTGGCCGGCCATGGGATTGCCGAAGATCCCCGGTGGACCGTCCATGGGCGGTACGACCGTCGGTCGGGGTACGAGGCCACGCTGGAGTTGCTGCGGCGGGACCCGTCTCTTACGGCTGTCGTGGCCGCGAACGACTCCGTCGCGATCGGGGCGTGTGCGGCGCTGCGGGAGTCGGGGCGGCGGATTCCGGACGACGTGTCCGTCGCCGGGTTCGATGATCTGCCGTTCAGTGTGGATGCGGTGCCTTCGTTGACGACGGTGCGGTTGCCGTTGTCGGAGGCGGGGGCTCGGGCGGGGCGGATCGCGATGGGGCGGGAGGAGCCGCCGCCTGGGGGGATCGCCACGGTTCGGGGGGAGTTGATGGTTCGGGGGTCTTCGGGGGTGCCTCGGGGGTAGGTGGGGGTGAGGTGGGGTGCGGGTGTCGCGCGGATTTTTCTCGCCCCCGCCACCCCTACCCGTCCCATCCCGTTCCTGGGGGCTGCGCCCCCACCCGCCCCCCAACCACTGACGGTTGGGGGTGCTCTTTTTCGGCTCTGCGGTCAGTACGCCTATCGTTCGATGGCTTTGAGGCCTTGGTATGCCTCTCTCAGATCAACCCCCTCAGGGAGCTGTCGGGCCTCAACCGCCTTGACGACTTCCAGCGCACGCCAATGATTCGAGGGGACTACGCGTCCCGACAGTATGGCTTTCTGTGCCGAGTCGCATGCTTCGTCCAGCCGGTTTTCCTTCAACAGGACTAGGGCTAAATCGATGTTGGCGGACGCCACTCGCCTGGGCCACTTAGTGACATCAGTACTTGGGCTGAGTCGTTTGATGACTTCCCGCGCGTAGGGTTCTGCGGCTGAGTCTCCTAGCCAAGCAAGAGTTGTTGCCGCATAGGAGAGCGATTTACTGGGGTCGTACCGGTAGTGATGCTCTGGGGTATCAGGAATCCCGAGCGAAGCCGACATTTCCTGTACTCGTTCAATAGCCGCATAGGTCTCGGTCGCGTTGCCCAACCGTGCATGTGCGCGGCCTTCTTGAGCCGTCGCCTGAATCAAGGCTGAGCTACCGGACGGAGCTACTTCCCGAGCCGCCCTTGAAAGGTCCACTGCCTCAACATAATCCCCATCGGTGAGGACACGCCAAGCCTCAGTTTCATAACACCAAGCTTCAATATCCGGATATCCGGCCTCCCTTGCCAAGGTCGCGGCTGTCTCCAGTCTGGCCGTAGCCTCATCGTCCTGCATCAAGTCGATATGGACTGTCGCCGCGAGCACAGAGAGCCAGCCCCCGAGAACCAGCAAGCGTCGATGTTCAGAGAGGGTCTTCCGGCCGTCCAAGAGCTTTACTACGTAACCAGAGTGCTTACGGACTTGACGCAACAAATCCTCGGGTGCCGACCTCGGGTAAGCCATGGCCAAGCGGTCAAAGGTGTGTTCAAGGCGTTCAAGGGTGGCGTTACCGACATCGCTTGCCTGTAATCGCCGAGCAAGCTCCCAAGCGTCCATTTCGTCACCCTGGGGACCGCTGGCATCTTCCGCCTTGAGCGATAGGCCGAGGTATTCGTTAACGGCTTGGATCACTTCAGAAGAAGGAGCCTGCTTCCCGTTGATGACTCGGCTCAGGTACGCAACGTCATAGTGCAACTCTCTGGCTGCACCTCTCAGGCTTTTACCTTGCGCCTTGAGTGCCGCCCGCACTTCAGTGCCGAAGTCGATCATAGAACCGCTCCCGTTGACTGTTGACTCTCATCGTAGTCAACGCTGGTCAACTCCCGTGTGGCCTTACTCAGCATCAATGCTGGTCAGCTGATGGAGAGACCCCCGCGCCGTGCGACCGGCCGGGGGCGTGGTCCACCAACTGAACGGGAGTTGATGAACATGGCCGAGCGTAGCGCGGCTGCGCTGCACTGGCTTGTGGCGCCCCTTGTCCTTTGGGGCCTCACCCGGCTGTTCCCGCCGACCGGAACCCGCCGGAAGGCATCGACGGCAATTCGAACCGCCTACCGGCTGTGGCACGAGCACACCCGCAAGTGCACCGACGGCTGCAAGAACGTGCACAAGGCGCTGGACGGCTGCGAGGGCGGCCGGGAGCTGTGGGCGGCTTACCGCCGCGCCTACGCCGGGGGGCCGCGATGACGACACCGACCAACTCAGACCGGTGTGGGAGGGTGCGCGCCTCCCTGTTCTACGGCGCCCCGATCCTCAGCGAGTCCGGCGCGTGCGTCCTCTCCGCGGGGCACAAGGGGGACCACCGGGACCCGCGCGGCGGCAGGTGGGGCGTGATCCCGCTCCACCCCATGACCAACACCAGCAACGAGGCGGGCGAGTGAACAACGCCCTGGATCCGGCTTGCGCGTCGGAACCCCCGTACGTGTCCGGCCGCTGCACCATCGGCACGCACGACCGGTGCCAGGACGCGGAGCCCCGGGACAGCGGTGTGCCAGGACTGCACTACCTGGTCTGCACATGCTGCTGCCACCGGATGGCTCCGGTTCTGGTGAAGGGAGCGACCGCATGAACTCCCCTGGCACCAAAGCGACTTGGTACCGCGTGTGCTGGGAGATCACCCGGGACGGACGCGCCTGGGAACTGGGCACACTCACCGGGCGGGACGTACCGACCATGCTCGTCAGTCTCCGTGGCTGCCTTCCGGTGGCCGTCACGGACCCCGAAGCGGTACGCACTGCGGCCAACACCCCCGAGGGGTGGTCGTACGAGTCGGACGCGATGAGCGTGCACACGCACCAGACCCCGTCCGAGAGTTCGTGGCTGCCCTGCTTCGGGTGCCCGAACCGGCGGCAGGGGGAGACTCCGTGATGACCAGGGAGCAGGAGACCGAGCAGATCATCCGTGAGGCCAAGGGGCTCAGGATCGAACTACGCGACGAAGAGATCCGCTGGGAAGGGGACTTCCCGACCATCGACGGCATGGACGCGTACGAGTGGCTCGACGCCATGACCGGCGGACGGGGGCGTCCGTCGTGATGTCCCACCAGACCCCCAGGAAGCGGCTGGAGGCGCCGGTGTACTGGCGCTGGACCCCGACGGTATGGGTGCCCTTCTTCACATCACCGGTCTCGTCCACAACCAGCACCGCGGCCTCGTCATGGAGATGCTCGACGACGTACTCGCGAACGTCGTCTCGCACGGCATCGGCGTCCCAGGGCGCCCGGCACAGCAGATGCTGCATGCCGTGCGGGGTCTTCTCCCCGGCCCACTCCGCGATCGTCCAGCAGTTCTTGCGCGGGAGGTCCGACATCAATCCCATCACCAACCGCCCGGCCCGCAGCCGGGGTTCGACCCGGGCGACCCGGCCCATGACCACCTCGAACGCCTCCCGCCAACGACCGGGATCTATGCTGTGACCTGCGGCCACCGACTCCTCGTCTGTCTTTACGCCCACCGATGATCATCGGTGGGCCGTGCCTGTCTCCGCGCCGACCCCCGCCCGCGAAATCACAAACTAGACCTTGATCCAGTAGCGCCGTGCAGGGCCGTGTTCGGTGTCCCGAACTCCTTCGAGGACGCCGCCCCGCTGCTCGATCGTCTTCACTGAGGCAAGGTTGTCGACTGCGCAGACGAGCAGCACCCGGTCCAGGCCGAGTGTCCGCGCCTCGTCGAGCATGCGGACCAGTGCCCAGGTGGCCAGCCCACGCCGCCGCGAAGACGGCCGGATGCCATACCCGATGTGGCCAAACTGCAGAACGTAGTCGTTGAGCCCGTACCGCAGCGCGATCCCGCCGAGCACCCGGTCACGCTCGACGATCCATCGATATATGCAACTGATCTGACCGGCCACCACCGGCTTCGACGGGTCCGATTCCGCAGCCAAGCGCGTTACCCAGCCGGCGAACCCGGCTGGCGAGTCGACCTCGTCCGACGGCCCCACCCCGAATCCGTCCTCGTGGAGGCCGGGGCCCCACTCGTCACGTGCCTCGATCCAAGCGGGGTGCAGGCGGGCGGTAGGCGCGATCAATTCAGGCATGCGGCGACGTACCGATCATCACGATCTACAGCTGGAGTATAGATTCAGCCCCGAAACCACTGTTTCCGCAGGTCAAACCCTGTACCTACTGGGAAGGCGCCTGCCCCCAGACCCCCTTCGGCCCTGAACGGGCCTTGTCCTCAAACGCCGGACGGGCTGGAAGTGGGTCGCCCGAGAATAAGGTCCGGCCCATGCCCGAGATCCAACTGCTCCGACCCGGCCACGCCCCCGCGCTGCTCGCCTTCGAGCAGGAGAACCGGGCCTACTTCGCCGCGGCCATCCCCGACCGAGGCGATGACTACTTCGCCCGGTTCGACGAGCGGCATCGTGCTCTGCTCGCCGAGCAGGAGGCCGGGGTCTGTTACTTCCACGTGCTCGTCGGCGCCGAGGATGAAGTGCTGGGGCGGATCAATCTCGTGGATGTGGCGGACGGAGGCGCCGATCTCGGGTACCGGATCGCGGAGCGCGCCGCCGGCCGGGGGCTGGCCACCTGGGCCGTACGGAAGCTGTGCGGCCTTGCCGCCAACCGCTACGGGCTGACCACCCTGCGTGCCGGGGCCAGGCTCGACAACGCGGCTTCGCGGGCTGTGCTGGCCCGCTCGGGGTTCGTGATCGTCGGCGAGAGGCAGCTCTCGGGGCGCCCAGGTCTGTCGTATCTCCGCGATCTTGCGGACTTCGCCGCTCCCGAGGCTCCGGGGGCGGCCGATCGCCACGCGGGACGGAGCCCGGCGCCCTGACCTGCACACCACCCCAAACACGAGGACAATAGGCCCCGTCAGTCGGACATCGCCCACACACCGAAAGGTGGCGATCACCATGGCTGAGAACCCGCACGCAGCCCTCGTACGCAAGGGATACGACGCCTTCTCGCGCGGTGACATGGACACCATGCGCACCCTGATCGCGTCGGACGCCACGCACCACGTACCCGGAAGTCATCCTCTCTCCGGGGACTTCAAGGGGCAGGACGCGATCATCGAGATGTACGGTCGGCTCGCCGAGGAGACGGCCGGGAGTATGCGCGTCGTGCTGATGAACATCCTCGTCGACGGCCGGGGGCACGCGGTCGCCGTGCACCGTTTCACCGCCGAGCGTCAGGGCAGGCGGATCGACGAGCCCGGCGCCATCGTGTTCCGGATCGTCGGGGACAAGGTCACCGACCTCGACGAGTGTGTCGAGGACATCGACCGCGCCAACGAGTTCTGGGCCTGAGGCCCGCCCCTTCTTCCGGACTGTCCGGGTGGGGTGCCCGAGCCATGCTTCCGGGTGCCTCGCCCGTCGGACGGCCCATCGCGCCCACCATCAAGCGCCACGACCTGTCGTGCGGCGCGCCCCCAGACAGCCGCAGGCATGACACCAGTCATCAGGGCAGAAGGTCGCGTCACGCACGAGCCCAGGGCGCAACCGCTGATGATCGTCCGGTGGCGTTTGGCCGATCAGGCGCGGTCGTGGAGCGTGACCTGGTAGCCGTCGGGGTCGGCGAAGGTGAAGGTCCGGCCGAAGGGACCGTCGATCGGTGCGGAGGCGATGGTGTGACCGTCGGCGACGAGCGCGTCGTGGATGGCCTGCACGTCGGTGGCGTGGAGCCAGATCGCGGCACCGATGCCGGGCTGAGCGACGGATGCGAGGTCGGTGCCGGGAATGACGTCGCGGAGTGCGAACGCGATCGGCTTCGTCTCGAAGACGACGGCGTGCGGAGGTCCGGCCGGCGAGCGGACGAGGCCCAGGTACTGCTCGTAGAACGCCTGCGAAGCGTCGAGGTCGCGCACTTGGAGCGAGATGAAGTCGGGGCCGGTGGCGGGCATGATGACACTCCTTCTTTTCATGTCAGTTTTCTGACATGCATCAACCTATGTCAGAATACTGACATGAGTCAAAACGATGTCGGCGTCGACCTGGAGACGTCACTGGGCTACCTGCTCAAAGAAGCGTCGAGCGCCCTCCGCGCGGCCATGGAGGAAGTGCTGCGGCCGCTCGGGATGAGCGTGACGCACTACTCCTGCCTCGAGCTGCTGGCGCAACGACCGGGCTTGTCGAACTCCGAGCTCGCGCGGGGCGCGTTCGTGACACGGCAGACGATGAACGTGCTGCTCCAGGCCCTGGAACGAGACGGCTACGTGACCAGGCCCGCGGAGGCACCCGTCGGGAAGGTGCTTCCCACACGGCTCACGCCTCGGGGCCGCCGAAGCCTCGAGAAGGCGAGCGCAGCCGTCCGGTCCGTCGAGGCCAGGATGCTGGCCGGCCTGACCGGGCCCGAGCAGTCAGACGCGTTCCGGATCCTGCAGAGCATGATCCATTCCCTGCGTGACAACGAGGGTGCATAGCTCGTTCCGCGGCGCACGTCTCGTCGCGCTCGGACAGGGGAGCGCAGCCGGGCCTGAAATCCATGTCGGCGACCTCGAAGACCGACATCAGGCGGTTCGGCCAGGTCGGGCCGAATACCGAGCAGTAGTAGTTGTCGCAGATCTTGAATCCTCCCCCCTCGGACGTGAACGCCGGGGCATCCTCGCAAGAGCCAGGTGAACGTCTCGGCGAGCGCGAACTGGAACGGGATGTCCTCGCGCGTGTAATAGCCCATCACATACGGGCCGTTGACGCCGTCCGCCTTGCGGTGGGCCGGCAGCCGCTGGTCCATCCTGTGTCGAGGTGGAAGGGGAGCAGATACCCCTTCGGGTTCACGGCGTCCGGCTGGTAGAAGACGGAACGGCCGTTCGGCAGCTTCAGCGCGTGCGGGTCGGCGAAGCCGCGTACGCCCGACAGGGTGCCGAAGTAGTGGTCGAAGGACCTGTTTTCCTGCATGAGCATCACTACGTGCTCGATGTCGTCGAGCGAGCCGTGCCGCGGCGCCACCGAGGGTGCCGGCGGCGGAGCCAAGGAGTCCACGACGGGTCAACTCGGCCATGATTGCCCCTTCTTGAGGCTGGTAGGCCTAGCTTTCGGCTTCACTCTTCGCCTCGGTCGGCGAGGGGCGTCAGGGACGGCGGATGAACAAGTGAGCAACGGGTGGCATGGGGTTGGCCAAGGCATGGGATGCCGAAGCGGCGCATTGCCGCTCCGTTGCCGGGCCTTGAGGAACCCGTCGCGCGCGCCCTACCCTCGTAGCGGCAATATCTCTGACTGAGTCAGATATCGAATATCCCGTCGCCCGCGAGGTGGTCCATGACCGTCCAGGACATCCGTTCCTTCAACCGCTTCTACACGAACGTCATCGGCGCACTCGACTACAGCAGCAGCCTCTACGCCCCCTACACCCTCACCGAGGCCCGCGTCCTCTACGAACTCGCACACTCCACCCGTACCGACGCCGCCGATCTCCGTGCCGAACTCACCCTGGACGCCGGGTACTTGAGCCGGATCCTCAACAAGTTCGAGGAGAACGGGCTGATCGAGCGGGCACCCTCGGACCGTGACCCCCGGCGGCGGCGCGTCACGCTCACCGTGCGCGGGCGCGAGACCGCCAACCTGTTGAACGAGCGCTCCACGGAGGCCATCGCCTCGCTGCTCGCCACCGTGCCCGCCGCCGACCGGCCCCGGCTCGCGGAGGCGCTGCACACGGTCCGCTCGCTCCTCTCCGACGGCCGGCCGCCGCGCCGCGAGGACGTCGTGCTGCGCGAGCCCGGCCCCGGTGACCTCGGCTGGATCGTGCAGCGCAACGCGGCGCTGTATTCGTCCGAGTACGGCTTCAACACCGACTACGAGGGTCTGGTCGCCCGGATCGTCGCCGACTTCGCCGAGGACCACGACCCGCATCTGGAGCGGGTGTGGATCGCCGAGCTGGACGGGCGGCCGGTCGGGTGCGTGATGTGCGTACGGGACGAGGCGCCCGGAACGGCCCGGCTGCGGCTGCTGCTCGTCGAGCCGGACGCGCGCGGGCTCGGTATCGGCGACCGGCTCGTCGCGGCCGTCGTCGGCTTCGCCCGCGAGGTCGGCTACCGCGATCTCGTCCTGTGGACCAACGACGTCCTCACCGCCGCCCGCCACGTCTACCAGCGCCACGGCTTCGTCCTCGCCACCGAGAAGCCCCACCGTTCCTTCGGCAAGGATCTGGTGGGCCAGGACTGGCGCCTCGACCTGCACGGAACGACAGACCGGTGAACTGGCGAAGTGACGGGTAGTGTCCGTGAACATGAAACTGGCGTTCTCCACCCTCGGCGTTCCCGGTCTCCCCCTCCCCGATGTACTCCGGCTCGCGACCACCCACGGCTACCACGGCGTCGAGCTGCGCACCCACCCCGAAGAACCCGTCCACCTCGGTCTCACCCTCGCCGAACGGGCCGATGTGGCCGCCGAGTTCAAGGCGTCCGGCGTCGAGATCCTCGGCCTCGCCGGGTACGTCCGGGTCGCGGCCCCCGGCGACGACGAACCCGTGCTCGCCGGCCTCCGCGCCCTCCTCGAACTCGCCCGCGACCTCGGCGCCCCCTTCGTCCGCGTCTTCCCCGGCGGCGGCACCGAACAGACCCCCGAGGAGGCCGACGCGGCGGCGGCCCGCAGACTCGGCACGGCCGCCGAGTACGCGGCCGACCTCGGCGTACGCATCCTCCTTGAGACCCACGACTCGCATCGCACGGGCGCCGCCGCGATCCGCGTCCTGGGCCCGGTCGGTCACCGGCAGGTGGGCTCGCTCTGGGACGTCATGCACACCTGGCTCGGCGGCGAGCAGCCGTCGGAGAGTTACGCGGCCCTCGCCCCGCACCTCGGATACGTCCAGGTCAAGGACATCGCCTCGGCCGAGGACACCACCCCGCTGGCCCTGGGCGCCGGCGTCCTGCCGCTCGCCGAGTGCGTCGAGGTCCTCTCCCGGCACGGCTGGGACGGCTGGCTGTGCTGGGAGTACGAGAAGCGGTGGTACGAGGCCGCCGCACCCCTGGAGGGCCTGCTGGGCGTCGGCCACGACCACCTCGCGCGGCTGCTCAACGAGTCGGCCTGACCACCTCCCTGGACCACCTCGGTCAGGCCAGGCACCAGTCCAGTACCGCGGGCCACGGGCCGTACCCAGCGTCCAGGTCGAGGTGGGCGCCGCCCGGGACGATCTCCGTGGGGATGTTCAGGGGGTCGCCGTAGAGGGCCCGTGCGCCCTCCGGGCAGTACGGGTCGTTGTCGCCCGCGATCAGCTCCGTACGGCCGGGCAGGGTGAAGTCTAGCGCGGGCGGGGCGAACCGGGCGACCTCCGGGTGCTGTACGAGGACGGAGGCGGACGGCGGCGCGACCAGCAGGACCCGGTCGACGCCGAGGCCGGGCATCCCCCTGGCGGCGGCGTGCAGCCACAGCACGGCGGCGGCGCTGTGGGCCAGCACCACGCGCTCCGCGCCGGCCGGCAGGTCGTCGAGGTGGCGAGCAAGCTCCGTCAGCCACAGCTCCAGGTCGGGGTCGTCGGGGTCGGGCAGCTGCGGGTAGGTGACGTGGTGGCCGAGCCCGGTGAGGCGGTCGGCCAGCCAGTGCTGCCAGTGGTTCTTCGGACGGTGGTTCCGCCAGCCGTGGAGGATCAGGTAGGAGTACGCGGTCATGGATGCGATGGTTTCCGATCACCAGGCATTCGGTCCAGTTAATCTTTTATGGTGGAACAGGTAAGCAATACCTTCAATGTCGACCTGCGCCGCCTGACCGTCCTGCGCGAACTCCAGCGCCGGGGCAGCCTGGCGAGAACGGCCGAGGCACTGCATCTGACGCCTTCGGCGGTCTCCCAGCAGATCGCGGCCCTGGCCCGCGAGATGGGTGTGCCGCTGACGGAGCGGGAGGGGCGGGGCGTACGCCTGACCGCTCAGGCACGGGTCCTGCTCACCCACGCCGATGTGATCGCGGCCCAACTGGAGCGGGCGCGGGCCGACTTGGCGGCGTACGGGGAGGGTGGACGGGGCTCGGTCACCGTCGGGTGCTTCTCCAGCGGCATCCTCGGGCTGCTGCCGAGGGCGATGAACGCACTGGCCGACCGGCTGCCTCAGGTCCGTATCGACGTCGTCGAGGCCGAGCCGCCGGACATCTTCACGGCGTTGGACTCCGGACAGGTCGACCTCGCCGTGGCCGTGGACTTCGCCGCCGCGCCACCGCACACCGACCGCCGCTACCACCGCCTCGACCTGCTCACCGACGTCCTGGACCTCGCGGTACCGGCCGGCCATCGCCTGGCCGGCCGCGACCGGTTCGACCTGCGCGAACTCTCCGCCGAACCATGGATCATCGGCGCCGCACGGAGTTGCTGCGGTGCGGTGGCCCGTTCCGTCTGCGCGGCGGCCGGCTTCACGCCGGACATCCGGCACGCCGTGAACGACTGGGGTGCGCTGGCGGCCCTCGTCGAGGCGGGGCAGGGGGTGGCGCTGATCCCGCGCCTGGTCCAGCCGCTGTACACCCATCGGCGTCTCGTCCTGCTGACGACGGAGGGGGCACCACCGTCGCGGAACGTCTTCGCGGCCGTACGGACGGGGGCGGAGGGAGATCCGGTGCTGGGGGCGGTGCGGGAGCAACTGCGATTGTCAGCCGCGGAGCTGGTCAGCCGCCGGGCAGGGTGACGCGTCGGAGACCTCCGTGTGAGGTACGTCTGCCGGCCGACCGTGTCCTCCATGTCCGCAGCGCCCCGGATTGGGCCGGATGGCCCCTTGAGCGGTGCTCCCCCGTACGCGAGGGTGGCAGGGGCTGCGGGGCCCGCGGCGCGAGCTTGGGGGAGTGGCCGGTATGGGGGATCTGGGGGATCAGGGCAGTCTGTTCGTCGGGCGGGGCAGTCATCTCTCGGCTCTGGACGGGCAGTTGGCGCACGTCGTCGCCGGGGCGTCCCGGATCGTGCTGGTCGACGGGCCCGCCGGGATCGGGAAGACCGCGCTGATCAGGCGCTTCGTCGCCGGGCACCCGGACGCCGAGGTACTGAAGGCATGCGGGGAGGAGAACGAGACCGGGCTGCCGCTCGGGCTGCTCGACCAGCTCCTCTCCCGTACCGCGCACAACGAGCAGGTCCTCCCCCGGCCCCCGGCGGCCGACGCGCCGACCGCCGGCGCCCGGCTGCTCGACGCGCTCGGTGAGCTCCAGACCCGTACCGTCGGGCCGTTGATCCTCGTCGTGGACGACGCGCACTGGGCGGACTCCTCGTCCCTCCAGGCGCTGGCCTTCGCCCTGCGCCGACTGCGCGCCGACCGGGTACTCACGGTCGTCGTCGTACGGGAGGCCGATGATCCGGCGTTGCCCGAGGGGTTGCGGCGGCTGCTCACCGGAGAGGGGACGCTACAGCTGTCCCTGACCGGGCTGAGCGCGGGTGAGGTCGGTGAGCTCGCCGCCGCCCGCGGCGGTTCGCTGCCACCGACCGCCGTCGTACGGCTGCTCGACCACACCGACGGCAACCCGCTGCACGTCAAAGCGCTGCTCGAACAGGTACCGCCCGCCCGCCTGATGTCCACGGCGTTCCCACTGCCCGCGCCGCTGGGGTACGCGCGGCTGATCGAACAACGGCTGACGGACTGCACCGCCGAGACACAGGCCCTGGCCTCCGCCGCGAGCGTGCTCGGCATGTCCTGCCCGCTGCACAGGGCCGCCCGGCTCGCGGAGCTGAAGGATCCGCTGCCCGCGCTGGAGGAGGCGGTCGGCGCCGGGCTGCTCGACGAGACACCGGAGCCGGGCGGCCCTCGCATGTCCTTTCCCCATCCCATGCTGCGCGCCACCGTCTACCGAAGGCTCGGGCCCGTACGGCGGCACGCGCTGCACCGGGCCGCCGCCGGGCAGTCGGACTCGGTGTACAGCCGCCTCCAGCACCTGGTGCACGCCGCGCAGGGCCCGGACGACACGCTGGCCGGACAGCTCGCCGACGCCGCCCGCACCGAGGCCGCCGCCCGGCGCTGGGGCAGCGCCGCCCCGCTGCTGCGCGACGCCGCCCGACTGGCCCGTACGGAGCGGGACCGCGAGCGGTATGGCGTCGAGGCGGTCGAGGCGCTGCTGTGGGAAGGGCGGCGCGAGGAGGCGCAGGCGGTGTTCGACGAACTGCCGGGGGACCCCTGTTCGGCTGCGCATCGGTATGCACGGGCGATGATGCTGCCCTTCGACGGCGACCTCAGGCAGGCCGAGCCCCTGCTGCGCGAGGCCTGGAACGACTGTGACCCCACGACGGACCCGGAGCCGGCCTCGTACATCGCCGGAATGCTCAGCTTCATGGCACTGTCCCTCAACCAGGGCCTGGACGCCGCCGAATGGGCCGGACGGTCCCTGCGACTGTGCGCCCGGCGGGCCTCCAGCACGATGCTGCGCTACGTCCGGATGACCGGTTACGGCCTCAGCGGTGACATCGAGCGCGGGCTCGCCGTGGTCGCGGAGCTGCCCGACGCCTCCCTCGTCACCACCGCCGACGTGGATCTGCTCTGCGGACGCGGTCTGCTGCGGCTGTGGGCGGGCGAACTGGCGGGCGCCGAAAGGGACTTACGGGAAGCGGTGTTCATCTGCCGGGACGGGCCGATGATGCTGCGGATCATCGCGATGTTCCAGCTGGGCCTCACACAGTACGCGCTGGGCGCCTGGGAGGAGGCCGCACAGCTCCTGGACTCGGCCGCGTCCCTCACCGACGACACCGGCAACGAACTGCACCCGACGGTGCACGCGGCGGCCGCGTGGGTCCTCGCCGCCCGCGGGGACCACGACCGGGCGGAGTGGCATCTGCGCCAAGTGCCCGACATACCGGTCACGCCGGGGATGATCATGACCGAGTCCCGGCGCGCGCGTGCCTTCCTCGCCCTCCTGCGGAGGCAGCCGGACGCCGCCGCGGCCGAACTGCTGCCGCTCCTGGAGGCGAACGCCGCCGAGGGGCTCTGCGAGCCGATGACCGGGCCGTGGCGCGATCTGCTGGCCGAGGCGCTCATCGGGCTCGGGCGGCTCGACGAGGCGGACCACGCGCTGACCGCCTTCGAGGCGCTGGCCACCGATCGTGGACACGCGGCCGCCCTGGCCACCGGCTGCCGGATCCGGGGTGAGCTGTTCGCGGCCCGGCACGAACCCGAGGCCGCCGAGGACATGTTCGGTACCGGACTCGCGCATGCCGCCCGGGTCACCGCGCCGTACGAACGGGCCCGGCTCCAGCTCGCGTTGGGCGAACTGCTGCGCCGGACCGGTCGCAGGGCGGCCGCCGCGCAGGCGCTCCAGGCCGCGCTCGAGACCCTGACGGGACTCGGTGCGGTTCCCCTCCTGGAGCGCTGCGCCCGCGAACTCGCCGCCTGCGGAACGGCCCGCACGGCCGGGTGTCCCCCGTCGCCACCCGACCGCGGCCCCGTGCTGACCTCGCAGGAACTGGCCGTCGCCCGGCTCGCCGCCTCCGGTCTCACCAACCGCCAAGTCGCCCGGGAACTGCTGCTCAGCGTGAAGACGGTCGAGTACCACCTGGGCCATGCCTACACGAAGCTCGGCATCTCCTCCCGGGTCGAGCTGGCGACGAGACTCCCGCCCGGCCCGGTCGGCACCGGATGACGCGTCAGCGCTGGATCAGGAAGCGCGGGCTGGTCGCGAAGCTCGCGTCCGGGTCCGTCAGGCCCATGTACACGGAGGCGTAGATCTCGCACTGGTGCCCCTTGTGCTTGTCCAGCTCGGCGGCCGCGATGCCGAACACGAACGTGCTCTGCTGCTTGTTCCAAGGGGCCTGGCTGAGCAGCCCGCTGACCAGGTTGGCCGTCGTCGTCGGGATGTTCGTGCCACTGACGAGATCCTTGACGGTGACCTCGACCTCGTAGGGTGCCCCGATCCGGAAGATGGCGTCGCCCGCCTCGACCTCCACCGCGACCTCGGCCGCCTCCTTGGGGTTCAGGGTCGGGTCGGCGCTCGGGCTGGCCGTGTTCCGGGCGAACACCCGGACGATCTCAACGTCGTTCGGTCCCACAACGATCATCTCCCTCGTTCGGGAAGCGTGCCGTCCGGCCCCCTGCCGGGCGTCCTCCGCATCCCTCGTCGGGGACATTAGGGATGACACGGACCACCGCGCCTCGGGGTACGCCTCAGGGAAGACCCCAGGTGCGACCCCGGGCACCGCCCTAGCGCGGCAGCTTGGTGCTCAGTTCCGCGAACGCCTCATGGAACCCGGGGAACGTCTTCCGTACGCAGCCCGGGTCGTCGAAGGTGATTCCGGGGGCGCGCAGGGCGGTCACCGCGAAGGACATGACGATGCGGTGGTCGCCGTACGACTTGATGTCCGTGCCCTGTGCGGGAGCCGTACCGGGGTGGATCTCGATCCAGTCGGGGCCGGTCTCCACCCGTACCCCCAGCCGCCGGAGGTTCTCCGCGCAGGCCTCCAGGCGGTCGCACTCCTTCACGCGGGTGTTGGCCACGTCCTCGATGCGTACGGGGCCGGAGGCGAAGGGGGCGAGTGCCGCCAGGGTCGGCATGGTGTCGGAGATGTCCCGCATGTTCACCGTCAGGCCGCGCAGCTCGCCCGTGCCGGTGACGGTCGTACCCCCCTCACCGATCTCCACTCGCGCGCCCATCCGCCGCAGTACGTCGACGAAGGCCAGGTCGCCCTGGAGCGCGCCGGTGCCGAGGCCGGGGACCGTCACCTCGCCGCCGGTGAGGGCCGCCGCCGCGAAGAAGTAGCTGGCCGTGGAGGCGTCGGGCTCGATGGCGTAGGTCGTGGCCCGGTAGCCGGTGGGCGGGACCACGAACACGTCACCCTCCCTGCGTACCTCCACACCGAACGCCCGCATCATCGCGATGGTGATCTCCACGTAGGGCGCCGAGACGAGGTCCGTGACGTGGATGCGCAGGCCCTTGCGGGTCAGGGGGCCGAGGAGCAGGAGCGCGGTGAGGTACTGGGACGACTCGCCCGCGTCCAGGGTGACGTCTCCGCCCTCGACGCCCGCCGCCGCGACGGTCAGCGGGTGGTGGCCCTCCGCCTCCTCGTGCCGCAGGTCCACGCCCAGGTCGCGCAGGGCGCGGGTGAGGGGGGCCAGCGGGCGGCGGCGCATCTGGGGCGAGGCGTCGAAGCGGTAGGTGCCGTGGCCTGCGGCGGCGAGCGTCGGCAGGAAGCGGGCGGTCGTGGCGCCGTCGCGGCAGTAGACGTCCGCCTCGGTGGCCGCCGGGCCCTGCGGGCGGCCGTCGATCTGCCAGGCGCCGGGGGTCCGGCCGACCCGGTAGCCGAGGCCGACCAGGCCCTCGGCGAAGCCCTCCGTGTCGTCCGAGCGCAGGGGGCGTACGAGGGTGGTGACCCCGTCGGCTGCGGCGGCGAGGAAGAGGGCGCGCGCGGTGATGGACTTGGAACCGGGGATGTCTACGACGGCCATGGTCCTATGCTGGCCCGGCCCGTGCCTCGCGCGTCGGAACGTCCGCGAAATGGACCATGAACTGTGCGGTGTGCTCCGCGGGGAGTGCGCGAGGTTTCCGGTTGTCGGGTTGCTGCTGCGCCGTCGTGGCTCGTCGCGCAGTTCCTCGCGCCCCTTAAGGCGGGGGGCGCTGTCTCAGGCAGCGCCCCCCTGCCCGTCAGGAGAACAGCAGGCGCCAGGTCAGTGGCCCCGGGTAGCCGTCCGCGTCGCCTCGGAGTTCCTTGCGGGACTTCTGGAAGTCGCGGACGTTGAGGCGGTCGTTCTCGCCCCAGCTGCGGCTCGGGCCGACCTTGTAGTGGTCGCCGAAGCCGCGCTTGACGAGCTGCTTGCCGAGCTTGAGGACGTGGTCGTTCACGGCGCCCTCCTTGAAGTACTTGCGGCCCGGGTACGCGGGCACCGCCGGCTTGGGCGTGGTCGTCGGCGGGGTGGGCTCGTCGTCGACGTCCAGTTCGGCCTTGGCGTACCTGACGATCGCGGAGAAGTCGATCCCGCCCGGGTCGCCGTGGTCGTTCTCCGGGACGTGCATGTGCCCGCAGACGCCCTTGAACGCCTTCCACTCGGTGAAGGACAGCCGCTGGCCGCCGCCGTCCTTGTACGAGGTCGGGTAGTCCGGCCATGCCTTCGGGCCGGACAGCGGCACGCCGTGCTCCTCGTGCGTCCAGGCCAGGAACCGCGCGACCGACTTCAGCGCCCAGTCGGGGGCCTCGGGCCAGTAGATGTGCGCCTGGCCCGCCTCCGTCCACTTCTTGTGCGTCTTGGGGTCGCAGGTGCCGACCAGTTCCACCTGGGTGACGTTGAGCGTGTTGGTCTCGACCCCGCCCCGCTTGTTGGCGAGGGCCCGGGACGAGGTCTCTATGTCGAAGTGCTGGTACCACTTCAGCTTCTTGGCGGCGAGGTCCGGCACCGCCGTCAGGTTGGGCGCTATCGAGCCGCCGCTGTACGTGGGCAGGCTGCGCCCCTCGGTGGTGTGCAGGACGACGACGTTGACCTGCATCGGGTCGCCCGGGTAGTCGTCCTGGTACCAGTTCGCCCGGCTGGCGCCCGGGTATCTCTGGGGTCCTGTCTTCGTTGCCATCCGACGCCTCCTGTGTCTCGGCTTCCCCCTGGCCGGTCCCCCGACAGGCACTGCTGCGGTGAGAGCATGCAGGGCGTTGGTGGGATCATCGCCCAACAGACTTGGAATGTAAGAGGGTTGGCGTGATTGCGGTGTGTCGGTCCGATTACGGGAAGCCGCTCGTGGGTATCGCATCCGTCCCGCCGCCCTCCCCCGTACCAACTTTCCGGATTCGGCCGATTCCGGGAACCCACGCCGACCCGCCCCCGTCCAACCGGCACGACTGCCGGATGAGTCACCGTGGTGCGGTGTCGGCCTCGCTGCTGGCTGCGATCGCTGACCTACCCTCTCCAGCCGCCCGCGGCCGGCAGCGAGCCGTCACCGGCGCGCCCCCCTCCGATGCGCCGGTGACGGCCCCTTTCCGGGGAAAAGCGGCCATCTCCCGTTAGTGTGCGCACCCTTGACTGGAAGAAACTTCCCGGTTATTCGTGACTTCTCGGAAGTTTCCTTCACAAGGGAAGGAGCGCCCCTGTGCGCGACTCCGGCACCACCAGACGTGCTCTTCTCGCCGCGACCGCCGGCACCGGCGCCGCGCTCGCCCTCGGGGGTGAGGCACAGCCGTACGACAGTGACGCGCGGCTCCGTCGGATCGTCGCCGGGATGACCCTGGAGGAGAAGGTCGGTCAGCTGTTCGTCATGCGGGTGTACGGGCACTCCGCGACCGCGCCCGACCAGGCCGACATCGACGCCAACCTCGCGGAGATCGGCGTCCGGACGGCGGCCGAGCTGATCGCCAGGTACCGGGTCGGCGGGATCATCTACTTCGCCTGGGCGCACAACACCCGCGATCCGCATCAGATCGCCGATCTGAGCAATGGGATCCAGCGGGCCTCGCTCGGTCTGCCCCGCGGGCTGCCCGTGCTCATCTCCACCGACCAGGAGCACGGGATCGTCGCCCGCGTCGGCAAACCCGCCACCCTCCTCCCCGGCGCCATGGCCCTCGGCGCGGGCGGCTCACGCACCGACGCCCGTACGGCGGGCAGCATCGGCGGCGCCGAGCTGCGCGCCCTCGGGATCCGCCAGGACTACGCGCCCGTCGCCGACGTGAACGTCAACCCGGCCAATCCGGTGATCGGCGTACGGTCCTTCGGCGCCGATCCGGACGCCGTGGCGAGGATGGTCGCCGCGCAGGTCACCGGGTATCAGCGGTCCTCCGTCGCGGCCACCGCCAAGCACTTCCCGGGGCACGGGGACACCGCCGTCGACAGCCACTACGGCTTCCCCGTCATCGAGCACACGCGGGAGGAATGGAGCACCATCGACGCGCCGCCGTTCCGCGCCGCGATCCGCGCGGGCATCGACTCGATCATGACCGCGCACATCATGGTCCCGGCCCTCGACGCCTCCGGCGACCCCGCGACCCTCTCCCGCCCGATCCTCACCGGCATCCTGCGCGAGGAACTCGGCTACGACGGGGTCGTGGTGACGGACTCGCTGGGCATGCAGGGCGTACGGGAGAAGTACGGCGACGACCGTGTTCCGGTGCTCGCGCTCAAGGCGGGAGTCGATCAGCTGCTCAACCCGCCCTCGCTCGACATCGCCTGGAACGCGGTCCTCGCGGCCGTACGGCAGGGGGAGTTGACCGAGGCGCGGCTCGACGCGTCGATCCTGCGCGTCCTGCGGCTCAAGAACCGGCTCGGACTGCTCGACCGGCCGTACGTCACCCACGCCGGCGTCGACCGGGCCGTCGGTGTCGCCGGGCATCTCGGCGCCGCCGACCGGATCGCCGAGCGGACCACCACCCTCCTCGTCAACGAGCGGAAGCTGCTGCCCCTTTCGAGGGTCACGCAGAAGAACGTGCTCGTCGTCGGGGCCGATCCCGCCTCGCCGTCCGGTACGACCGGGCCGCCCACCACCGTCCTCGCGGGTGCCCTCACGGAGCTGGGCTTCACCGCGACCACCCTCTCGACCGGCACCGCCCCCTCCGCCGCCGTCATCGCCCGGGCCGTCGCCGCCGCCGGGGAGGTGGACGCGGTGGTGGTCGGGACGTACAACCTCAGTGCCGCGAGCAGTCAGCGGACCCTGGTCGCCCAACTCCTCGCCACCGGGCGGCCGGTGGTGTGCGTCGCCGTCCGCAATCCCTACGACGTGGCCCAACTGCCCGATGTCCAGGCCTATCTGGCCTCGTACTCCTGGACCGACGTCGAACTCCGGGCCGCCGCGAGGGTGATCGCGGGGCGGGTCCGGCCGCGCGGGAAGCTGCCGGTGCCGGTGTTGCGTGCGGGCGATCCGACGCAGGTGCTTTATCCGATCGGTCACGGGCTGTCTTACTGAGTGCTCCGGCGGTAGTGCGTGAGGGGGTTCCGGTTGTCGGGTCGCTGCTGCGCCGTCGTGGCTGGTCGCGCAGTTCCCCGCGCCCCTGAAGGAGGCCTGCGGCCCCTTCAGGGTGCTGCCGGACCGTAGTTGATCTCGCCGGGACCGCTTGTGAGCGGGACGCAAGGCGGCGTACGCGACGTACGTCGCACAACCGGCACACCACCCCCAAAAGGCGCAAATCCTCTGGACATCTGGCGTGGCCCTGGCGGCGCGGGCCACGCTGGGCGGGGGTACTCGGGGGGATGCGATGCGCAAGAGGCGTTCTGTGGGGTCCACGGAAGTGGTGCGCGTGCGGGTGTCCGCCTGCGCGCTGCTCGCGGTGGTCGCGCTGTTCATGGGGACGGGGTGTCAACTGGCGTCCGGCGGCGGTTCCGCGGACGACTCCTCGGCGGGGACCTCCGGGACCTCCGGGACCGCCGACGGTACGGCGGTCGACCAGCGGCCGGTGCCGCCCCGGCCCACCGGCTACGGCACCGTCTTCCTCTCCGTCGACGAGTGCAGCTCCTTCGGCACCACCAGCTTCACCGAGGTGCCCTGCACCAGCGAGCGGGCGGCGGCCCGGGTCGTGGCCCGGCACGACGGCAAGGTGAGCACCGGTCCCGCGTGCCCGGCGACCACCGACTTCGTGCTGCACATCAGCGAACAGCGGCCCGCCGCCGACGAGGACGGCGACGGGGCCGTTCCGCAGGGCTACTCCTGCATGCGCAACCTCCAGGCCCCGCACCCCGGCGACCCGGGCGGCGGCGGAGGCCCGCGCACGATCGTCGGCGACTGCGTGTACGGCGCCGGGCAGGGGGAGGTCCGCGAGACGGCGTGCGACGGGACGGGCGAGAAGAAGCCGGAGTACGAAGTGACCGAGGCCGTCGTCAAACGCGTCAACTGCCCTTCCTCCACGGCCCTTTACGTACAGCTGGGCGGGGAACGGCCGGTGGGGTGCGCGAAAGCGGTGTGAGAGATTCCATTTTGTCGGGCGAATGTCGGACGAATAACGAGTCACTCCCATTCACCGGAACCCCTGTTGTGGTGAATTCGTGAATCGATAGGCTCCCCCTGTCATGGCGCGGACCCCTTCTTTTCGGACAGTCCGCCACCACTCACATGCCGGGAACCTCTGTGGCACTCCACGCACGCACGGCGCAACAGCAGCAGGACCGGGCTCCGAAGGCTCAGGCGGCTCCGAAGCGCCAGCTGTCGCTCCGGACGATCCTGCTCGTCCTGGCCCTGGTGCCCTGTCTCGCCCTGGTGGCCCTGGGCGCGATGAACTCGGCCCAGCTCTACGGCGACTGGCGGACCGTCCATGACCGCAACGAGGAGGGGAAACGCTTCGGCACCCCGCTCGTCACCGTCTCCTTCAACCTCCAGGCGGAGCGGCGGCTCAGCGTGGCGGCGCTCGCGGACCCCAAGGCCGGCCGGACCGAGCTGACCCGTCAGCGCACGCTCACCGACAGGTCCGTACAGAGCCTCGACGCGGTCGGCACCGGCCCGTCCGCTCTCGCCGAGGCCTTCCAGGAGGTCACCCTCGGTCTGAAGAAGCTGCCCGACTACCGGGACGCCGTGGACCGGCGGTCCGCCGACCGGCAGCAGACGTTCGACGCCTACACCGGTGTGATCGCGTCGAGCACGCATCTGCTGGAGGACTTCAGCAACGTCGGCTTCGGTGAGACGTCCGTCCTCGTCCGCCCGGCGCTCGACGCGCAGTGGGGCCTGGAGATGCTCTCGCGCGAGGACGCCGTCATCGCCGCCGGTGTGGCGAGCGGCCGGCTCACCGCCGAGGAGCGCTTCCAGCTGGCCGAGGTCATCGGCAGCGAGCAGCACATCTACAGCGACAAGGTTCTGCCGCAGCTGCCCGCCAACCGGGCCAAGGCCTACCGGGCCGTGCTGTCCGGCGCCGACTGGAAGCGGAAGACCTCGGTCGAGCAGCGCCTGTTGAACACCGCGAACGCCGACGACAGCGGCCGGACCGCCGTCTCCGCCTTGCAGGGCAGGCAGTGGCAGCAGAGCCTCGCCGGGATGACCCCCGCGCTGATGCAGGCCAACAGCGCCTACGCCGACGACCTCGTCGCCGCCACCGAGGACGAACTCGGCGGTCTGATGACCGACATGATGGTCAACAGCGCGGTGAGCGCGGCGGCCGTACTGCTGATGCTGGTCATCTCGCTGCGCCTCACCGGCATCCTGCGCCGCCGGATCTTCGGACTGCGCGCCGAGGCCCTCCAGCTCCAGGAGCGGCTGCCCGACATCGTGGAGCGGCTGCGCAACGGCGAGAAGGTCGACACCGACGCCGAACTGCCCGAGATCCGGCACGGCGACGACGAACTCGGCCAGCTCGGCCAGGCCCTCAACCAGGCCCGCACCTCGTCCCTGGACACCGCCGTGCGGGAGATCGAGCTGTACCGCGGCTTCGAACGGCTGCTGCAACGCATCGCCCGGCGCACCCAGTTGCTGATCGGCATGCAGCTGAAACGTCTCGGCGAGATGCAGCGGCGGCACGAGGACCCCGAGGTCCTCGAAGGCCTGTTCGACCTCGACCACCTGGCGGCCCGGCTGCGCCGCTACGAAGAGAACCTGGTCATCCTCGGCAGCGGAACCCCGCAGCGGCGCTGGCGCAGACCCGTCCTGCTGCTGGACATCCTGCGCTCGGCCCAGGGCGAGGTGCAGGACTACCGGCGCATCCGCATCGACACCGACGGCGAGACCTGGCTGTCCGAGCGTGCCGTCGGCCCGATGGTCCACCTCCTCGCGGAACTCATGGAGAACGCGGTGTCGTTCTCCCGGCCGCCGACCCCGGTCGAGGTGACCGCCTCCCAGGTGGGGCGCGGCATCGCGATCGAGATCGAGGACCGCGGCATGGGCATGGACCCGGAGCAGTACGCCGAGGCCAACGAGCTGATGCTGAACCCGCCCCGGATGGACGTGATGTCCCGCGCCGACGACGCCCGCCTCGGCCTGTACGTCGTGGCCCGGCTCGCCGCCAACCTGGGCCTCCAGGTCGAGCTGCGGCCCTCGTCGTTCGGGGGCACCCGGGTCGTCGTGCTGGTCCCCGCGGACCTGATCACGGGCGACCAGCGGGTCCCGGCGCGGCCCGCCTCGCTTCCGGCGCCCCCGATGCCCACGGCCTCCCCGTCGGCACCGGTCCCGGACCGCCTCGCGCTGCGCGCCGCGACCTCCCGCCCCACGCACCCGACGGCCCCGGACCCGCTCACGCTCCACGGCACGTCCGCCCACCCCAGGCAGGCGGACGCCCCGACCCGCCCCGCACCCCGGCCGCACAACGGCCAGGCTGGACACAACGGCCAGTCCGGGCACACCGGTTACGCCGGTCAGTCCGGCGGCGACCAGGAGGCGTACGTCCGTCCGCTCATCGGCCCCTGGATCGCACCGTCGGCACCGTCCGGGTCGTCCGGGTCGTCGACGCCGCCGGCCCGCCCCGGGCAGGCCCCCGCCCAGGCGTCCAACGGCAGCCAGAACCCCCTCCCCCGGCGCGTCCGGCAGGCCAGTCTCGTCACCGAACTCCGGGAGCCGCCCCCCTCGTACCCCGCCGCCGAACCGCCGCGCACCGGGCCCGCCGCCGCACAGGCACCGCTCCCCCGCCGGACGGGCACCCGGTCCGGCGCCACCGTCGGTGCCTTCCAGCGTCAGTCCCGGGCCTCGCGACTCAGGCCCGACACAGGCGGCCAGACCGACCACCAGCCCACCCACCCCTCACCGGGACCCGACCGGGCCCGGAAGGAAGACGGACGATGACTCTGCGAACCACTGCCACCAACTCCGACCTCGACTGGCTGCTCGACCGTCTGGTCGACCAGGTTCCGGGCACCCGGAACGCCATCGTGCTGTCCGACGACGGGCTGGTGGTGAGCCAGTCCAGCAGCATCGCCCGGGTCGACGCGGAACGTCTGGCCGCCATCGCCACCGGTCAGCAGAGTCTGGCCCGCGGTGTCGGTGAGGTCTTCGGCGGCGGGGCCGTCCACCAGGTCATCATCGAGCTGGACGACATCTGGCTGTTCATCAGCTCGGCGGGGCGGGGCACCCATCTGGCGGTCGTGGCGGACCAGGAGGTCGACGCCGAGATCATGGCCGTGGCGATGGACACCCTCGTACAGCAGGTGGGGCAGCGGCTGGGGACCGAGGTGCGGGGCCGGCAGCTGGAGGGCGGGGGGCGTGAGTGAACCACTGGGCGGACGTGTCGCCGGACGACGACGACGCCGAGGAGAGCCTCGTCCGGCCGTACACGATCACCCATGGGCGTACGGCCTCGGTACGTGACGACCTCACCCTCATCACGGTGATCGCCACCGTCTCGCCGGCCGAACGGTCCGGCGACCGGGGGCTGCAGCCCGAGCACCGGCTGATCCTGCGGCAGTGCCGTACGCCGGTGGCGCTCGCCGAGGTCGCCGCCGGGCTGAATCTGCCCGTGGCGGTGACGAAGATCCTCGTCGGCGACCTCATCACGCTGGACCGGGTGACGGCCCGGCCGCCGCTCGCGGTGGCCGTCGGCCAGGAACCGGACATGACTCTTCTTCAGGCGGTGAAGGATGCCCTACTCAGACTCTGACGAACAGACCGGGTCGCAGGCGTCCGTGGCCGGGTCGCCCACCGCGCCCGCCGCGGTGAAAATACTGATCGCGGGTGGCTTCGGCGTCGGCAAGACCACCATGGTCGGCTCCGTGAGCGAGATCCCGCCGCTGCACACCGAGGAGCAGCTGACCGTCGCGGGGCTCGGGGTCGACGACCTCGGAGGGATAGAAGGAAAGGCCACGACCACCGTGGCGCTGGACTTCGGCCGGATCACGGTGAGCAGCCAGCTGGTCCTGTACCTGTTCGGGACGCCCGGCCAGGAACGCTTCTGGTTCATGTGGAACGACCTGGTGCACGGGGCGCTCGGCGCGGTCGTCCTCGCGGACACCCGGCGGCTGGAGAGCAGTTTCGCGTCGATCGACTTCTTCGAGAGCCGTGGCGTGCCGTTCGTGGTCGGCGTCAACTGCTTCCACGGGCTGCGGGACCGCACGGTGGAGGAGGTACGGGACGCGCTCGACCTGGACCCGAACGTCCCGGTCGTCATGGGCGACCTCCGGGAGCGAGGGGACAGCCGGGACCTGCTGCTGGCCCTGGTGAACCGGCTGATGGCGGGCCGCCCGCCGGCGGCGATCGGCAGCTGACACGAGCGCGGGCTCGACGGCAGCTGCCGTCGAGCCCGCGTCGCATTCAACTACCCATACTCTCCACGGCCGTTACGGCCGCAGCGTGGGCTCCCGCTCGATGTTCCGCTTGTCGAGCCTGGCGTCGTACGTCGCCAGCGGCTTGGCCGCCGACGGGTTCGACTGGACGGCGGTCGAGGCGACACCGGCCCACTTCAGGATGCGGGCCGTGGCGAGGTCCTTCTGCTCGGGGACCAGGGCGGCGACGTTCGCGCCGTGGTTCAGCCCGGGGGCGGTGAAGACGTACGAGTCCTTCGCGCCCTTGCCCAGGCGGAACTGCTCGGCGCCCCACGGGTCGTTCTGCCCGTACACGAACAGCATCTGGTTCGCACGGTGCTTGACCCAGTTGTCGACGTCACGCATCGCCCGCGGCTGGAACTTCATCGAGATGTCCCGGGGGACGAACTCCCGCGGCGGCAGATAGCCGTAGCGGATGTACTTCTTCTCGATGTGCGGGAACTCGATGGTGGGCGCGCCGAGCTGGGTGCCCGCCTGGTAGTAGTACGGCGTGTACGGCTCCAGGCCCTGGTCGGTGTAGAAGGAGAACCCGGCGATCGTGTCGATCGAGGTCCAGATGTCGTCGTCGGTCGCGTTCTTCGCGTCGGCCGGGATGGACTCGCAGTCGGCGAGCAGGCTGTACTGCCAGAAGCCCCAGACGTAGTCAAGGACGGTCGCCTCGTACGCCTTGTCGAGGCTGCCGATGGTGTCGAAGGTGAAGCCCTCGGCGGCGGCGAACTCCGCGTACCGCTTCTCCAGCGGCTCCCGGCGCACGAGCGCCTCGCGCTGTACGCCGTTCAGCCGGTCGCGGCACTCCTTGGTGCCGACGGTGGCGAAGAACCGGTCGTAGGCCGAGTCCTCGTTGTTCACCACGTCGTTGGGGGCGACGTACGCGACGACGCCGTCCATGTCACGCGGGTAGAAGCGCTCGTAGTACGTGGCGGTCATCCCGCCCTTGGAGCCGCCCGTGGACAGCCACTTCTTGGTGTAGATCTTCTTCAGCGCCGTGAAGAGGCGGTGCTGGTCGCTGGCCGCCTGCCAGATGTCCAGCTTGGACCAGTCGGCCGGGTCGGGCCGGGACGGCGTGAAGAAGCGGTACTCCAGGGAGACCTGGTTGCCGTCGACGATCCGCGTCGGCTCGCTGCGACTGGGGTTCGTGCTGACGAAGTACCCGCTGGTGAAGAAGACCGTGGGGCGCGAGACGTCCTTGTGCAGGATGGTGATGCGCTGCTGGAACGTGCCCTTGGACGGGCGCCGGTGGTCGATCGGCTGGGTGTAGTCGAGGACGAAGTACCGGTAGCCGGTGTACGGCTTCTCCTGGATCAGGCTCATGCCCGGGATCGCGAGGAGCTGGTCCTTGATGTCCGCGCTACTGGTCGTTTGTGTGGTGCCGGTGGCCTCCGGCTGAGCGGCGGTCGCCGCTCCCGCCGTACTCAACGTGCCTATGAGCACGGTGAGCGCCAGCAGCCATCTGAGCGCCTTGCGCATGCACCCTCCCCTATGAAACATCTGTGCGCCGGAAGCTATCGGAGCAACCGCCGGGCGCACCAGGGGAGATAGGGAAATCCCTCGGGCAGGGGATCAGTAAATAGGGTGTGAGCAGAGTGTCGGGAGGGGCTCAACACCGAATCCAGCCAGAACTGACCGATCCCCGCCCGACCGTCCCCTTCACCCACACCTGCCGTCGTCCCGCGTGCACGGTCACCGGGCCGGCCCGTTTCGAGAACACGCCCTCGTCGACGACCGGGCGTCCGCCGCGCGCCCGTACGCTCACCGACATCCACTGGCGGACGCCGGGGCGCTTGGGCACGGTGACCGCGCAGACGTAGTTGCTGCGCCGGTAGATGTGCACCTCGCCGGTGGAGAAGGTGAGCGTGCGTGCCTTGCGGCCGGAGCAGGGCGCTGCCGCTTCGGCGGTTCCGGGGCTGGCCAGGGCGAGCATGCCTGACGCGGTCAGCACGGCCAGTGCGAGTGCCGTGCGGCGCCTTGGCTGACCAACGCTCACCGTGTCCCCTCCCGTTGCCGCGTATTGCCGTACTGATGTACGGACGCAAGGGGTGTGTCGAACGGTTGCGTGGTCTTTCGGGTGCCGGTCCGCTGTGGCTGGTCGCGCCCCGCGGCGGAGCCGCATATCGACACAGCCCCGCGCCCCTGAACGGCGAACGGCCCCTGCGGGGCGTTCACCGTTCTGTCAGCGGGATCGTGACGTGACCGGTTCCTCCTGGTCCGGGGTGCCTACGAAGGTTCGCCACAGCTCGGCGTATTGGCCGTCGCGTTGGAGGAGTTCGTCGTGGGTGCCGTCCTCGGCGACGCGCCCGTGTTCCATGAGTACGACTCGGTCGGCTCGGGCCGCCGTGGTCAGGCGGTGGGCGACGACCAGGGTCGTACGGCGGCCTGCCAGGCGGTCCGTGGCCTGGTTGACCTGGGCCTCGGTGGCCAGGTCCAGTGCCGCCGTGGCCTCGTCGAGGAGCAGGATGTCCGGGTCGACGAGTTCGGCGCGGGCCAGTGCGATCAGCTGGCGTTGCCCCGCCGAGAGGTTGCGTCCGCGCTCGGCGACCTCGTGGAGGTAGCCGCCCTCCAGCGTGGCGATCATGTCGTGCGCCCCGACCGCCCGCGCCGCCGCCTCCACCTGGGCGTCGGTGGCGTCCGGACGCCCGTACGCGATGGCGTCCCGCACGGTCCCCTGGAACAGGTACGCCTCCTGCGGGACGACCCCGAGGCGGTGCCGGTACGAGGTGATGTCGAGGTCACGCAGATCGGTGCCGTCGACGGTGACCCGCCCGCCGGTCGGGTCGTAGAAGCGGGCGACCAGCTTCACGAGCGTCGACTTGCCGGCGCCCGTCTCCCCGACGAAGGCGACGGTCTGCCCGGCCGGAATCGTCAACTCGACCCCGCTCAGGGCCTCTTCGGCGTCGTCATCGGACCCGTACGCGAAGTCCACGCCCTCGAAGGCGATGTCCCCGCGCAGCGAGAGCACCTCCAGCGGCTCCTCGGCGGCCTCGGTCGAGGTCCGCTCCTGGAGCAGCTCCTGGATGCGCCCCAGCGAGACCGTCGCCTGCTGGTACCCGTCGAAGACCTGCGAGAGCTGCTGCACGGGCGCGAAGAACAGGTCGATGTAGAGCAGGTACGCCACCAGCGCACCGGTCGTCAGCGTGCCGTTCTCGATCCGCCCCGCCCCCACGATCAGCACCGCCGCTGCGGCCACCGAGGCCAGCAGCTGTACGAAGGGGAAGTACACGGAGATCAGCCACTGGCCCCGGACCCGCGCCCGGCGGTAGCTGTCGCTGCCCTCCGCGAACCGCTCGCCGCCCGCCCGCTCGCGCCGGAAGGCCTGCACGATCCGCAGCCCGGACACCGACTCCTGGAGGTCGGCGTTGACCAACGACACGCGCTCACGGGCGAGTTCGTACGCCTTCACGCTCGCCCGGCGGAAGTAGAACGTGCCGACGACCAGCACCGGGATGGTGACGAAGACGACGAGGGCGAGCTGTACGTCGATCACGACGAGAGCGACCATGATGCCGAAGAAGGTGACGACGGAGACGAACGCGGTGACCAGGCCCGTCTGGAGGAACGTGGAGAGGGCGTCGACGTCGGTCGTCATCCTCGTCATGATCCGGCCGGTCAACTCCCGTTCGTAGTAGTCGAGTCCGAGGCGTTGCAGCTGGGCGAAGATCTTCAACCGGAGTGCGTACAGCACGCGTTCGCCGGTACGGCCCGTCATCCGCATCTCGCCGATCTGCGTCGCCCACTGGACGATGACGGACAGCAGCGCGAGCACGGAGGCCACCCACACCGCACCGAGGGCGAGTTGGGAGACGCCCGAGTCGATGCCGTGCCGGATCAGGATCGGCAGGAGCAGTCCCATGCCGGCGTCCACGGCGACGAGCCCGAGGGTCACCAGCAGCGGCAGCCCGAAGCCGCGCAGCAGCCGCTTCAGCCCGTACGACTCCTCGGGCGTGACCGCGCGGGCCTCGTCGATGACCGGGGTGTCGGCGGCCGGGGGCAACGCCTCGACCTGGGCGAGGAGTTCGGGCGTGGCCGGCATCCCGTCGAACGCCGTGTCCTTGCGCTCGCGGTCACCGGTCCACAGCCTGGGGGTGACCCCCCGCTCGGCGTCGAACTCGGCGTCCAGCTCGTCCCGTACGGAGGTGTCCTCGGGCGGCAGGGAGGGCAGCGCGCGGCCGGGCGAGACACCGCCCAGCTCGTCCGGGTCGGTGAGCAGCCGCCGGTACAGGGCGGAACGGGCCTGGAGTTCCTCGTGGGTGCCGAGGTCGGCGAGACGGCCACCGTCGAGGACGGCGATGCGGTCGGCGAGGCCGAGGGTGGAGCGGCGGTGGGCGATGAGGAGGGTCGTCCGCCCCTCCATGACGTGCTTGAGGGCCTCGTGGATCTCGTGCTCGACGCGGGCGTCCACGGCGGAGGTGGCGTCGTCGAGGACGAGGAGGCGGGGGTCGGTGAGAATCGCGCGGGCGAGTGCGACGCGCTGGCGCTGGCCGCCGGAGAGGGTGAGGCCGTGCTCGCCGACCTTGGTGTCGTAGCCGTGGGGCAGCTCGGCGATGAAACGGTCGGCCTGTGCGGCGCGCGCGGCGACCAGGATCTGCTCGTCGGTCGCGTCCGGGCGGCCGTACGCGATGTTGTTGCGGACGGTGTCGGAGAAGAGGAAGGAGTCCTCGGGGACGAGCCCGATCGCGGCCCGGAGCGAGTCGCTGGTCAGCTCGCGGACGTCGTGCCCGCCGATGAGGACCGCGCCGCGCGTCACGTCGTAGAAGCGCGGGAGGAGGAGGGAGACGGTCGACTTGCCGGAGCCTGACGACCCGACGACGGCGAGGGTCTCGCCGGCCCGGATCTCCAGGCTGAGCCCGTCGAGGACCGGGCGCTCGGGGTCGTACCCGAACGACACGTCGTCGAACTCGACGGTGGCGGGGGCGTCGGCGGGCAGGTCCTTGTGCCCGTCGGAGATGGAGGGCTTGGTGTCGATCAGCTCAAGGACGCGTTCGGTACCGGCCCGCGCCTGCTGGCCGACGGTCAGCACCATGGCGAGCATCCGCACCGGGCCGACGAGCTGGGCGAGATAGGTGGAGAACGCGACGAACGTACCGAGCGTGATGTGCCCGCCCACGGCCAGCCAGCCGCCCACGGCGAGCATCGCGACCTGCCCGAGCACGGGCACGGCCTGGAGGGCCGGGGTGTAGACGGAGTTGAAGCGGATCGTCCGCAGCCGGCCCGCGAAGAGCCGCCGCCCGACCTCCCGGAGCTTCCCCGTCTCCTGGTCCTCCTGCCCGAACCCCTTCACCACGCGTACGCCGGTCACGGCGCCGTCGACGACACCGGCGACGGCGGCGGCCTGGGCCTGCGCGTACCAGGTGGCCGGGTGGAGCTTCTTACGGCTGTGCTTGGCGATGATCCAGAGGGCGGGGGCGACGGCGAGGGCGACCAGGGTCAGCGGGATCGACAGCCAGGCCATGATCGCGAGGGAGATCAGGAACAGGAGCACGTTCCCGATGGTCATCGGGAGCATGTAGAAGAGGCTCTGGATCAGCTGGAGGTCGCTGGTGGCCCGCCCGACGATCTGCCCGGTCGACAGCTCGTCCTGGCGGCGCCCGTCGAGCCGGGTGATCGTCTCGAACATCTCCGTCCGCAGATCGTGCTGGACGTCGAGGGCGAGCCGGCCGCCGTAGTAGCGGCGGACGTAGGTCAGTACGTAGACGAGGACGGCGGCGACGACGAGCGCGCCCGCCCAGGGGGCCATCGAGCGGGTCTTGTCGCCGATGACGTCGTCGATGATCACCTTGGTGATCAGCGGGACGAGCGCCAGGAGGGCCATACCGCCGAGGGAGGCGCCCAGGGAGAGCACGACGTCCTTCGGATACCGCCAGGCGTATCCGACCAGCCGCCGCGCCCATCCCTGTTCCGGTTCCCGCCCCCGTTGGTCTGTCACTCCGGTGCCCTCCGTAGATCCGCTCGTCCGTACTCCGCCGGTAGACACCAACACGGAGCGAAGCGGATTTCATCCCTCCGCAATCTTTCAGGCGCGAACCCGGAGGAAGTAGAAACGGGTCGTCTGTACGGCGTTCTGGTTGTCGTCGCTGACCAGGAGGACGCGCAGACCGCCGTGGGTACGGCCGGTGATCACCATGCCCTCGATGTTGTCGAGGAGGGGGTTGGGCTGCGGCTGCTTGGCGGTCGCTCCCAGTGACGGGCAGTTCACCATGTCGGCGAGAAGGGTCTTCTTGACCAGGCGTACGCCTGACTGCCCCGTGAGGTTCTCGACGCCGCTCGTGTCCGTGGCGTGGCGCGGGTCGGCCAGGTAGAGGCGGACGGTGTTGCCGACGCCGGCGGTGAAACCGCGCTCCAGGACGAGGAGGCGTCCGTCGGGGGTGGCCGCGACCTCGGGGACGCCGAGGTTGGTGTCGGTGCGGTAGGCGTACTGGGCGCCGAGAACGAAGGGGCCGAAGGGGCCGCCCTTCCTCTCCCAGGTCTGCCAGCGGACGATGCCCGTGGAGTCGCCGGAGATCGCGTACTCCATGGAGGCGAGGAGCGTACGGCCGCCGGGGAGAAGGGTGAGCCCCTCGAAGGTCTGGTTGGCGGTGGCGCGGCCGGCCGGGGTGACCTGGAGCGCGGCCGGCACCGGGAGCCGGTCGAGGATACGGCCGTCGCGGGAGTAACGGCGTACGGAGGGTTCCGTCTCGGAGGAGACGAGCCGGGTGCCGTCCCGGTCGACGACCAGGCCCTCGGAGTCGAGCGCGGCGCCGGTCTCGTCGGCGAGGGGGACGACGCTCGTCGGGCTCAGGGTCCGCCGGTCGAGGGTGAAGAGGGACGAGCGGTCGGAGAGGGCGGCGAGGTCGCCGTTCCGGTCGACGGCGAGCGCGGAGAAGTTGCCGACGAAGGTGCCGTCGTACGTCGTCTTGTCGAGGGCGTCGGAGAAGCGGTCGAGGGAGACGGTGGGTGAACAGGCGTTGGTGGCAAGGGGGTCGGCGGTGGCCGGTCCGGCGGCGGTCAGGCAGGTGGCCGCCGCCAGTCCGGCGGTGAGGGTGGTGAGAACGGTTCGCAGAGATCGCGGGTGTCGTCGCAGGCGCATGGCGATCACCGTAGGTCGGGTCGGTGACGGCCGGGAGGCGCTGCGGTGAAGTCAGCTCGCTGCGAGGTCCCTGTGAACGACCTTGGCGACGCGTTCGATGGTCGTGATGCCGTAGTTCCAGGTGCTGTTGCCGTGTGTGAGCACCGAGATCATGTAGTCGTGGCCGCCGCCCTTGAACGAGCCGACGCTGTGCACCCGCCAGCCGTGCGAGGCGCGCTGCAGCCAGCCGTTCTTGACGTGCACGGAGACACCGGAGGGCACACCCTTCGGCGTACCCCAGCGCTGTGACGCGACGACCTGATTCATCAACTTCAGTATGTACGCACGGGAGTTGTCGGTCAGGACCGCGTTGTGGACGGTGGTGAGCGCGAGGAGCTTCTGCTCGTCGCGGGCGGTGATCTGGGTGAGCCCCCAGTAGCCGTTCGCGCCGGGCTTGGTCTGGGTCATCGTGGCGGCTGCGAGGAAGCCCTTGATCTTCGTCAGGCCGAGCTGGCTCCACAGCTTGGTGGTGGCGGCGTTGTCCGACTTGGTGATCATGGCCGTGGCGAGGCTCTTCTCGCGGGCGGTCAGGGCGCGGCCGTGCTTCTGGGCGTCCCAGAGCAGGGTCGCGAGGACGGTCACCTTGACGACACTGGCGGAGTCGAAGGCGGTCTGCGCCCGGTAGACGCAGGTGGTCTTGGTGGACCGGTCGAAGACGCCGACGCCGATCGAACCCTGGCGCCCGGCGAGCGCGGAGGTGATGTCCCGCTTCAGCTTGGCGGCGAGGGCGGGCTTGGCGGACGTACAACTGACCGCTGCGGTCGCGGCGTTGGCGGGTGTGGCGGTGGCCAGCAGCGACAACACGGTCGCGGCGCAGACGGCGGCGCCGCCGAGTAGGCGGACACGCGCGGATCTGGCGGATCCGGATGTCGCGGATCTGGATGTCGCGGATCTGACTATGTGGTGAGTCATGGAGGTTTCCCATCCCCGTGAAAGACGTCAGCGGCCCCCCGGCACGCTGGTCTCCTTTGACTCACATGCACGTACGAATGGTTGTACGCCTGCCCGATTTCCTTTGGGTAAAGCATGCACCGCACGTAACGCACTGTTGCCCGTATTCACAGGTGGCCCCCAGCTGCACCACAGCCCTCACCCACCCCCCGTCCAGACGATTCGATGGTGACATCTGCCACCGACCCACACCCCCACGCTCCGGAGACCCTCGCAGCCGCCGATCCCGCGGCCCCCGAGACTCCACCGGTCCCCGCCGAGTCAGGCACGCCCGAGAAGGCGCCGCGCTGGTCGTTGCCGGCGCTGCTCGCGATCATGGTGCTGGCCGGAGTCCTGTACTCCTGGAACCTCTCCTCCTCCGGCCTCAACAGCTTCTACAGCGCGGCCGTGCTGAGCGGCACGCAGAGCTGGAAGGCGTGGTTCTTCGGCTCGCTCGACGCGGGGAACTTCCTCACCGTCGACAAGCCACCCTTCGTCCTCATGGTCATGGGCCTGTCCTGCCGGGTGTTCGGCTTCGGCACCTGGCAGATGATGGCGCCGCTGATCGCGTCCGCGCTCGGCACCATCTGGATCCTGCACTCCTCCGTGAAGCGGGTGTTCGGACACGCGGCTGCGACTGTGGCCGCACTCGTCCTGGCCCTCACCCCGATCACCGTGGCCATCAACCGGGACAACAACCCCGACACGCTGCTGGTCTGCCTGATGGTGGCGGGCGCGGCACTCGCCCTGCGCGCCACGCGTGACGGCAAACTGCTGCCGCTGCTCGGCTCGGCGGTGTGCTTCGGTCTCGCCTTCAACACGAAGATGCTCCAGGGCTACATCGCGCTTCCGGCGGTCTTCGCGGTGTACCTGTTCGCGGCCAACCTGGGCCTCGTGAAGCGGATCGTGAACCTGCTGCTCGCGGGCGTCGCGCTCGCGGTCGCCAGCTTCTGGTGGGCCACGGCGGTCTCCCTGGTCCCGGCCGACGAACGCCCGTACATCGGCGGTTCGACGGACGGCAGCGCCTGGAACCTGATCATGGGCTACAACGGCCTCGGCCGCGTCCTCGGCGGCGAGGGCAACGGCGGGGGCGGCGGTGGCGGAGGCGGCGGCTTCTCCGGGACCGCGGGCATCGGCCGGATGTTCAACGAGATCCTGGGCGGCCAGATCTCGTGGCTGATCCCCTTCGCGAGCATCGCGCTCGTCGGCGGGCTGGTGTTGATCGGCCGCGCCCCGCGCACGGACGCGACCCGCGCCGCGCTGCTGATGTGGGGCGGCTGGACACTGCTCCACTACCTCACCTTTGCCATGGCCGAAGGCACGATGCACCCGTACTACACGACCGCCCTCGCGCCCGGTATCGCGGCGCTGTGCGGTGGCGGCGGAGTGCTCCTGCTGCGCGCGTTCCGCACCGACAAGCGCTGGGTGTGGGTACTCCCGCTGGCCCTCGGCATCACGGGCATCTGGTCGATCGTGCTGCTGCGCCGGACGTCCGACTGGAACGCCTGGCTGTGGCCGACGATCGCGGTGCTCATGGCGCTGGCGATCACGGGTCTGCTGGTCTTCCGCACGGGCCGCCGAGTCCAGTTGCTGGCGGCCTCCGTGGTGGCGGCGATCGTCGCGGCGGTGGCCGGCCCGGCCGCGTACTCCTTCGCGGAGACGTCGGCGACGGGCGGCGGCATGGGCGGTACGAACCCGACGGCGGGCCCGTCGACGGGTGGCGGCATGGGCGGTCCGGGCGGAGGCGGGGGTGGCGGCAATCGTGCGGGCGGCGGCTTCCCCGGCGGCGGCCAGGGCCAGCAGAACGGTCAGCAGGGCCAGCAGCAGGGCGGCCAGGCCGAGGGTGGTCAGCAGCAAGGCGGCCAGCAGGGCGGTCAGATGGGTACGCCGCCCAGTGGCGGTATGCCCAGCGGGGCGCCCGGTGGCACTGGTGAGCAGGGCGGCGGTACGGGTACGCCCCCGGGCGGCACGAGCGGCACCGGCGGTGAGACCGGCGAGGCCGGCGGTCAGCAGCAGGGCGGTCAGCCCGGCGGCATGGGCGGTGGCGGCGGAGGTATGGGCGGCGGCGCCAGCACCGAGCTGATCACCTACCTGAAGAAGCACCAGGACGGCGCCAAGTGGCTGCTGGCGGTGTCCAATTCACAGGGCGCGGCGCAGCTGATCGTGAGCAGCGGCGAGCCGGTGATCTCCATGTGGGGCTGGACCGGCACCGACAAGGCGATGACCCTGGCCAAGCTCAAGGAGCTGGTGAAGAAGGGCGAGCTGCACTACATCCAGCTCGGCAGCACGGGCGGCGGGGGCGGCATGGGCGGCTCCAGCCTCAGCTCGGAGGTCACGGCGTGGGTGCAGGAGCACGGCACGGCGGTGAAGGAGAGCGAGTACAGCAGCAGCGCGACGACGGAGGAGACCGAGTCGAGCAGCAGCGGTACGCAGTCCACGTCCACGTCGTCGATCTACCGACTGGACGCGTCGGACGTCAGCTGAACCCGACCGGCTGAACCATGTGAACCGAGTTGCCCCTGACCGGAGTTCCGGTCAGGGGCAACACCCATTTGCAGACCGCTCCATGACCCCCTCTTGGCTCTACGCGCGTCAAATCGATGCGAAATCAACCGAGTTGCCGGACTCCGTCACCCAACAGACACGTGCAGTTCATTGCCCGAAACGCATGTCCATGTCACGCTCCCGAATGTCCCGCTCAATCGACACGCGTAGAACGGACACCCCCGATGCCCGCGACGCAGATACGCACCCGCCGTTGGAAGGCCGTGGCGCTCGCCACGTCGACGGTTCTGGCCGCCCTCGCCATCCCCACGATGACGGCGACCCCGGCCGGCGCGACGACGACCGCGTACGACGCCACGTACTACAAGAACGCGATCGGCAAGACCGGCACGAGCCTCAAGTCCTCGCTGCACACGATCATCAGCAGCCAGACGAAGATCTCGTACTCCGCGGTCTGGAACGCGCTCAAGGTGACGGACCAGGACCCGAACAACACCAGCAACGTGATCCTGCTGTACAGCGGCGTCTCGCGCAGCAAGACCCTCAACGGCGGCGACGTCGGCGACTGGAACCGCGAGCACACCTGGGCCAAGTCCCACGGCGACTTCGGCGAGGCGATCGGCCCCGGCACGGACCTGCACCACCTGCGCGCCTGCGACGTCCAAGTCAACAGCACCCGCGGCAACCTGGACTTCGACAACGGCGGCAGCACGGTCACCAACGGCGGCGGCAGCACCGTCGACTCCGACTCCTTCGCACCGCGCGCCGCGGACAGGGGCGACGTGGCCCGCATGATCCTCTACATGACCGTCCGCTACGAGGGCGACGACGGCTGGGCCGACCTGGAGCCCAACGAGAAGGTGGGCAACGGCAGCAACCCGTACATGGGCAAACTCGCCGTACTCAAGGCGTGGAACGAGGCGGACCCGCCCAACGCCTTCGAGGAGCGCCGCAACGACCTCATCTACACCAACTACCAGGGCAACCGCAACCCGTTCATCGACCACCCGGAGTGGGTCGAGGCGATCTGGTAGACGGTCCGGCGACGGACGTACGCCGCTTTGCCCTGAACGCCCCGTGATGCACGGGGCGTTCAGTGCGTCCGGACGAGCCTCTGCTCCGCCCAGGGCGACGGCGATTGGGCGGGCTACTGCCGCGTGGGCGAGCTACCGCCGTGCCCGGGCGACGAGTTCAGCAAGCAGCTGAGTACGGGGGACCATCGTCGCAATCCGTACATGCTCGGTGTCTGCGTGGGCGCCGCTGCCGACGGCACCCAGACCGTCCAGCGTCGGACAGCCCACGGAAGCCGTGTAGTTGCCGTCCGAGGCGCCCCCGACGGCAACTCCCCGCAACGGTTCCTGGCCCAGCTCCGACGCGATACGGGAGGCCAGGCCGAACAGTCCGGCGGAGGAACTGGGCTCCATGGGCGGCCGTTTCCTGCCGCCCAGTACGGTCAGCCGGGCGCCGGGTGTCCGGGCGGTGAGCCCCCGCATGAGTTCATCGGTCCGGTCCTGCGCGGCGGCCGTCGGCACGCGTACGTCCACGGAGATCTTGGCAAGCGCGGGCACGGTGTTGAGGGTGCTGCCGGCCGACAGAAGGGTGGGCGTGATGGTCGGGGCGCCGAGAGCGGAGGGGGCTTCGCCGTCGGCGCTGTCGGGACCGGCCGAGACCCCGAAACCGGCGATGGCCAGCACCTGGTGAGCGGCCTCGACGGCGGCGTTGATCCCCTTGTGCGGCTCCAGCCCGGCATGGGCGGCCTTGCCGTGCACGACGACCTCGTACCGTGAAGTGCCCTTGCGGGCGGTCTTGAGCGCACCCGTCTCATCGGCGGACGCCTCCAGCACGAAGGCGGCAGCGAGGCCACGCGCAGACTCCTCGATCAGCTCCCGGGAGGTAGGGGAACCGACCTCCTCGTCCCCGGTGACCAGCACGCACACGCCCTCCGGCGACGGCAGCGACGCCAGCGCATGGAACATCTGCACGAGCCCCGCCTTCATGTCGAGAACCCCCGGGCCACGGGCGACCCCGTCGACGACCGACCAGGGATGGGTCTCCAGCGAGCCCCCGGGCCACACCGTGTCGTGATGCCCCACGAGCAGCACGCGAGGGGTCCCGAAGGTCCACCGCAGATGGGTCACACCGCCGACCACGATCGTCTCCGGCACAGCGCCCAGCAGCCGCGCGCCAAGGGCGCCGACCAGTTGGGCGCTGCGGGCCACAGCCGCATGGTCGGCGGAGAAGGACTCGCAGAGCACGAGTTCCTCAAGATCGGCAAGCATGGCGGGCAGAGCGATCACGTTTCCCCCTCGAACGACGGACGGCGGACTACGGATTCACGACGTAATGAGAAGTTACGAAGGGGCAAGACATTCCACCAGCGACTAGATTGCATGGAACCCATGCACCATAGGAATGGGAGGGGAGGGGGAACATGTTCGAGACCGACGCGCTGCGCCTACTCGTGACCGTGGCGGACACCGGATCGTTCACCGCAGCGGCGATCCAGCTCAACTACACACAGTCGGCGGTGTCCCGCCGGATCGGCACCCTCGAACAGCAGGCAGGCGGCCCGCTCTTCGAGCGGCTCCCCCGGGGAGTACGCCTGAACCCGGCCGGCCAAGCCCTGCACCGCCACGCCGTGGACGTACTGGAACGTCTGTCACGGGCACAGCAGGAGCTGACCGTGATCCACGCGGGCCACGGCGGGATGCTCCGAGTGGGAGCCTTCGCGACGGCCAACATCTCCCTGCTGCCCGCCGCCCTGAGGGAGTTCAGGCGGGCCAGACCGGAGGTGGAGATCGTCGCGGTGGAAGGCAGGAGCGCGACGCTGATGGAACGCCTGGCGGCGGGCGCACTCGACCTGGCCGTGGTCAGCGACTACCCCTCCGGCCTCCCCTCGGCCGAGGGCACCACAACGACCGCACTCCTGAAAGACGAACTGTTCGTAGCCCTCCACCACGAACACCCCCTGGCCGAAGCCGACTCGGTCAACCTCCGCGACCTACGCGACGAGGCCTGGATCCAGGACGCGTACGGCGACCGCCCCACGATGCTCGCGGACGCCTGCGCCCGGGCCGGCTTCACCCCACGGAAGATCATCAGAATCGCGGAGTGGACGGGCAAGTTCGGCTACGTGGCAGCGGGGTTGGGAGTGGCACTGGTCCCCTCGCTGGCCACATGGGCGATCCCGCCGGAACTGGCCCTGCGCCGCCTCGCCGATCCCCCGCTACGCCGGACGGTGCACATGGCACTGCCTGCCGTACCGCTGCCGGCGGCGTTGAAACTGGGGGAGCTGTTGCGAGGGGCCGCTGGCTGAACGATCCTCTGGTCGCTGCCACGAACCCCGAGTCGTCAGAGAAGGTCCCGCCAGAAGGGAACCGTCGCTCGCGGGTCCCAACTCTCGTCACCGTGACCGCGTGCCTCGTCGAACTCCTGGTCCATGTAGTCGGCCAGGTCCAGCCCGTAGTAGATGATGTCGGTCCCCCACATCGAGAGCACCGGATGCCCGGAGCTTCCCCGGCCGGCGGGAAGGTAGCGGTGGGCGTACACCGGTACGAGCACCGGCACATCGGCGAGCTGGAGTCGTGCGGCGGCCAGGGCGTCCACGTCATCGGCCGGCCGCTCACCCCAGGCCTCGTACCAGAACCTGTTGCTCTCGACACTCAAGAGGACGCCCTCGACCGGCCAGTTGAGCTGCTCACGCAGCTCGACCGGATCCCCGCTGCGCCACTCGGGCCACGGCTTGGCCCAGGTCTGCCCCTCCTCGGGCGGCACATTGACAGGAAGCCCGGCGGCAAGGAACGCACGATGATCGTCCGCGAACTCGAAGCCGTACTCGCGCTCGATACGCGCGAACTCGGCGTCGGTCAGCCCCGGTTCGAACTCATGAAGACCTGTCTGCGCCAAACGTAATGCGGCATCCGCACCCAGCCGCGTCCCCACTTCACTGATCACCGACGCACGCTAACGCCGAGGAGGGCACATCGGCACCTGAGTTTGCAGCGAACTCCGTCTCGGTTTCCCTACCCTCTGCCGGCGAAGAGCCGCCATCAGCCGTTCAGCGCATCGCTGATTTCCCGAAGGCGGCCCTCGGGCAGAGCGAAAACATTGCCGGGATTTCGGTACGAATGCCCACCGTCATTGATGCAGGCGCCGCCGGCCAGCCTCCAGCGGGCAGGATTCCATTGGCCCTGGTTCTCGAGGAGCATGCTCGCCACTTCGGCGGGTTCTTCGATCGAGGTGAGAGCGGTGAGCGCGGTGGTGAGAGGAACGGTTGCGTCGTCGGGAAGGTGCGCATCGCCGAGTGTCGGGAAGAGCAGCAACAGACGGGTATCGGGGTCCTCAACGTCCTCCGTTGCCGACTGGCGGGCAACGGACAGCAACTCTGGCCAGGCCATGCCAGGCCCCATGAAGTGCCCGTCATCCACAGCAAGGGTTTCCGCTGCGGACCACACCGGATGATGTATCAGATAGTCCACTCCCTGGTCGCCCTCGATGTTGCGGTAGACGACATGGATGATGTGCCCGGAGAGCAGAGACACACTGAACACCGGCCACTCACTCTCGGCGGACAGCACGCGATACAGCTCCATGGCCGCGTCCCAGTCAGCACCGAACGCGGCTCGCTGCGCGTGCTCACCGCGCAAACAGGTACCGAGGTGCACGGGCCAGAACAAAGGATCGTCCAGGTATGCAGCGCCCCGGACCAGAGGGCCGCCTTCGTATCCAGGGATCTTCAGCACATGAGGATGGTGGCACGCGCCGTCTCATGGATGAGGACCGACCTCGCAACAGACTGAGGGACGCCCCTACGAGATCCGCCGAGTGACGCCATCCTCTCAGGCACCCCAATTCTCGGCGTGCTCCCATAGGCAGTTGGCGAGTTCGGGCGGATGAAGTTCGAGCGCTCGCACGGCTGACGCGTCCAACGCGACTCGCACCGGCGAGAAGTCGCCTATATCGGGATCGTCGAGTTCAGGGCCGCTACGGTGACCTGGATCCATGTCCAGCACCTCTGCGCGAAAGAAGTGCTGTACGACGGTGGCCTTTTCGCCTGGTTCAGTCAAGGTCAGAAACTCGGTCGCAGGGCCGATCGTGGCGCCGATCTCTTCCATCACCTCGCGACGTAGAGCCGCTTCGAAGTCGGCGTCCTCAGCTTCGACGCCCCCGCCGACGGTCGTGTAATAGAGGGCACCACCCGGCCAACCTCGGCGCAGGAACACCAACTGACCGCCATCAAGCAGAACTGCACGAACATTGTGACGGACCTTCATATGCGCGACGCTAACGTGCCCACCCCGGCAAGGGGCCCGAACCGAGCAGACCGGCACGGGGATGGTACCTGTGCGCACCACTGACGCACCTGGCCGAGCGGGGAACAGCGGTGGAAGCAGCCGACCCGGACCAAGGCAGGCCTCGCGGCCGCAATGTTCCTGCAATCTCGACAGAGCAGCAGACTCTGCGCTTCGACCAGGGCTACGAACCGCTAGACGCGACCCGCTCCACCCCAACAAGGAACGACAGCCATGCCACAGCCCCGACAGCGACGACAGGGCCGGGTAGGTTCTTCGAATCACGGACATCGATACCGGCCGTCCGGAGGCGGACTTCTATGCATTCGCCGTTCTGCTGGCTGTAGCTGCTCTTGAACCACTCGGACGCAAGCGACGACGGCATCTGCTCTCTTCCTTAGACGCGGGCCAACCCCCTGGCCGCCCGCATGATGGCCGACTCCGACTCCAGAGGACTCAGCGCTGTGGCCCGGACATGGTCGAAGACGCTGTTGTAGTGCGTCGTGTCCTCGGCCGATTCCAGGTACGCGTGGCTCGTGAAGTTCTCCAGGAGAACGACTTCCAACTCCGCGGGAGCCGGGAAGCTGTAGAGCAGGAAGGGAAGCATCCCGCCCTTACAAGCTCCTGCTGCGAAGGGTAGTACCTGCACAGTTACGTTCGGAAGCTGCGCCAACTCGGCAAGATGCAGGAGCTGATCGCGCAGCACGTCAGCTCCGCCGATGCACTGCCGTAGCGCCGCCTCCCCCAGGACCATCCACACGTCCAGAGGACCCGGGTCCTCGCGCGTCAGCGCCTTCTGCCGCTCAAGTCGGATCTTGACCTTGGTCTTCTGCTCCTCGGTCAACGAGCCGGCCAGCCCGCCCTGAATGACTGCGGTCGCATACGCCTCGGTCTGGAACAGACCGGGAACGATGCTGGGCTGAAATCCACGGCACCGAGAGACATCCTCCTCCAGACCCATCAAGTCGAGGAAATCACGCGGAAGTTGGTCCTCCAGCGCCCGCCACCACCGCTGTCGACGCGCCTCCCGGGCCAACGAGAGCCATCCTTCGCGTTCAGCGGAGTCACTGATCCCATAGAGGTCGAGCAGCACTCTCAGGTCGAGCTGCCGGATGCCGCTGCGTCCCGACTCGATCCGGCTGACCTTCGCGGCGTGGCAACTCAGGTGCTCCGCAGCATCTTCGAGCAGCAACCCTTGCTTCTCCCGCAGCCGCCGCAGATTGGCGCCCAACACACGGCGCCGCACCGTCGGATGCTGTTCAACCGCCATTCCTGACCCCTCGGTCGCGAGCTGTGAGGCACCACAGTAGCCAGCCATGACACGGTGCACTGAACTTTGAGTGTTTAACTTGCACCATTCTCGACATGCACCTCAAGCTACAGAGAGCAATGTGATGCACACGCATCGCACTTGAGGAAGCGAGGGACCCCCATGCCCGAAACCGCCCCCAACTCCCCTGCCACCGAAGCCACCTGGCAACTCCCCCACACCCCACGAAGCGCCCCCCACGCCCGCGAACTCCTCCGCACCCAGCTCACCACCTGGAAGATCGACGACGAAGTCGCCGAAACCGCCGAGCTGTTGCTCTCGGAGCTGGTCACCAACTCCCTCCGCCACGCCTCCACCCCGCCCGGCCGCGAGATCGGCGTCCGGTTCGCCACGTACGACGGATGCCTGCGCCTGGAGGTCGCCGACGCGAACAACGGCTGGCCTACGCCCCGGCAGGCCAGCCCCGAGGACGAAGGAGGCCGCGGCCTCACCCTCGTACAGGCCCTCGCTGAACGCTGGGGCTGCTGTCCTCGCCGACACGGCATCGGAAAGGCGACGTGGGTGGAACTGTCGCTTCCACAATGAGCGCCGCCCGCGCGACGGCACTGCCAGAATCGCCGCACATCGCACCGAACAGCACACCCGCGGAGATGCCCGATGACAGTCACGTACACGGGAAGCGAAGCCGAAGTCCTGCGTACCTTGGCCCTTCTGGAAGGGTGCACTCTAGAAGAAGCGGCGCTCGATCACATGGCGCGAGGCATTCCGCTGTCCTTCTCGACCTCCCTCGGCGAGGACTCCGAGGCAATGGCCGTGCTCAGACGTGCGATGTTCGACAGGCCCTCCGACCTGGCTTCCAGCGCCGGATAGCACCTGTCCGTCACTCCAAATGCGTCGCCGCGAACATCCGCAACACCGCCGGAAGCACCACCACAGACGGCCCCGCCTCCCCCAACGCCTTCGCCAGATCCGTCTCCAGCGTCTCCGCCGACGTCCGCACCCCCGGCACCCCGAACGACTCCGCCAGCGCCACATAATCCGGCCGCGCCAGCTCCGTCCCCGTTGCCTCCCCGAACGCGTCCGTCATGTACTCGCGCAGGATGCCGTAGCCGCCGTCATCGACGATCAGCCACGTCACGTTCAGGTCGTACTGCCGAGCCGTGGCCAACTCCGCGATCCCGTACAGCGCACCGCCGTCCCCCGAGACCGCGAGCACCGGGTACGTCGGATCCGCGACCGCCGCTCCCAGTGCCGCCGGGAAGGCATAGCCCAGACCGCCCGCACCCTGAGCCGAGTGCATCGTGTTCGTGCCGCGCGGGTCGAAGCCCGCCCAGGCCCAGTACGACAGGATCGTCATGTCCCAGAAGGAAAGGGAGCGAGGCGGCAACGCCGCTCTGATCGACCTCAACAAGCCCTGTTCCAGGGTGAGTTCCTGGGACGCGATCCGGTCCTCCACCCGGTCCAGCACCCCCCGCACCCGCTCCACCCCCGACTCGTCCTCCCGCTCCCCCACCGTCTCCAGCAGCGCCTGCAACGCCAGCCGCGCATCCGCGTGGATGCCCAGCGCCGGGTGGTTGGACTCCAACTTGCCCAAGTCCGCCTCGACTTGGATGACTCGGCCGCGCGGCTTGAACGTGTGGTAGTTCGAGGACAGTTCGCCCAGCCCCGAGCCCACCACCAGCAACACGTCCGCGTCCTCAAGGAAGTCCGTCATGTGCCGGTCCTCCATCCAGGACTGGAGTGAGAGGGGGTGTGTCCAGGGGAACGCGCCCTTTCCGCCGTACGTCGTCACCACCGGCGCCCGCAGTCGCTCCGCCAGTGCCCTCAACTTCCCTGCCCCGTCCGCCCGTACGACGCCCCCGCCCGCGATGATCGCCGGGCGCTCGGCGTTGGACAGCAAGTGGGCTGCCAGGGCCGTCAGTTCGGGGCGCGGGGGGAGTTCGTCCGGGAAGGCGTCGCCGCCCGTCACCACCGGGATCGGGGTCTCCGCCAGCAGTACGTCCTGCGGGATCTCCACCCACACCGGGCCGTGCGGAGCCGTCAGTGCCGACTTCCAGGCCGCCTCGATCGCCGACGGGATCTGGGACTGCGTACGCACCGTGTGAACCGACTTCACCACGCCCCTGAACGACGCCTGCTGGTCCGGGAGTTCGTGCAGATAGCCGTGTCGGCCTCCGCCCAGCCCGGCAGTTGGGACCTGGCTGCTGATCGCGAGCACCGGGGCCGAAGCCGCCGCCGCCTCCTGGAGTGCCGCCAGTGACGTCAGCGCGCCCGGGCCCGTCGACAGCAGGAGCGGTGCCGCCTCTCCCGTCACCCTGCCGTACGCGTCCGCCGCGAACCCCGCGTTGTTCTCCACCCGTAGGCCGATGTACCGCAGGTCCGAGCGGCGCAGTGCGTCGAACATGCCCAGGGCGTGCTGGCCGGGCAGGCCGAAGACGGTCGTCGTGCCGAGGCCGGCCAGCGTCTCCACGACCAGGTCTCCGCCGTTGCGGCCGGGGGGCGGGTTGAGGGCGGCCTCCGTCTGTGCGGCGGTCGGCTTCAGCACCAGGTCGTGGTCGTGGGTCATTTCGCTACGCCGTCCTCGTTCTCGCCCTTGTCCCCGCGGGCCTCTGCGTTCTGTTGGGCAAACTGTCCGGCAATCTGTCGGGACATGATCGTCGTCAGTTCGTACGCCGTGTGCGACGCCGCGACCGACGTGATCTCGGCGTGATCGTACGCGGGGGCCACCTCGACCACGTCCGCCGAGACCAGGTTGCAGGATGCCAGGCCCCGCAGGATCTCCAGCAGCTCCCTCGACGTCATACCGCCCGCCTCCGGCGTACCCGTGCCGGGTGCGAACGCCGGGTCGAGGCAGTCGATGTCGATGGAGATGTAGAGGGGACGACTACCGATGCGCTGGCGGAGCTGGTCGGCGACCTCGTCCACGCCCCGTCGCATCACATCCGCCGACGTCACGATGCCGAAGCCCATCTTCGCGTCGTCGTCCAGGTCCTGCTTGCCGTACAGCGGGCCGCGCGTGCCGACGTGCGAGAGGGCGGAGGTGTCCAGGATGCCCTCCTCCACCGCCCGCCGGAACGGCGTCCCGTGCGTGTACTCGGCCCCGAAGTAGGTGTCCCAGGTGTCGAGATGGGCGTCGAAGTGGAGCAGCGCCACCGGACCGTGCTTCTTCGCCACCGAGCGGAGCAGGGGCAGCGCGATCGTGTGGTCGCCGCCGAGGGTCATCAACCTCGCGCCCGTTCCCAGCAGTTCGTCCGCCGCCGCCTCCACCGTCTCCACGGCCTCGTTGATGTTGAACGGGTTGGCGGCGATGTCCCCGGCGTCCGCCACCTGCGCCAACGCGAACGGAGACGCGTCCTGCGCCGGGTTGTACGGGCGCAGGAGTCTCGACGCCTCGCGGATCGCGTTGCCGCCGAAGCGCGCGCCCGGGCGATACGAGACCCCCGAGTCGAACGGCACCCCGACCACGGCGACATCGGCACGTCCGCCGACCTCGTCGAGGCGCGGCAGGCGCGCGAAGGTCGCGGGACCGGCGAATCTCGGGATGCGCGACGAGTCGACGGGGCCACGGGGCGTCTGGTAGCTGCTGGTCATACCGTTCTGCCTTCTCTCCGCGCCGGGCGTGACCGGCGAGCCGCTGGCGCCAGACTAGGTGGCCGGGACAGACCCAGAAAGTGTACGTTTCATCCACCCTCAGCGCCTCATACGGATGGAACATCCACCATGCCGGACCCGGACCCTTCCGTACCCGTACCCGTCCCGCCCGCTCCCCCCGTACCGCCCACCACCCCCGTCCCCCTCTCCGCCCTCCTCGCCCGCGAAGACCTCGCCCTGCGCCAGATCGCCGGCCCGACCGCCCCCGACCCGGCGATCCACTGGGCGCACGCGTCGGAGATGGCGGACCCGTACCCGTATCTGCTGGGTGGTGAGCTGGTGCTGACGGCCGGGGTGCACATTCCGGAGGCAGCCGGCTCGGGGACGTACTTCGACGACTACGTGGCCAGGATCGTGGCGGCCGGTGGCGTCGCACTCGGGTTCGGCGTCGCGCCGGTGCACGACAGCGTGCCGCGGGCGCTGGTCGAGGCCTGCGACGCGTACGAGCTGCCGCTCGTCGAGGTCCCGCCGCGGACGACCTTCTCGGGCGTGGCCCGCGCCGTCTGGCAGCTCATGGCCCAGGCCCGGCTGGCCGAACTCCGCCGCGTGACGGAGGCCCAGCAGAGCCTGGCCGCCGCCGCGTCCCGCCCGGACCCGGTGCCCTCCGTCCTGCGCCAGCTGGCCCAGCGGGTGGGCGGCCGGGCGGTGCTGTACGGGCCGGACGGGGCGGAGATCGCGGCTGCGGGGCGGAAGACGGACGCGGCCCGTTCCCTTTCCCACCTCGCGGCCGTCGTTCAACCCGCCCGCGGCCCCGCCTCCGCCACCGACACCACCGCCGGCACCCATCTCGCCGCCTACGCCCTCGGCACCGGCCAGGGCTTCGTCCTCGCCGTCGCGGCACCCGAACGTACGTCCGGCGACCACACGATCGCCTCCGTGGCCGCCGTACTCCTCGCCCTCCTCACCGGCGAACACCAGAGCGGCACCGGCGCCGCCCGCTCCTCGGCGCTCGTACGGCTGCTGCTGGGGGCAGCCCCGGAGACGGTCGCGCCGCTGCTCGGCGCGGACGAGCGCTGGGCGGTGATCCATGCACAGCCCGACGGACCGGCCCCCGATCCCGTGGCGGCCTCGGCGCTCGGTACGGCGCTCGGTTCGCCGCTGGTCGACGTCGACGGGGATGTCGTACGGGTCCTGCTGCCCGCCGATCGTGAGGTCGCCCCGCAGCCCGGCTGGACGTGCGGGGTGAGCGCGCCGTCCGGTCCGCGTGACTGGCCCGCCGCCGACACCCAGGCGGCCCGCGCACTCGCCCGCGCCAGGGCCACCCGCAGCCCCCTGATCCGCCACGGCGAGCGGGCCGCGCTGTCGGACCTCGTCCCCGGGGCCGACGCGGCGGCCCACGCCCGTACCCTCCTCGCGCCGATCGCCACGGCCCCGGCGCTGGTCGAGACGTTGCGCACCTGGCTCTCCCTGCACGGGAGTTGGGACCGTACGGCGGTCGCGCTGGCCGTCCACCGCAACACCGTCCGGCAGCGGATCGCGCGCTGCACGGCCCTGCTCGGCACGGACCTCGACGATCCCGACGTACGCATGGAGTTGTGGTTCGCGCTGAAGCAGTACTGAGGGAGTAATGAAGCAAGTACTGAGGTGGCGTGACCTGCGTCCCAGCGGTCGGGACGCCGGGCACGCGGGCTGTTGTCTGCCTCACAATGGGAGGCATGCCGATACCCGGGATTCCCAGCCGCGCCGAGCTTGTCGATCACCTTGTGAAAACCCGTATAGCGGGTGATGTCGCCACGCCCCGCGAGAACAACCTCTCCCACTACCGCAAGCTGGCGAACGGCGAACGGCACTACTGGCTCGGGCTGGAGCTGGGCGACCGCTGGACCGACGAGCAGGACGTGCTCGCGGTGATGGCCGAGCGGGTCGGTGTGAACGACGATCCCGAACACCGGTACGGCCAGGACACCATCGACCCCGAACTGACGGTCGCCGCGCTGGAGCGGCTGGCGGCCCGGCTGCGCAAGGCGGCCGACAGCCGGCAGCGGGTGCTGTTCGCCACCGGCCACCCGGGCGGGCTCCTCGACGTGCACCGCGCCACGGCCGACGCGCTGCGGGCCGCCGGCTGCGAGATCGTCGTCATCCCGGACGGTCTGACGACGGACGAGGGGTACGTCTTCCAGTTCGCGGACGTGGCGGTGCTGGAGCACGGGGCCACGCTGTGGCACACGCACTCCGGCGAGCCGATGCGCGCGATCCTGACGGGACTCGAGCGGGAGGGCCGCCCGCTGCCCGACCTGGTCGTCGCCGACCACGGCTGGGCGGGGTACGCCGGACAGCACGGCATCGACTCCGTCGGGTACGCCGACTGCAACGACCCCGCGCTGTTCCTGGCCGAGGCGGAAGGCACCCTCCAGGTGGCCGTTCCGCTCGACGACCATGTGACGAGCCCGCGTTTCTACGATCCGCTGACGGCGTTCCTGCTCAACGAGGCCGGGCTGCTCGGCGAGAGCGAAACCGACAGCGACAGCGACAGCGACAGCGACAGCGACAGCGAGTAGAAACGTCTGGTCAGGGGGTGCGGGGGACCCGGATCACGCCCTCCTGGATGACCGTGATGGCCAGCTGTCCGTCCTGCGTGTAGATGCGGCCCTGGCCGAGGCCACGGCCGCCGGACGCGGACGGTGACTCCTGGTCGTACAGCAGCCATTCGTCGGCGCGGAACGGGCGGTGGAACCACATCGCGTGGTCCAGGGAGGCGCCGACCACGTCGTTCACCGCCCAGCCGCCGCGGCCGTGCGCGAGCAGGATCGAGTCCAGCAGCGTGTAGTCGGAGACGTACGTGGCGAGGCAGACGTGGAGCAGCGGTTCGTCGACGGCGCCGCCGAGCTTGCCGTTCGTACGGAACCAGACCTGGGAGCGCGGTTCGCGGGGCTCGCCGAACCTGCCGTAGGGCGGGTCGTCGACGTAGCGGATGTCGACGGCCTCGCGGGACTCCAGGAACTTCTCGACGATCGCCGGGTCCAGATGGGCGTACCGGGGAAGCTGTTCCTCGGCCGTGGGGAGGGTCGCCGGGTCGGGGGCGGCGGGCATCGGGGTCTGGTGGTCGAGGCCGTCCTCGTGCTGCTGGAAGGACGCGGAGAGGTGGAAGATCGGCTGCCCGTGCTGGATCGCGACCACGCGGCGGGTGGTGAAGGAACGGCCGTCGCGGATGCGGTCGACGGTGTAGACGATCGGCGCGCCGGGGTCGCCGGGGCGCAGGAAGTACGAGTGGAGCGAGTGGGCGGGACGGTCCGCGGGGACCGTACGCCCGGCGGCGACGAGTGCCTGGGCCGCGACCTGCCCGCCGAAGACGCGGGGGACGATGGCGGGCCGGGACCGGCCGCGGAAGATGTTCTCCTCGATCTGCTCAAGGTCGAGCAGATCGAGGAGAGACTGAAGTGCCTGACTCATGCAGTCATTTCTACTGGCAAGTAATTTCCGGAACCTTACGGGTCCGTGTCGTACGGGACTATGTCCTTACAGGCCCATGTCCTTCGGTCCTTACAGGCCCATGTCCTTGGCGATGATCGACTTCATGATCTCGCTGGTGCCGCCGTAGATGCGGTTGACGCGGTTGTCCGCGTACAGGCGGGCGATCGGGTACTCGTTCATGAAGCCGTAGCCGCCGTGCAGCTGGAGGCAGCGGTCGATGACGCGGTGGGCGACCTCGGTGCAGAACAGCTTGGCGCTGGCGGCCTCGGCCGGGGTCAGCTCGCCCAGGTCCAGGGCCTCGGTCGCGCGGTCGGCGACGGCCTCGGCCGCGTCCACCTCGGCCTGGCAGGCGGCCAGCTCGAACTTGGTGTTCTGGAAGTGCGCGACCGGCTTGCCGAAGACGACACGCTCCCGCACGTACTGGGTGGCGAACCGGACGGCGGCCTTGGCCTGCGCGTACGCGCCGTAGGCGATGCCCCAGCGCTCGGAGGCGAGGTTGTGGCCGAGGTAGTAGAAGCCCTTGTTCTCCTCACCGAGGAGGTCCTCGACGGGCACCTTGACGTCGACGAACGCCAGCTCGGCGGTGTCGGAGGTCTTGAGCCCGAGCTTGTCGAGCTTCCGTCCGACCGAGTAACCCGCGGCCTTGGTGTCCACCACGAAGAGGGAGATGCCGTGGCGGCGGTCCTCGGCGCTGGGCGCGTCCGTACGGGCGCAGACGATCATGCGGTCGGCGTGGACACCACCGGTGATGAAGGTCTTGGAGCCGTTGAGGACGTAGTGCGTGCCGTCCTCGGAGAGCTTGGCGGTGCTCTTCATGCCCGCGAGGTCGGAGCCGGTGCCCGGCTCGGTCATCGCGATCGCCCACATCTCCTCGCCGGAGACGAACTTCGGCAGGAAGCGCTTCTTCTGCTCGTCGGTGGCGAGCAGCTTGATGTACGGCAGACCGAGCAGCACATGCACGCCGGAGCCGCCGAAGGACACACCCGCGCGCGCGGTCTCCTCGTACAGGACGGCCTCGAACTTGTACGAGTCGATGCCGGCGCCGCCGTACTCCTCGTCGACGCGGATGCCGAAGACGCCCAGCTCGGCGAGCTTGTAGTAGAAGTCGCGCGGCGCCTGGCCCGCGGCGAACCACTCGTCGTAGACGGGCACGACCTCGGCCTCGATGAAGGCGCGAAGGGTCTCCCGGAACGCCTCGTGATCCTCGTTGAACACAGTACGGCGCACCGCCGCCTCCTCGACTCGACTTACCTAAGCGCTTGCTCAGATCAACCGTACCGGCGAGTACGAAGCCCCGTCCAGAGGAGTTGGACCGTAACGCTCATCACTCCCCCGCCGCCTCCACCGCCGCGAACGCCCCCCTCGCCATCCGGTGCAGCAGCGCCGCCGTGACGCCCCGGCCCGGGAGGGCGCCCGGGCGGCCCAGGTGCGGGGTCGAGTTCAGCAGGCCGAAGACCGAGTGGACGGCCGAGCGGGCCGTCGGTTCGGTCAGCTCCGGGTACACCTCCCGCACCACCTCCACCCACAGCTCGACGTACTGCCGCTGGAGCTGGCGCACGAGCTTGCGGTCGCTGTCGCGCAGGCGGTCCAGTTCGCGGTCGTGGAGGGTGATCAGGGGGCGGTCGTCCAGGGCGAAGTCGATATGGCCCTCGATGAGGGAGTCGAGGACTGTCTCGGGGTTCCCGTCGGACTCCGCGACCCGCCGCTTGCCGCCCGTCAGGAGCTGGCCGCTGATGCCCACCAGCAGCTCGGCGAGCATCGCATCCTTGCCCGGGAAGTGGCGGTAGAGGCCGGGGCCGCTGATGCCCACCGCCGCCCCTATCTCGTCCACGCCCACGCCATGGAAACCGCGCTCGGCGAAGAGCCGGGCAGCCTCCTTGAGGATCTGCTCGCGGCGGGTCGGGGCGTCGGTTCTCGTGGCCATGCAAATGATTCTAGACACGGAGGTTAGCGGTCGTTAACCTGAAGGAAATGCGTTAACGCTCATTAACCGGCCGATCGTCGGCAGACCATCGGCAGATCGCCGGGCGACCAGGCTGTACGACCACTGGGTTAGGGGACCGCAGGATGCAGGAGGCACCGGAGCTGCACAGCGCGGCGGACCCCGCGTCGGAGGCCTGGCGGGCCAACGAGGCGGCTCACCGTGCGCTGGTCGAGGAGCTGCACGGCAAGCTGGCCGTGGCCCGGCTGGGCGGCGGCGAGAAGGCCCGGGCCCGGCACACCGCGCGCGGGAAGCTGCTTCCCCGGGAGCGGGTCGACCGGCTCCTCGACCCCGGGTCGCCCTTCCTTGAGCTGGCTCCGCTCGCCGCCGACGGGATGTACGAGGGCCAGGCGCCGGCCGCCGGCGTCATCGCCGGGATCGGGCGGGTCAACGGGCGTGAGTGCGTGATCGTCGCCAATGACGCCACCGTCAAGGGCGGCACGTACTACCCGATGACCGTCAAGAAGCATCTCCGCGCGCAGGAGGTCGCCCTCGACAACCGGCTCCCCTGCATCTACCTCGTGGACTCCGGGGGCGCCTTCCTGCCCATGCAGGACGAGGTCTTCCCTGACCGCGACCACTTCGGGCGGATCTTCTTCAACCAGGCCCGGATGTCCGGCGCCGGGATTCCGCAGATCGCCGCCGTGCTCGGGTCCTGCACGGCCGGTGGGGCCTACGTCCCGGCCATGAGCGACGAAGCCGTCATCGTCCGCAACCAGGGGACCATCTTCCTGGGCGGGCCCCCGCTGGTGAAGGCCGCCACCGGTGAGGTCGTGACCGCCGAGGAGCTGGGCGGAGGGGACGTCCACGCGCGCGTGTCGGGCGTTACGGACCATCTCGCGGAGGACGACGCGCACGCGCTCAGGATCGTGCGGAACATCGCCGCGACCCTTCCCGCGCGCGGGGCACTCCCCTGGGACGTCCGGGCGTCCATCGAGCCCAAGGTCGACCCCCACGGGCTGTACGGCGCGGTGCCCGTCGACCCCCGCACCCCCTATGACGTACGGGAGATCATCGCGCGCGTGGTCGACGGTTCCCGCTTCTCGGAGTTCAAGGCCGAGTTCGGGCAGACCCTCGTCACCGGGTTCGCACGCATCCACGGCCACCCGGTCGGGGTGATCGCCAACAACGGCATCCTGTTCTCCGAATCCGCCCAGAAGGGCGCCCACTTCATCGAACTCTGCGACCAGCGCGGCATCCCGCTCCTCTTCCTCCAGAACATCTCCGGGTTCATGGTGGGGCGGTCGTACGAAGCGGGCGGCATCGCCAAGCACGGCGCCAAGATGGTCACGGCCGTGGCCTGCACGCGCGTGCCCAAGCTGACGGTGGTGGTCGGCGGGTCGTACGGCGCCGGGAACTACTCGATGTGCGGCCGGGCGTATTCGCCGCGCTTCCTGTGGATGTGGCCCGGCGCCAAGATCTCGGTCATGGGCGGCGAGCAGGCCGCCTCCGTCCTCGCGACCGTGAAGCGGGACCAGTTGGAGTCCCGTGGGGGGTCCTGGCCGACGGAGGCGGAGGAATCCTTCAAGGACCCGATCCGCGCGCAGTACGAGCGCCAGGGCAACGCCTACTACGCGACGGCCCGGCTCTGGGACGACGGTGTCATCGACCCCCTCGAAACCCGCCAGGTACTGGGGCTCGCACTCACCACCTGCGCCAACGCGCCACTGGGCGACCCCCAGTTCGGCGTCTTCCGGATGTGAGGATCTGAGGACCCATGTTTGACACAGTGCTTGTCGCCAACCGGGGCGAGATCGCGGTCCGGGTCGTCCGCACCCTCCGCGCGCTGGGTGTGCGTTCGGTGGCCGTCTTCTCCGACGCGGACGCCGACGCCCGGCACGTCCGGGAGGCCGACACGGCGGTACGGATCGGACCGGCGGCAGCGGCGGAGAGCTATCTGTCCGTCCCCCGCATCCTCGAAGCCGCCGCCCGCACCGGCGCCCAGGCCGTGCACCCGGGGTACGGCTTCCTCGCGGAGAACGCGGGCTTCGCGCGCGCGTGCGTCGACGCCGGGCTCGTCTTCATCGGGCCGCCCGCCGACGCGATCTCCCTGATGGGCGACAAGATCAGCGCCAAGGAGACGGTCCGCGCGGCCGGGGTCCCGGTGGTCCCCGGGTCGAGCGGCAGCGGCCTCACCGACGCCGAACTGGCCGACGCGGCACGGGAGATCGGCATGCCGGTGCTGCTCAAGCCCAGCGCGGGCGGGGGCGGCAAGGGCATGCGGCTGGTGCGGGAAGCAGGCGCGCTGACGGAGGAGATCGCCGCCGCCCGCCGCGAGGCCCGCGCCTCCTTCGGGGACGACACGCTCCTCGTCGAACGGTGGGTGGACCGGCCCCGTCACATCGAGATCCAGGTCCTGGCCGACGGCCACGGGAACGTGGTGCACCTGGGCGAGCGCGAGTGCTCGCTCCAGCGGCGGCACCAGAAGATCATCGAGGAGGCGCCCTCTGTCCTCCTCGACGAAGGCACGCGCGCGTCCATGGGCGAGGCGGCGGTCCAGGCGGCACGCTCCTGCGGGTACGAGGGCGCGGGCACGGTCGAGTTCATCGTCCCGGGCAGCGACCCCGCCTCGTACTACTTCATGGAGATGAACACCCGCCTCCAGGTGGAGCACCCGGTGACGGAACTCGTCACCGGCCTCGATCTGGTGGAATGGCAGCTGCGCGTGGCGGCGGGCGAGCAACTCCCGTACGAGCAGAAGGACATCACTCTCACCGGCCACGCCGTCGAGGCCCGTATCTGTGCGGAGGACCCCTCCCGCGGCTTCCTGCCGTCGGGCGGCACCGTGCTCGCCCTGCGCGAACCCTCCGGCGACGGCGTACGCACCGACTCGGGACTGACCGAGGGCACGGAGGTCGGTTCGCTGTACGACCCGATGCTGTCCAAGGTGATCGCGTACGGCTCCGACCGCCCGACCGCGCTCCGGAAACTCCGCGCCGCCCTCGCGGAGACGGTCACGCTGGGCGTGCCGACCAACGCGGGGTTCCTGCGCCGGTTGCTGGCCCATCCGGCGGTCGTGGCGGGCGAGTTGGACACCGGGCTGGTGGAGCGCGAGGTCGACTCCCTCGTACCGGACGGGGTACCGGAGGAGGTGTACGAGGCGGCGGCGGCCGTACGACTGGAGGCGCTGCGGCCGAAGGCGGAGGGGGGCGGCTGGACGGATCCCTTCTCGGTGCCCAGCGGTTGGCGGCTGGGCGGTACGCCGAAGCCGCCGACTTTCGAGCTGCGAGTGACGGGACTTGAACCCGTCACTCACGTGGGACAGGGCACCCACACTGTGACCGACGACCAGGTGTCCGTGGTCCTGGACGGTGTCCGGCACACGTTCCACCGCGCCGGCCACTGGCTGGGCCGGGACGGCGACGCGTGGCAGGTGCGCGACCACGACCCGGTGGCGGCCTCGCTCACCGGCGCCGGCCACGCGGGAGCCGGTTCGCTGACCGCCCCGATGCCCGGAACGGTCACCGTCGTGAAGGTGGCCGTGGGAGACGAAGTAACCGCAGGTCAGAGCCTGCTGGTCGTGGAGGCGATGAAGATGGAGCACGTCATCGCCGCCCCGCACGCGGGCACGGTCGCCGAGCTGGACGTCACCCCGGGGACGACTGTCGCCATGGACCAGGTGCTCGCCGTGATCACCCCCGCAGAGTCCTCGGCAGAGGAGGAGAAATGACGCTCCCCATGGTCGTACCGGCCCCGGGACTGCCCGCGCGGGTCAGGATCCACGAGGTCGGCGCGCGTGACGGGCTGCAGAACGAGAAGACGACCGTGCCGACGGCGGTGAAGGCGGAGTTCATCCGCCGACTCGCCGACGTGGGCCTGACGACGATCGAGGCGACGAGCTTCGTCCACCCCAAGTGGGTGCCCCAACTCGCGGACGCGGAAGACCTGTTCCCCCAGGTCAGCGATCTCCCCGTACGGCTGCCGGTGCTCGTCCCGAACGGACGCGGCCTGGACCGCGCCCTGGCGCTCGGCGCACGGGAGGTCGCCGTCTTCGCCAGCGCGACCGAGTCCTTCGCCAAGGCCAACCTCAACCGCACGCTCGACGAGTCGCTCGCGGTGTTCGAGCCGGTGGTGCGGCGGGCGAAGGACGAGGGCGCGCACGTACGCGGCTATGTGTCGATGTGCTTCGGCGACCCCTGGGAGGGGGCGGTCCCGCTCCACCAGGTCGTACGGGTGTGCAGGGCACTGCTGGACATGGGCTGCGACGAGCTGAGCCTGGGCGACACGATCGGCGTCGCCACCCCCGGGCATGTCCTGGAGCTGCTCGCCTCCCTCAACGAACAGCACGTGCCGACGAACGTGCTCGGCGTGCACTTCCACGACACCTACGGACAGGCGCTCGCCAACACCCTGGCCGCGCTCCAGCACGGCGTCACCACCGTGGACGCCTCCGCGGGCGGCCTCGGCGGCTGCCCGTTCGCCAGGTCGGCGACCGGCAACCTGGCCACCGAGGACCTGGTGTGGATGCTCCGGGGCCTCGGCATCGAGACCGGCGTCGACCTCGCCGCCCTTGTCGCCACGAGCACGTGGATGGCCGACCAGTTGGGCCGCCCGAGCCCGTCCCGCACCGTACGAGCCCTGTCCCACAAGGATTCGCAGGCCTCACAGGATTCTCAGGAGCAGTGAACGACCATGGACCACAAGCTCTCCCCCGAACTGGAAGAACTCCGCCGTACGGTCGAGCAGTTCGCGCACGATGTCGTGGCTCCGAAGATCGGTGACTTCTACGAGCGGCACGAGTTCCCGTACGAGATCGTCCGCGAGATGGGCCGGATGGGCCTGTTCGGGCTGCCGTTCCCCGAGGAGTACGGCGGGATGGGCGGCGACTATCTGGCGCTGGGCATCGCGCTGGAGGAGTTGGCGCGGGTCGACTCGTCGGTGGCGATCACCCTGGAGGCAGGGGTCTCGCTGGGCGCGATGCCCATCCACCTGTTCGGTACGGAGGAGCAGAAGAGGGAGTGGCTTCCGCGCCTCTGCGCCGGGGAGATCCTGGGCGCGTTCGGGCTGACGGAACCGGACGGCGGCTCGGACGCGGGTGCGACACGGACGACGGCCCGCCTCGACCCCGACACCGACGAATGGGTGATCAACGGCACGAAGTGCTTCATCACCAACTCGGGTACGGACATCACCGGCTTCGTGACAGTGACGGCGGTGACGGGCCGCAAGCCGGACGGCAGGCCGCACATCTCGGCGATCCTCGTCCCGTCGGGCACGGCCGGGTTCACGGTGGCGGCGCCGTACTCGAAGGTCGGCTGGAACGCGTCGGACACAAGGGAGTTGGCCTTCTCCGAGGTGCGGGTCCCGGCGGCGAACCTGGTCGGCGAGGAGGGGCGCGGGTACGCCCAGTTCCTGCGCATCCTCGACGAGGGGCGGATCGCGATCGCGGCACTGGCGACCGGGCTCGCCCAGGGCTGTGTGGACGAGTCGGTGAAGTACGCGAAGGAACGGCACGCGTTCGGGCGCCCGATCGGCGCGAACCAGGCGATCCAGTTCAAGATCGCGGACATGGAGATGAAGGCCCACACGTCCCGCCTGGCCTGGCGGGACGCGGCCTCCCGCCTCGTATCGGGCGAGCCCTTCAAGAAGGAGGCGGCCCTGGCGAAGCTGTACTCGTCCACGATCGCCGTGGACAACGCCCGCGACGCGACCCAGATCCACGGCGGCTACGGCTTCATGAACGAGTACCCGGTGGCCCGGATGTGGCGCGACTCGAAGATCCTGGAGATCGGGGAGGGCACCAGCGAGGTGCAACGGATGCTCATCGCACGGGAGTTGGGGCTGGGGATGGAGATGGCGGGCTGAGCCCCACGGACAGGGCCCCGGTGATCGCGGCGGTGTGCCGGTAGGCGATCCGGGCCGCCGCGATGACCTGCTCCTGCGCCTCCGGGGCGGCGAGAGCCTGGTTCATACGGGATGTGAAGCGGGCCCAGCGGTCTCGGTCGCCGCTCGTGTAATAGGCGACGCCGTCGGTACCGGGGAGGCGGTAGGCGGCGGTTACGTACGGATGAAGGAAGAGGGCGCCGAGCGTGGAGCCCTCCATGACGTAGAGGTACCCGAGGAGGGCCGGGAGGTCGGAGTCGGCGGCCCGCTGCCGTATGTCGGCGGCGAACGCATCGGCTTCCTCGGCAGCCCAGGGACCCGGGACGGTACCGAGGCCGGCGAAATAGGCCAAGTCGCGCTCGACGAGGGGGAGTTTGACGAGGTCCGGCGACCAAACGGCGTCACCGGCATCGGAGGAGGGGTCCGCGACGCGAGCGACTTCCCCCTCAAGCGCCTCCAACACCACCCGATAGGCGGCGAGTTGGCCGACGTACCGCTCGACGGGAAGGGTCCCGGCGATCATCGCGCTCGCGAAGGGGGTGGCCTCCAGGGCGTCATGCCAGTCGCGGGTACTGGCACGCAGCCGCTCAACAACGGTGGCGGCCGTCACGTACCACTCCGCTGCTGGAGCGTCTCGTGGAGACGGTCGATGAGGTGGCCCTTGCGTTCGATGGTGAGGTCGAAGTAGGCGGCACTGCGATCGGAACGGCACACGCGGTACACGCTCTCCTTGGCGTCGCGCTTCAGCTCGACGGCTTCGGCGGCGAGGGCGAGGAGCGTGGACTCCAGCTTGGGATGACCGAGGACGTACGACTTGAGCTGCTCCCCTGAGAGCGCCAGTTGCGACTCAGGGTCGAGGAGTTCGAGGAAGACCCGGTTGCTGAGCCCGTCGTAGTCCTCGTGGATCCGGCCGCCGCCGAACTCGGGCACGAAGTCGGTGAGGTCGTTGAACAGCTGGCTGGCCAGGCCGAGTTGACGCATGGCGACGTCCAGGATGTCCTGCTCGTCCTCGACAACGCGCAGACCGGCGAGCGCCGAGTCCAGCGGCATCCGGAAGAGGGTGCCGGTCTTGAGGGCGGCCAGCGACTCCCAGTAGGCGAGGCGCTCTTCGAGGGGCGCGGCGATCAGTTCGGCGCGGGTCTCGGCCGTACGGGTGGACAGGTCGACGGCCTGCCCGGTGAAGCCGCTCTCGACGGCGCGCACCAGGCTGTCCACGACAGCCGGATCGTCCGCGTGCCGCAGGACGGCCGCGATCAGCCAGGAACCGGTGTTGAGAGCGAGCGGTACGCCGTGGGTGACGTGGAGCGCGGGTTCGCCGTAGCGGACGTCGCTGCCGTCCTGGATGTCGTCGATCGCGACGAAGGCCTTGAGCATGACGCGTACGGCCACGGCGGCCCGCCGGACGAGGGCCAGGTCGGCCTCGGCGCCACCGTCCCCCAACTCATCGGGGAAGCCCCGGTAGTTGCGATAGGCCCAGTAGACCATCGAGGGCCGCAGCGGGGCCCGGTTGCCGCCGGGCGCCCCGGCGGTCGGGGGCAGCGCCTCCTGGCCCACCTTGGACCCGACGGCATCGGCGACGGGCTCATAGAGGGAGCGCCGCAGGGCGGCCTCGTACACGGACTGCGAGGAGACCGCCGCGGGGGCGGTCAGCGAGCCGAGAAACTCGGCCAGATCGTCCTCCAGCAGAGCGGCGTCGCTCCGCACCACCGCCGCTACCGCGTCCACCACTCCCGCTGCCGCGTCAGCGACCCTCTCCGTGGCACCCATACCCGCCCCAGCCTCCGCTTCCCGCTCCCGCCCCCGACCCCCGTCGACACACAGAAGCGTGATCGCAACTGGCGCACTTCGCAAGGGAGTTCGAGGACAGTGCGGCGGCCTATATGGCGAAATCAGGCCACCGAGCGCGCCACCCAGGCCTGCCCAAGCTCAGGAGCATGCCCCCTTGGCAAATTCCAGAAGCAAAAGCCACTCGTACGACTGAACGCGTCGTCTTGGCGCCACGGCAACGTATTCACCCCATTACGTTCCATCGCATGGTCAGCTCACCGCACGAGGCGATGCACCAGATCTTCAGGGAGGACCCGGGCCTGTTTGCCCGAGCCCTCCCGAAGGCCGGTATCGCCTTCCCCGAACCCACTTCGATCCAGTTCCTGGACACCGATCTCACCGAGATCAAGCCACTGGCACGACGCGTGGACACCCTGTTACGGATCAGCACGGCGGACGATGACGGCTACCTGCTCGCCCTCGAGTCCCAGGGCAAGCCTGACCAGGAGAAGCACAACAGCTGGACGTATTACTTGGCGTACCTCTACGCCACGTACAAGGTGCCCCCGATCCTGCTGGTGCTCTGCCGGGACAAGAACACCGCGTCCTGGGCCGCGAACCCGATCCGCATCGGACTGCCGGCCCACACCAGCATCGCGATCTTCCCTCTGGTCCTGGGCCCCGACAACCTACCCACGATCATCGACCCGGACGAGGCGGAACAGGACATCCCCCTGGCGGTCCTGTCCGCACTCGCCCACGCCAAGGACCCGGCCCTCCCTGCGATACTGGAAGCACTGGCGACGGCGCTGGCTAGTGTCGGCGGCAATGTCTTGGACGACTGGGCGGAATACACCGAAATCGGCCTGGGTGACACCCCGGCCCGCGCACTCTGGAGGAACCTCGTGGCCATGCGTCCCAGCCGCTTCCCGGGCAGCGGCACCATCGTGGAGGAGTACCGCATCAAGGGCTTCACCCAGGGCGAGGCCGAAGGACGGGCCAAGGACATCCTCCGCATCCTCGACCTCCGCGGAATCGACATCCCCGAAGCCGCCCGCGAGCGCATCACCGGATGCACCGACCTGGACACCCTCGGCACCTGGCTCGACCGGTCACTCACAGCCGCCGACACGGAGGAACTGTTCGTCCAGGCATAGCCCCGGGTACCGGCAAGGCCGCGCCACCGCAGTTCACCGGCGGCGCGGCTCGTCCCGTTTCATGGGCCGGGGTTCAGGAGTCAGTTCAGGTCAAGGGACAAGCATGGCGACGAAGAGGGCGAGCGGCAGAAACACCCCGCCGGCGGCCATCAGCCACCCCACCCGCCACGACGTCCGATCCCCGACGGCAACGCACAACCACGTCACCAGCACGAGATAGACAGTAAGCGGCACCCCGATGAGAACGATCACGCGATCAACACGCAATAGCCCGGCAGCTGCTGTGCAAGGGGTGGAAGTTGCACCAACTCTCCATGATGGGCATCCTCCCGGGAGGGAACCTCTGATCTCGAATATCCGTCAAAGCGGATTCATACCAGATCGCCATTACACCACCTGCCGGGGCGCCATGGAATGTGCCACATCCGGGATCTCTGCGGGATGAGAATCCTGGCGAAAATTCCAGATATTCTTTCCTAGATTCTACCGAGAGCTGGACCATCAGATCACTTGCTGTCGCCGTACCTGTCGGTCCAGCCGGTTTCAGCGGTCCTCCCCCAGCACAACCAGCGCGCGTTGAGCGGCAGCGACAACATCTGCCCAACCCGCGGAATGAATTATCTCCTCATCACTCATTCCCCTTCCGCTTACCGCACCGTCCAGGATGCGATTCAGGTCTTCCAGTGCAACAGCCTCCCTGTCGTTCAGCAGAATGAATCCGATTCGCCCGGAGGGCTCGTCGAGCACTCCGGTATCGTCGAAGAAGTCCAGGGCATCGTCGAACCCAACCCCAGCCTGTGCCACCGGCAGCCAGTTCTTCTCCTGCCATTCTCGACTGCTCAACCTACGCAACCATTCCACAAGTTGGTTGCGCAACCAGGGCATCTGCACATCAGTGCAATCAAGGTGCATTCCAGCTCCTCCACGTCTGCCATTCGCTGAGAGAGACATGAGCTTCCTTCGGGTAGTCCTGGATCCTTGCCCCCGCTGGCAGCAATTTTCCACCCTTGCCCACGATTCGCCCATCGGAATTGATAACCACGTGGTCAACTTGCTGCGTACTCCATTGCGAGCCCGGGTCTCCTCTGTCGATGCGAACGCTGTCCTGTCCCTTCGGAGCGCGCCACACGAATCCTTCCTTGGCGGGATTCTTTTTGTACTTCCTCGTCATGTTCGGTCCAGACCATCCGCTCGGAATCTTGGAAACACCGTACGGGAACCATCCTGGGCCCTTCGGTGTGCCCGGCTTGCCCTTGCTTCCGCCGCCTCCCCTGCCGCCGCCAGTCAGGAAGGCGCCGGCCGCGGCCCCGACCCCAGCCGCGTTGCCGTCGGCACTGAACCCGTGCTCCTCGCCCCAGGCCCTGTACTTGTCGGCGAGGCACTCGTCCTGCACGATGCAGTCAGGTGTGAAGAGGGCGCCGACAATGTCGAGAGCGCTGGCGATCGGCAGGCCCACACCATAAAGGGCGTTGGCAAGCGGATCCTTCTCGTTGCTGGTCGCCCAGGCCATCACCACCGGGTCTTCGGCCCACTTTGGATCGAAATAGGGCCCGGGGGTGGCCAGGTCGGTGTCCCCGAACAAGAACCCGGTGCTGTTGGTCTCGCCTGAACTGGAGGCAGCAGCGGTCCCCTTGGAATGGTCAACGGCCTCGCCCGGGCGCCCATTGCCAGCCGAGCCGTCAGGCCTCTTCGGGCAGGCCTCCGACATACCTCCCGCGCCTCCGCAGGCAAGCCCCATCCCCGTGGGGTCGCTGAAGGTGAGCGGGTTCTGGCCGCCGTAGGTGTAGCCGTTGAGGGTCTGCTGTTTGTCGAGTTCCAGCAGCGGGTCGACACTGATGAACCGCCCGGTCGACGGGTCGTACTCACGCGCACCCAGATGCGTCAGCCCCGAAGCGGAGTCCGCCGAAGCGCCGAGGAATCCCTTGTCGTCGGGCCACGGACCGTACGTCGGTTGGCCACGGTCGCCGCCGAACGGTGTGCTGTAGCGCTTCGTGATCACCTGGGTCGCGTTGTCGATGGCGAGGCTGCTCGTGCCGTGGTGGTCCGCGGCCAGCCAGGTCAGCTTGTCGGTGCCCGTCTTGTTGCTGCGCAGGGCGATCGTGGCGCCGGCGCCGGTGTAGTAGCGCTGGGCCCAGATCTTCGGCGTCGACGTCGAGGTGTCGAGGTGCACCTCGGTGGCCCCCACATACAGGACCGTCTCCCCTGACGCGTTGCGGCGGATCAGCAGGCTGCCGTCGGCGTCGTACACGTAGCCGGTGGTGTTGGTGCCCTCCTTGAGGGTGTCGAGCTTGTTCTCCGCCGACCAGGTCAGGGTCTGGCTCGCCGTGCCGTCCGGCCGGGTCTTGGTGTTGCCCGTCGCGTCGTAGGTGTAGGACGCGGTGGCGCCCGTGCAGGTGTTGACAGTGGTCGCGAGGAGGCGGTGGACCTTCGTGCTGTCGTAACAGTACGTCTTGGTCGTCGTCGCGCTGCTGGTGTTGGTGGTCTCGGTCGCGCGCAGGCCCGAGTCCTTGTACGTGTAGGACGTCCAGTAGGGGGCGGCGCCACCCAAGTTGGCCGTCGTGCGGTTGGCTGTTGTGCAGTCCGCCGTCGACGGGGTCCAGGCCTCGGTCAGGCGGCGGTGACCGTCGTACGTGAAGCACTGGTTGTCCGCCGCGCCGGTGCCGCCGAGGGTCATCGGGTCCGAGATGGACGTGACGTTGCCCGTGGCGTCGTAGGCGTAGTTCAGCTGCTGGAGCGTGTAGGCGTGTGTGTCGTCGGTGACCGACGACCTGAGGATGCGGTCGGTGCCTGTCTCGTAGTGGTTGTTGATGTACGCGTTGTAGGTGCCCTCAGCCTCCGAGGTGCCCAGGCTGAGCACCTGCGGCTGGCCCAGAGCCGTGTAACTCGCGTCCAACAGGTAGGCACTGGCGCCGTTGGTCTGGGTGTTCAGGCCCAGGTCTGTGTATTCGTAGTCGACTGTCTCGGCAGCCAGGCCGCCCGCGGCCGGCTCCGAGATGTACTGCTGGGTGCCGTCGATGTTGTAGTACGTCGAGAAGGTGAGCTTGTTCGCGACGGCCTTCTTGTCGACGAGCAGGTCAGTCGTCGGCAGTTCGAGCTCGGTGGTGGTCGCCCGGTACAGGCTGTCGAAGGCCGTGACCTTCTGTATGTACTTGCTGCCTGTGCTCACATTCCCGCCGACGTAGCGAGTGGCGGAGTCCCGCTGCCCCTTGGCGTTGGTGACCCCGTCGTAGGTGTACGCCGTGAGTTTGTTCGCGTCGACCTGCTCCTCGGTGGTGGAGGAGAGATCCGCCGTGGCGGGGGCCGACCAGGTGCCTGTGGTGCGACCGAGCACGTCGTAGGCGCTGATCACGACCCGGCCCTCCGCGTCCTTGGTCCAAGAGACCTTGTCCAAGGCCGTGAAACCGATCGCCGTCGTGCCCATGTCGGGGTCGGTGGCGGACGTTTGGCGGCCGTAGAGGTCGTAGAGGTACGACCATGCGCTGTCCGGTCCCGTGATCGTGGACTGCTTGCCGTCACGGGTGTACGTGAACTTCGTGGACGTGTAGGTCGCGCCCACCGTGGCGCCGAAGCCGGTGTCGGCCGGGCTGGTGCCCTCGTACTCGCGGGTTTCCGTCGTACGGCCCTGGGCGTCCACGATCGTGCGGGCCGCCGAGCCTCCGCCAGGGGAGGTCGTCGCGGTGGAGTCGCCCGTATAGCTGCTGGTGGTACTCCACTTCTCCACGCCGACGGCCAAGAAGGTGCTGGTCACGGGCCGTTCCGCGCCGTCGAAGACAGTCACCGTCTGCTTGGGGGTGCGGCCGTACACAGCAGCCGCGTACTCGCCGGAAGGAAGGCTCTCGGAGTCGAAGGCGTCGGCGTACGTCTGGTAGGCCAGGCCGCGGTCGTTGTAGCGAGTGTCCGTGAGCAGTCGGCCGCCCTGTGGGGTGGGGCTCTGGGTCTGGAGCGGCCTCAGGAGTGAGTCGTAGATCGCGTAGCTGGTGTTGTACGTCGAGCCGTCGGCCTTCAGAGTCGAGGTCGAGGACCAGGAGTTGTCGGCGTTGGAGACGGAGTAGGCGTACGTGTAGTTGGGGCTGTAGTCGCTGGCGCGGGAGCGGTTGGGCAGCCACGTCGCGGTCTGACGGCCGAGGGCGTCGTACGTCGTCTCGGTGATCTTGTTGTTGATGTCGTACACCTTGATCGGCAGACCTCGGGCGTAGTCCGCATATACGAAGGTGTTCTGCGTCTTGGCGTTGCTGACCTTGGTCCGGGTCAGCGGACCGGCTGCGACGGGAGTGTAGGTCGTGACTGTGGCGTTGCCGGCGGTGTCGGTGACCGTGGCGACACGGCCCAGGGTGTCGTACGTCGTCCGGCTGGTCGTCTGCCATGCGGACGGGTGGCGTTCGCCGTCCGTGGCCGCCGCCGGGTAGGCGGTGGGACGGCCGACCCAGGTGACCTCGCCCTTGGTCGGGGTCTGGGACGCGGACCAGGCGGTGGTCGTGGACGGGCCGTCGTAGACCATCGCGGTGTCGGACAGGACGTCGCCGCGTGTGGCCGATGACGTGGGCAGGGACAGGTCGGTCTCGACGGGTGTGCAGGATCTGCCGAGCACTCGGGTGCGGGTGACCAGGGAGTGGATGCCGAGCGTGCCGTTGGCCGCGTACCAGGTGCGGGTGCACGTCTCATCGCCGGTCACGGCCGCGTCGCCCGCGTCGTGCACCTTCAGGGGCTGGCCGTAGGTGTCCCACTCGGTCGTCGCTGTGGTGCGCGTGCGCCAGGACGCCTTCGCCGTCAGGTAGGTGTGTGTGAACGCCCTCTCCGTACGGACGTAGTAGGACTTGGTGTTCGAGGCACTGTGGGTGGCGGTGGTGCGGTACCAGGGGTCGTTGACGGTCACGCTGACCGGCGTCGAACCGTTGTAGGTGATCTGCTGGCGCAGGAAGCCCGCGTACGGGTCGCTGTCGGTCTGGTCGGCGACATCCAGGCCGGTGAAGTCGATGCCGGCGACCGAGGCGGATCGCGTGGTGGCGGTGCCCTTGAGTTTGTCCCCGTTCATGCCCTGCAGATAGGTGGAGACCGTCTTGGACTGGGTGCCGCCCGCGATGCCCTTGGTGGCGGTGACCTTGCCATAGCCGCGCCAGACCGACCAGGTGCGCTCTGCCTCGGGAGTCAGCGGGTCGTCGTTGTAGTGCCAGGCGGGATCGGCGTAGCTGTAGGCGTTCTCGGTGTCCGCGCTCCCGCTGTACGGGTCGGCGGTACCGACAGCCGTGACGCGGTACTTGTGGAACCAGTCGATGGATGCCGTGGAGGATCCGTTGATGTTCCAGTACTGCGGGTAGCAGGGCTTGGAGTTGTCGTCCTCGGCGGCCGGCATGTTCGACCCGCGTACGCACTCCGGACCGGAGATGGTGACCGTTGTGAGGGCACCCGTCTCGGAGGTGATGGTCCTGATCCGGGGCCGGTTGAGCGGCAGGATGTTGTCGAGGTCGGCGTGGACCCGGTTCGGCCGCATCTCATAGGTGAAGGTCACCGGGTCGAGCGCGATGTCGGTGCCGTTCTTGCCGGTGTGGCGGACGGACTCCAGGACCAGGCTGTGGTCCGAAGTGTCACCGATGTCGTTGCCGTCCTTGAAGTCCTGGGCAAGAGCCCAGGAGTCGACGGCCGTGTACGCGCTCGTCGCGGCCGACCAGGCGTGGGTGTTGACGCCGGTAAGGCGCTTGCGCGTGAAGAAGGACGGGCTCGCCGCGTCGCAGTCTGCCCCGGAGGCACAGATCGAGTCGAAGGGGACGTCCGGCCACTTGGGGGCGGTGGACTCCGTCAGGTCGCCGCAGTCGGAGACCGTGCAGCGCTCGGTGTAAGAGAAGGTGACCTTGTCGGAGGTCACACCGGAGAACAGGGTGTCCTTGTTCTGGCCGTAGCGGATCTCGGTGAGATAGCCGCCGCGGGTGTACTTGGCCGTGGCGGTGGAAGCGCCGTTCTTGGCGTAGTAGTTGGTCTCGGGCGTGTACCAGTACGTCATGGCGTTGCCGTGGATGTCCACGACGTAGTCCAGGTTCCAGCGCCAGGCCTGGGTGAGCGAGCGGTCGGCGAAGGCGGAGCCCTTGTCGTAGCCGGGCTCGCCGGAGTCGTTGCCGTAGACCGGCACCGTCCACACGGAGTTGGTGAGGTCGGTGGAGGCCGCGCCGGGGAGCTTGTGCTGGCCGAAGACGTACTTCGTACCGTCGCCGGTGGTGACGGTCCAGTACTCGCCGTCGTCGTCGCCGTTGTCACCGCCGGTGGAGCGGACGACGGTGGAGGCATCGTCGGAGCTGAGCCGCCACACGTCGTCGGTCTTGTCATCGGCGTCGACCTTGACCAGCTTGCTGGACTTGCCGTTGAGGACGATCGAGGCGTTCTCGAACTTCCAGCAGAGGTCGAACTTGTCGGTCTGCCCATCCTTGTCGCAACTGTCGTAGGAACGCTCGATGTACGACGACGAGGAGATTTCGAAGCCCTCGCCTACCGGGTTGGCCTGGTTGTTCGTCGAGGCGGTACGGCCGTCGACGCTGCCGGAGTCGTAGGACAGCGACAGGGACGGGGACGGGCCGGCCGCGGCGGGCGGCACAGCCATGTCGTACGACCAGGTGAAGGCACCGGACGAACCGCCTGCCTCCCAACTGGAGGAGGGGGACAGCGGGCTCGCGGTGTAGTCGCCCGCGCCGGAGGCGGAGGCACCCGCGGTCGCCGCGAGGGCAAGGACCGTCACCGCGGCGGAGGCCGAAGTGGTGGCTTCGGCAGTGGAGTTGGAGGTCTGCGGACTCTTCTCAGCCGTCGAGGCAGCGAGGGTGACCACGGCCGAGACAGTCTGGCCCGAGATGTCGTTGTGCGAGTCGAGCGGTGTCCGTTCGCGGCAGGCCGCTTTGTCCGGCGTCGTCAGCGCGCAGGCCGGGAGCTGGAACAGCCGCAGCCTGCCGGACCAGCCACCGCCATACGCGGACGCGAAGTCCGAGTAGTTCACGCTGACTTCGGCGGTGCCGGGGTCAGCGGCCATCGCCGTCAGCAGTACGCCCTTGACGCCGGCGGCCTCGGTGGCCTTGCGGCTGCGGACCTCGACACGAGTGTCACCCGAGGCTCCGTCACGCGTGCCGGTCAGTGTCACCGGGAGACCACCGGCCGTCAGGCGAGCGGCCTTGCCCTTGCCTGCGAGCCCGGCCTTCGCCGAACCCTCCTTCGGCCAGGTCGCGGTCTGCTCGGCCCGGGCCCGCTTGCCCTGTTCGGCGTTCTCCGCACGGGTCTCGGCCACCCGGGCCCGGGCCGTCTTGGCGCCCTGCCCGGCGAACTCGTGGACTTCCGAGACCAGTTGCTCCTGCGCCTTGGGCTTGCCCAGGCCGCCGCCGCTGTCCGCCGCCTGGACGGGGACAGCGACAACGGTCGACGCGACGAGCGCCATCACCAAGGTGGGCAGCACGCGTCGGCCGAGGTCGGCACGCCTGATCCTGGCGCGGATTCCGGCGCCGATTCCAGCAAGCGGCCCGACAGGTCTTCCGATACGTATCCCGGCACTCATGACACAACACCCCACGTGATCACGGAAAACAGACGAACAGAGGACGGCAGAGCGGAGAGCGGACGAGGAAACGAAGGGTCAGGCACCAGTGCTGCCGACGGTGTCGACGATCTGCTGCTGGCCTGTCATCGCACCGGCCCAGATCCGCACGTCGGTGATCCGGCCCGCGAGGTAGTGGCCCCACGCCGAGTCCACGAAACCCGTGCCGACCGCGAAGTCACCCGTGCCCACCACAGCCGTGTAGGCGAGGTCGGGGCCGTTCTGGTTGGCGCCGATGTACAGGCTGATCGTGCCTGCGGCGGCGTCGAACACGCCGGTCAGCCGTGTGATGCTGTTGGATGTCACGGTTGCGGCCTCGTCGGAGACCACGGCGGTCCAGTCTTCGCCGTTCAACCGACCGAAATACCACTTACCGACGGGGACTTCCTTCTCGGTCTCCGGGTCGAATTCGTTGCCCGTCTTCTCGAACCACAGCCCCCAGGACGAGCCATCGGCACCGCGCTGGCCGACGACCTGAGCGACATGGCCGTCACTCTTGGCTGCCATGGCCTCGGAATCCAGCTCCACGGCCGTCGTCACCGTGAACGAACCTGAGTCGTCCACGACCGGACCCGCCGTGGTCGCCGTATCGTTCGTGCCGTCGAGCACGATCGCCTCGCCGTCGAGGGCGGCGCCGTTACCGAGAACCAACGAACGCTTGTAGCCGGTGACGGTGTCCGCCAGCGGGCCCGTGCCGACGGTCTTCCCGTTCGGGTTCCAGTCAGCGACCAGCTCGACGTAGGCGTTGTTGCTCCCATCCAACAACCGAGCCTCGGTGGCGACATCGTCGTTGGTCAACAGCCGCTGCCAGACTGCCATTTCGTCGACACGGCCGCTCATGTAGTTCTGGTACGTGCCGCTCGAACTGAACGCGACCCGGCCTACTTGGAAAGCGCCGCCCGCGACCGTCGCGTCCGACGTGCTGGGCAGGGCGACAGACCCGCCCTGCGGCCGACCGTTCACATACAAACGGATCGCCCGGTTCTCTGCGTCATAGGAACCCGCCACGTGGACCCACGTGTTGAGCGGTACGCCGGTGGCACTCGCGTTGGCGCCCTCGGACTGCCGTACGCCGTTCTCGTACCAGCTCCGCAGGAACACCCAGCGCTGCACGCCCGACGAGTAGTAGAGCGAGAAGCCGGAGTTGTCGCTGCCGGTCTGGGACAGGATCGTCCGGTAGGAAGACGCGTCGCTCAGGTTCACCCACGCCGAGACGGTGAACGAGTACCTCGCGTCGACCACTGCGTCCGAGGTGTCCGCGTATCCCGACTGCCGTGTGGCGTCACCGGGGTCGCCATTGAGCCACAAAGACAGGTCCCCATCGCCACGTCGCGCAAGGGCCGACCGGCCCGAACCCGCACCGTGCAACGTCATGCCGTGCCGTACGCCCTCAGTGGCGGTGTCGGCCGCCGACGTCCCGGTCGATTCGTCGAAGTGCCAGCGGCCGACCGCCGGTTGACCCTCAGCGACCTTGAAGTCCACCACCGCTGTGTCGCCCTCGCCGGCGCTGTCTCTTGCCTGGACCTCAAGCGTCACCGTCCCTGCCCGGGACGGTGTGATCCACACAGTCACGGTGTCCCCGGAAAACCATTGCGACGATTCCTCGTCAGTGGAGAGCTTGTAGCGGTAGCCACTGTTGACCGTGTCGTCCTCAGGGTTCCGGGAGAAGGTGAACTTCCCCTTGATCCCGGGACCACCGACCGGCTCGCAGGCAGTGCACTCGGCGTACGGGCCGCCGAAGGTGATCACCGGTGCCATCGGACCATCGCTGTCGATCTTGAAGTAGCACCAGCCCTTGGTGGTCACCGTGCTGGACGACTCCAGATAGCTGTTGTCGTTGTTGTAGAGCGACCGGGTGGACACCGCCATCCGGTATGTCTTCTTCGGGGTGAGCCCGATAGGCGTGATGGCCTTCACTTGCTCGTTGTTGTCCACGGAGCCGTCGGGCCGTACCGGCTCGGTCTCCAGTTTCCAGGTGCCGTCGTTCTGCTCTCTCTGGACGTAGAAGTGCGCCTGCAGGTGCGCATAGGTTGCGCCGCCTGCTGCCGTCTGCGGTCGCGCCGTCAGCATCGGCTGCGGATCCGCAATGACGACCGGATCAGTCGACTTGGTCGAGCAGATGACACTGTTCTTCTGCACGATGCCGGGAAACGTCGGCACAGCTGGCAGCCCCACGTACTTGACCACCAGAACGGCATCGTCGTCGAACCGCTTCCAGCCGTTCGGGTCGTTCTCGTTGTGCGCCTTCAGCATCAGGGTGAGGCGATCGAAACCGCCTGCCGCGAAGACCTTCACGGTGTTGGTGAGGTTCTCGTAGCTCTGGTCCGGGTCGTCGTTGAACGGGATGGGGGCATCTGGCTGATCCGGGTCGCACATCGCTCCACGGCCTGCGGACACGGTCCGGTCGCCCAGGAGATCCCAATTGCTCGTCGGGCCGGGCCACCTGGTCGCGGACGAGATCCCACCGGTACGGACGAGGTCGACCGTCGACGTCTCGCACGACATCGACCATCGCTCGGTCACCCGGAAAGTCGCGTCCAGCACCCGCTTCCCCGCCAGCCCGGCCGGCCCGAACTCGAAGTACATGCGCTGCTTGTAGCCGGAGCCGCAGTAGTACGCGTAGCCGCCGGCGACATAGGTGTCGCAGAAGCCGACGCCCTCGCCATCGTCGCCGCCGGAGAAGTTGTAGAAGGTGTCGCCGTCGGAGGACAGCACGGTGCGCTCGGACTCGCTCAGCGCCACATCCGGGTCGATGTACAGCGGATAGACCGTGCTCTCGCCGCTCAGCAGGCCCGCGTCCGGCACCACGGCCACCGCGTCGTCGGTCAGTTCCACAGGCAGTACGGCGGACGCGTCACCGCTGCCGGGCCCATCGGCCGGATCGGCGGACGTCTCGCCGTGGCCGTCCACGACGGGCTCGTCATCGGCGGCAGCGAGCGACATGGTCGCCGCACCCGACCCGCCTGCGTCGCCCGCCGAGTCCCACATCCGCGCGGCCGGCGAACGGAACACCGTGTTGCCGTTCTCGTCCACGGCGGCGAGGCCACCGCCCGTCCGGGTGCTCACCGTCAGGCCCTGCGTCTTGAGGGAGAACTCGATCCGCTCCAGCTCCGGATTGGCGGCTGCCTCGGCGGACTTGACGACCAGCACCTGGCGGATGCCCTCCACCGTCGCGGTCATCCGCAGGTCGACCCCGGGCAGTACCTCCGCGTACGTGGCGGACGCACCGTCCAGCGTCGGCTCCGGCAGGCTGCCGGGCCAGCCCAGGCTCAGCGACCGGCCGTCCTCTGCCAGTTTCACCAGGCTTCCGCCGTCACCACCGGCGGAGAGGGAGATGTCGGCGACCGACGCCTTCGGCCCGATCGAGCCGTCGGTCCGGCGCTCCAGCGTCGCGTCCGGCTCCGCCCAGGACCCGTCCGGCTGCGCGACACGCACCGGTACGGCGGACTGGGTGAGGGTGAACGTGTAGCCGTCAGGGTTGGCGTGGGTCGTGGCGTACTCCTCGCGGGCGCCGACGACTTCGACCGCTTCGCCGGAAGCCGCCGCCTGCTCCGAAGCAGTCGATGCCTCGGACGTCGTCGGTTCCGCGTCATCAGCCCGCGCCACCGACGTCGTGACACCCAGCGCAGGCAGAGCCGCCAGCAACGCCGTGACCGTCAGGCCGGAGACCAACCGTCTCGCACGTCCGACACTTCCGCGCTGCGGGCAGCGCAAAGAGTCCCCACCCATTTCCCACCCCCGCTTTACATGATCTTTATGAGCCCCCATATCCAACACAGCTGATCGTGCACGGTCAAGCAATTTCAAATTGAATACATCGTTGCCACAGGCGCGCGGACCAGCCGCCAACACGCCTTCCACCACTGCCCATTGAGGCTCAAAATCGATGTTTGGTCAGGCGCACCATCCCGTCAAATAAGGAACCTCCAGCCATCCCCAGCAAAGCAACGAGCCTGAGTGGCTTGAAATCTCCCGCCATTCAGCCCGCACTTCCCTCGGCCTCGATCAACAAGAAAAGGGCCCCGTGAGGCCCTTTCTCCACCACCGCGCCCCGTTTCAGCGCTCACGCACCAGCAGTCGCACGCCCCGACGCCGGACGGATCCTCCGCAGTGCGAACCCCATGAACCCCGCATTCGCCAGGGCCGCCGCCCCGATCCCCACCAGATAGAGCGCCAGGAACGCCCCATCGCCCGAACCGTTCAGCGTGCCCTCCGGCAGGAGTGTGTACAGGAAGCTCAGCGGGGCCGTCAGGAGCCACGGGACCGCGCCCGACATCGAGGCGTCGGTGTGGGAGACGAAGAAGGTGTCGAACAGGAAGAAGACCGTCGCGGCGGCGACCACGGCCAGGTAGGCGCGGGAGAGCCAGTTGTCCGTGGCCAGGGTGAGCAGGGTGCGGGTGCGGCGGTTGCTGTTCATGGGGTCCTCCGGTGAAGGTGGTGCCTCGTGTGATGCAGTGCGTTCACGATGGCCCGTGCACGGCCACCTCGGCATGAGTACACCTACTCATCCGTAACTGAGCTTCAGGGGGATTCACCACATGGAAGACACGCAGAAGAACATGCGGGGCACGGGGTACGACACACCCCGTAGCCGAAGACTGTTCCTCGGCGGAGCCGCAGTCGGCGTCACCACCGCTGCCCTCACCGGAATCGGCGCGGCGACCGCGACCGCCGCCGAGGGGGACGCTCCCGAGGTCAACGGCCTCGGGTGGCACGACGTACGCGGCTACGGGGCCACCGGCGACGGCACCACCGACGACACCCTCGCGATCCAGGCGGCCCTGGACGCCTGCGAGCCCGGCAACACGGTGTATCTGCCGGCGGGTCAGTACCGTACGAGCGCGCCGGTGAGGATACCGCCGTACGTCACGCTCCAGGGCACCCACGGCGGCGGCGAGAACGAATGGGGCGCGGCCGACCCCGCGTTCGGGCTGAAGCCGTTGCCGGGGTTCACGGGTGAGGCCGTCGTACTTGTGCTCGACAAGCTCACCGGCGGGTACGCCACCAAGTCCGTCGAGGTGCGGATTCTTCAACTGACCATCGACGGCAGCGCGTTGCCCGCGGGCGGCGCCGAGGTCGACGGGATCCGGGCCGTCGGGCAGGTCCAGCATCTCCAACTGCGGGACGTACAGGTGCGGAAGGTCACCGGGCACGGCATCAACACCACCTACTCGACCGAGCCCAACGGCCCGCAGGCGCCGTTCTGTCTGCACTTCGACCGGGTCTCCGTCCTCTGGCCGGGGACCTTCGGCATCGCGCTCAACAACTCCACGGACTCCGTCCTGCACGACGTGTACGTGCTCGGCGGGAACGGCTCCGGCTGGTGGATCGCGGGGGCCGGCAACTCGACGTTCACCAGCTGCCGGGCCGAGTGGTCGGCCAAGGAGGGCTTCGTGCTGCGGACCTGGCAGGGGATCATCCAGTTCAGCGGCTGCTCCACCGACCGCAACGGCTACGACGGCATCAACGTGCAGAACACCGACGGCAAGGGCATCCTCCAGCTCAGCGGCTGCCGGCTGACTCGCGACGGCCGCAACGGCGGTACGGGCGGGGGCGGTTACGCCGGTCTGAAGGTGCGGAACACCACCGCCAAGGTCTTCGCCGACGGTCTCGTCGTCACCGCAGGGAACGACGACGACGGTTCGCTGGGGGCCTCCCCGGCCCGTGGGGTGTCCGCCGGCAACTCGGCCTGCACTGTCGTGAGTTCGGGCTTCGTCGACGGCGTGGAGATCGACTGGCACGACGACGGCGGCAACACGGTCTTCCAGAAGGCGGCCACTGTCGTCCTGTCGTAGCCCCGGTCCGCCGTCCTGTCGTAACCCTGGTCATCCTGGCTGGAAACCGCGCTGCCGGTGACCGCTCGACATGCTCTCGCAAGGCTCGATCCCGCCCGGGTCGGGCCTTGCGGCCGTTCCGTGCCGCCACCTCCGAGCCACCTGGGCTTCCTTCATCCTCGTGGCACCAGTGTCATCCGAGTACTTGAATAATCACCTACGCAAGCATCACACCTTCGATCCACAGGCTGCTCACAGAAACAGGCGCGCGTCACCCCGGGCGTCCCGCTTCCCGGAACCGCCCCCTGGACAACAGCTGAGGTTAGGCTAACCTACCTTTCGAATTGTCCGGCGGACCGAACCGCCCTGTTCGAAAGCAGCCATCTCATGTTCAACGCCCGTGCCACCCACCTCTCCCGCCGAGGCATACTCGCCACAGGCGGCGCCCTCGGCCTCGGGGCCGTCCTCGCCGCCTGTGGGGACGACGACGCGAAAAGCGGTGGCTCGGACGCGGACGCGTCGAAGGCCGCCGCCACACCCGCCGCCGGCCCCTGGACGTTCAAGGACGACCGCGGCACGACCGCCAAGGCCGACAAGGTGCCCTCCAGCATCGTCGCCTTCACCGGTGTCGCCGCCGCACTCTACGACTACGGCGTCGAGGTCAAGGGCGTCTTCGGCCCGACCACGACCAAGGACGGCAAGGCCGACGTCCAGGCCGGCGACATGGACGTCACCAAGGTGACCGTCCTCGGCAACGAGTGGGGCCAGTTCAACATCGAGAAGTACGCGGCCCTGGCCCCGGACCTCCTCGTCACCACGATGTTCGACAGCGCGGGCACCCTCTGGTACGTCCCGGAGGAGTCCAAGGAGAAGATCCTCGGCGTCGGCGCCCCGACCGTCGGTATCTCCGTGTACGACATCCAGCTGGACCAGCCGCTGCAGCGCATGCTGGAGCTGGCCAAGACCCTCGGCGCGGACACCGCCTCCGCCAAGGTGACCGCCGCGAAGAAGGCCTTCGAGGACGCCGCCGCCCGGCTGCGCGCGGCCACCAAGGCCAAGCCGAACATCAAGGTGCTGGCCGGTTCCGCCGCCCAGGACATCTTCTACGTCTCCGGCTCCAACCTCTCCGTCGACCTGGAGTACTTCAAGGCCCTCGGCGTGAACTTCGTCGAGCCCGCCGCCGATGTCCTCAAGGCGAGCGGTGGCTGGTTCGAGAACCTGAGCTGGGAGAACGTCGACAAGTACAAGGCCGACATCATCATGATGGACAACCGGACGTCGGCGATTCAGCCCGCCGACATCACCGAGGCGACGTGGAAGCAGTTGCCTGCGGTGAAGGCGGACCAGGTGATCGCCCGTAATCCCGAGCCGATTCTGTCTTACGACAAGTGCACGCCGCTGCTCACGAGCCTTGCGGAGGCTATTGAGAACGCGAAGTCGGTCAGTTGACAGCGGGCGCCGGTATCAGCGCCGTGAGTGTTTTAGGTCGTGGGGAACTGCGGGCCCGTTGTGGCTGGTCGCGCAGTTCCCCGCGCCCCTTTGGGGGCGCGTCGTCGCGCCCTCCGACATCACTTCAGGAGGAGTTATGACGACCGCCGTAGCCGCCCCCTTCCGGTTCTTCGCTCTCCATGTCGTACGGACCGTCCGCCTCGGTCCGTCCCTCGTCCGGGTCAGTTTCGGCGGGGAAGATCTGGGCGCCTTTCTGTCCGACGGGTGCGACCAGAGCCTCTCCCTCTTTCTTCCGCACCCGGGGCAGGACGCCCCCGCCGTGCCCGTCGAACTCGGGGACGGGTGGTGGCAGGGGTGGCGTGAACTGCCGGACGACGTACGGGCGGTGATGCGCTCGTACACGCTCCGCGCGCTACGTGCCGACGCCCACGGGCGTACGACGGAGATCGACATCGACTTCGTGCTGCACGGCGTCGAACCGGGCGCCGCCGCCCCCGCCGGGCCGGCCTCCCTCTGGGCCTCCCGGGCCGGTGCCGGTGACCGCGTCCTGCTGCTCGGGCCGGCGATCGCCGACAACCGCGCGATCCGGTTCCGGCCGCCGACCGGCACCGATCTCGTCGTCATCTGGGCCGACGAGACCGCCGTACCGGCCGCCTCCGCGATCCTCGAAGCGCTGCCCGCCGGCACCCGGGCCCAGGTCTGGCTGGAGGCCGGGCACGCCGGGGACATCCAGGATCTGGTGACCGCCGCCGACGCCGAGATCACCTGGCTGGTGCGCGGCGCGGGCGGAGGAAGCGGAGGAACAGGTGCGCCCACGGCCCTGGAGGCGATCCGAGGCACCCAACTCCCGTCCGCCGAGCGGCCGTACGCCTGGATCGCGGGCGAGTCGTCCGTCGTGAAGGAGCTGCGCCGGCATCTCGTGCGTGAGCGTGGCATCGACCGTCGGGCCGTCACCTTCGTCGGGTACTGGCGGCGCGGGCTCAGCGAGGAGCAGTTGCGCGAGCAGTCCGAATGACGGCGGAGGCCCAGATCACAGCTGTGACGGGTGGGGCAGGATCGCACAGGAATCCAACTTAGGTTAGGCTAACCTAAGTTCCACACGTTGGATCGTTGGATCCGTTCGACTGATCCGTTGATCCGTTCGACATGGCGAACCTGCACCTGCCCTCTCTGTCCCCCCGGAGGCTCCCCCGATGCGCTCGCACCTGCTCAATGACACGACCGCGGAGCGGTACCGCCGCTCCGTGACCGAAGGAGTCGAGCGGGTGGCGGCCAGACTCGCCACCACGGACCGTCCGTTCACCGGCGTCACGGTCGACGCCCTCGCCCCCCACATCGACCGGATCGACCTGGACCGGCCCCTCCTCGACGAGGCCGCCGCCCTCGACGAGCTCGAAGAGGTCTATCTGCGGGACGCGATCTACTTCCACCACCCGCGCTACCTCGCCCACCTCAACTGCCCGGTCGTCATACCGGCGGTGCTCGGCGAGGCGATCCTCTCCGCCGTCAACTCCTCCCTGGACACCTGGGACCAGTCGGCCGGCGGCACCCTCATCGAGCGCAAACTGATCGACTGGACGAACGAGCGCATCGGCCTCGGCCCCGCCGCCGACGGCATCTTCACCAGCGGCGGCAGCCAGTCCAACCTCCAGGCGCTGCTGCTGGCCCGCGAGGAGGCGAAGCCAGGGCGGGCAGGGTGGGAGTATCCAGCCTCGTTCGCCAAACTGCGCATCTTCGCCTCCGACGTCAGCCACTTCAGCGTGAAGAAGTCCGCGAAACTGCTCGGGCTGAGCGCCGATTCGGTCGTGTCCATCCCCGTCGACCACGACAAGCGGATGCAAACCGTGGCGCTCGCCCATGAGTTGGAGCGCTGCAAGCGCGCCGGGCTCGTCCCCATGGCCGTCGTCGCCACCGCCGGTACGACCGACTTCGGGTCCATCGACCCGCTGCCCGAGATCGCCGAACTCTGTGCCCAGTACGGCACTTGGATGCACGTCGACGCCGCGTACGGCTGCGGACTGCTCGCCTCGGTCAAGCGCCGCGACCTCCTCACCGGCATCGAGCGCGCCGACTCGGTCACCGTCGACTACCACAAGTCCTTCTTCCAGCCGGTGAGTTCGAGCGCCCTGCTGGTCCGCGACTCGGCCACGCTCCGCCACGCCACCTACCACGCGGAGTACCTCAACCCGCGTCGCATGGTGCAGGAGCGCATTCCCAACCAGGTCGACAAGTCCCTCCAGACGACCCGCCGCTTCGACGCCCTCAAGCTGTGGATGACCCTGCGCGTGATGGGCGCCGACGGCATCGGCCAACTCTTCGACGAGGTATGCGACCTGGCCCAGGAGGGCTGGGAGCTGCTCGCCGCCGACCCGCGCTACGACGTCGTCGTCGAGCCCTCCCTCTCCACCCTCGTCTTCCGCTACATCCCCGCCGCCGTCACCGACCCCTCGGAGATCGACCGCGCCAACCTGTACGCCCGCAAGGCCCTGTTCGCCTCCGGTGCGGCCGTGGTCGCGGGGACGAAGGTCGGCGCCCGCCACTACCTCAAGTTCACCCTGCTCAACCCCGAGACCACGACGGACGACATAGCCGCCGTACTCGATCTGATCGCCGGCCATGCCGAGCAGTACCTGGGAGAATCCGTTGACCGCGCCGTTTCCGTCGTCTCCGTCGCTTCCTGAAGCCGCAGCCATGAAGAAGACTGCTGAAGCCCGCAACAGGACCTACGACTTCGTCGGGATCGGTCTCGGCCCCTTCAACCTCGGCCTCGCCTGCCTCACCGAGCCGATCGACGAACTCGACGGCGTCTTCCTGGAGTCGAAGCCCGACTTCGAGTGGCACTCGGGGATGTTCCTCGACGGCGCCCATCTCCAGACGCCGTTCATGTCGGACCTGGTCACCCTCGCCGACCCGACCTCCCCCTACTCCTTCCTCAACTACCTGAAGGAATCGGGGCGGTTGTACTCGTTCTACATCCGCGAGAACTTCTATCCGCTGCGAGTCGAGTACGACGACTACTGCCGCTGGGCCGCCAACAAGTTGACGAGCGCCCGCTTCAACACGACGGTCGCCGAGGTGACTTACCAGGACGAGGACGAGCTGTACGTCGTCCGTACGGTCGCCGGTGACCTCTACCGGGCCCGCAAGCTCGTCCTCGGCACCGGCACTCCCCCGTACATCCCGGACGCGTGCGCCGACCTGGACGGCGACTTCATCCACAACTCCCAGTACATGCGGCACAAGCGGGAGTTGCAGGCCAAGGAGTCGATCACGCTCGTCGGCAGTGGTCAGTCGGCCGCCGAGATCTACTACGACCTCCTCAGCGAGATCGACGTCCACGGCTACCGGCTCAACTGGGTGACGCGTTCGCCGCGTTTCTTCCCGCTCGAATACACCAAGCTGACGCTGGAGATGACCTCCCCGGAGTACATCGACTACTTCCGCGCGCTGCCCGAGCGGACCCGTTACCGCCTCACGCAGGACCAGAAGGGCCTGTTCAAGGGCATCGACGGCGAGCTGATCAACGAGATCTTCGACCTGCTCTACCAGAAGAACCTCGGCGGCCCGGTCCCCACCCGGCTCCTCACCAACTCCGCGCTCAACAGCGTGAGTTACGAGAGCGGGAGCGGGACGTACACGCTCGGTCTGCGTCAGGAGGAGCAGGAGAAGGAGTACACCCTGGACACCCAGGGCCTGATCCTGGCCACGGGCTACAAGTACGCCGAGCCGGAGTTCCTGAAGCCGGTGCGCGACCGGCTGCGCTACGACACCCAGGGCAACTTCGACATCGGCCGCAACTACGCGATCGACACCACCGGACGCGGGGTCTTCCTCCAGAACGCCGGAGTCCACACCCACTCGATCACCTCGCCCGACCTGGGCATGGGCGCGTACCGCAACAGCTTCATCATCGGCGAGCTGCTCGGCAGCGAGTACTACCCGGTCGAGAAGACCATCGCCTTCCAGGAGTTCGCCGTATGACCTCCATGACCTCTGCGACATCCATGAATCTCTCCCTCCGGCCGCTCGACCCCCTCAAGGACGCCGAGCTGCTGCACACCTGGGTCACGCACCCCAAGTCGGCCTTCTGGATGATGCAGGACGCCAGACTCGAAGACGTCGAGCGTGCCTACATGGACGTCGCCGCCGACGAGCACCACCACGCTCTCCTCGGCCTCCGGGACGGCGTACCCGCCTTCCTGATGGAGAAGTACGACCCCGTCCACCGCGAACTGGTCGGCCTGTACGAGCCGCAGCCCGGCGATGTCGGCATGCACTTCCTGGTGCCGGCGACCGACACACCCGTGCACGGCTTCACCCGGGCCGTCATCACGGCCGTGATGGACGAGCTGTTCGCCGACCCGCGCACCCGCCGGGTCGTCGTCGAGCCCGACGTCACCAACAAGGCCGTCCACGCGCTGAACGAGGCCGTCGGCTTCGTGGCCGAGCGCGAGATCCAGAAGCCGGAGAAGCGGGCGCTGTTGAGCTTCTGCACCCGCGAACAGTTCCTGACCGCCCGTGCGGCAGCCCGAGGAGTAGCGATATGACCCTGTCCGACGCCGTGGCGCACCTGTCCCCCGAGCGCTGGGCACAGGCCAACCGCCTCCTGATCCGCAAAGCCCTCGCCGAGTTCGCCCACGAGCGGCTCATCACCCCCGAGCCCGAGAAGGGCAGGGAGGACAGCTACGCCGTACTCGGCGACGACGGTCTGACCCGCTACCGCTTCACCGCCGTACGTCACGCCCTCGACCACTGGCAGGTCGACGCCGACTCCATCTCCCGGCACCGCGACGGGGCCGAACTCCCGCTCTCCGCCCTCGACTTCTTCATCGAGCTGAAGAAATCACTCGGCCTGAGCGACGAGGTCCTCCCGGTCTATCTGGAGGAGATCTCCTCCACCCTCTCCGGCACCTGCTACAAACTCACCAAGCCGCAGATCCCCGTCGCCGACCTCGTCGGAAGCGACTTCCAGGCGATCGAGACCGGGATGACCGAGGGCCACCCCTGCTTCGTCGCCAACAACGGACGGCTCGGCTTCGGCGTGCACGAGTACCTCTCGTACGCACCCGAGACCGCGAGCCCGGTCCGGCTGGTGTGGCTGGCCGCGCACCGCTCGCGCGCCGCCTTCACGGCGGGCGTCGGCATCGAGTACGAGGCCTTCCTGCGCGCGGAGTTGGGGCAGGAGACGGTCGTCCGCTTCCGTACGAAGCTCAGCGACCAGGGCCTCGACCCCGCCCAGTACCTCTTCATCCCGGTGCACCCGTGGCAGTGGTGGAACAAGCTCACCGTCACCTTCGCAGCCGAGATCGCCCAGCAGCATCTGGTCTGCCTGGGCGAGGGCGACGACGAGTATCTCGCCCAGCAGTCCATCCGGACCTTCTTCAACCGGTCCAACCCCGAGAAGCACTACGTCAAAACGGCTCTCTCGGTCCTCAACATGGGCTTCATGCGCGGGCTTTCGGCCGCCTACATGGAGGCGACCCCGGCCATCAACGACTGGCTGGCCCAACTCATCGACAACGACCCGGTGTTGAAGTCCACGGGCCTGTCGATCATCCGTGAGCGCGCGGCCGTCGGCTACCGCCACCTGGAGTACGAGGCCGCCACCGACCGCTACTCCCCGTACCGCAAGATGCTGGCCGCGCTCTGGCGCGAGAGCCCGGTGTCGTCCCTCGGGGACGGCGAGTCGCTGGCCACCATGGCCTCGCTCGTCCATGTCGACCACGAGGGGCGCTCCTTCGCCTCGGCGCTCATCGAGCAGTCGGGCCTGAACCCGAAGGAGTGGCTGCGCGGCTACCTCCGGGCCTACTTCACCCCGCTCCTGCACAGCTTCTACGCCTACGACCTCGTCTACATGCCGCACGGCGAGAACGTCATCCTCGTCCTCAAGGACGGCTCCGTGCAGCGCGCGATCTACAAGGACATCGCCGAGGAGATCGCCGTCATGGACCCGGACGCGGTCCTGCCGCCGACGGTCGAACGGCTGCGCGTGGACGTCCCGGAGGAGAAGAAGCTCCTGTCCATCTTCACGGACGTCTTCGACTGCTTCTTCCGCTTCCTGGCCGCGAACCTCGCCACCGAAGGCGTCCTGGAGGAGGACGACTTCTGGCGGACGGTCGCCGACACCGTCCACGACTACCAGGCGGCCACCCCCGAACTCGCCGACAAGTTCAAGCAGTACGACATGTTCGCGCCCGAGTTCTCCCTGTCCTGCCTCAACCGCCTCCAACTGCGCAACAACGAGCAGATGGTGGACCTCGCGGACCCGGCCGGCGCCCTCCAGCTCGTCGGCAACCTGAAAAACCCCATCGCGGGTCTGTAGCGGTAGCGACACCGCAACACCCGCCCCCCATACAGACGGGCACCTCGGAGTACGGTCCTCCGAGGTGCCCGTCGTCGTACGTATCGGGAACAATTGCCGTCATGGCGGAAATCATCCAGAAGGACGGCACGTGGGTCTTCGACGGCGACGCCCTCCGGCTCACCCCTGGACGTGACAAGAACGTCAGCCTGCTCCGCAAGACCCTGGGCGAACTCGCCGTCCCCCTCCACTCGTTGGCCGGTGTCTCCTTCGAACAGGGCAGAAAGTCGGGGCGGTTGAGGATCCGGCTGCGCGACGGCGCCGACCCACTGCTCCAGGCGACCGGCGGCAAGCTGGCGGAGCCCAACGACCCGTATCTGCTGAACGTCGAGTCCGACCGGTACGGCGTCGCCGAGTACTTCGTGGACGAGGTCCGCAACGCGCTGCTGCTCGACGAGGTGCCGGCCGGCGCCGTCGACCGCTATCTGCTGCCCGGCCCCGCCGTACCGCTGTCCGTGTCGGCCGGGGACGGCACCGCGACCTTCGACGGTGAGCACGTCCGGCTGGAGTGGAACTGGAAGACGGAGGACGCGAAGGCCGCCGCCGGCCCCCGTTCCCTGGCCGTCGCCGACATCGCGGCCGTGGAGTGGCATCCGGCGGTGGGCCTGGAGAACGGCTATCTCCGCTTCGGTGTGCGGCACGCGCCGACCAAGGCCCCGCCGAAGTACGACCCCAACTCCGTCGAGCTGTGGGGGTTCAAGAAGGACCCGCTGATGGCCCTGGTCGCGGCGGCCGTCCAGGCCCGCCTGCCGCATCCGACGGCGCCCGCAACGGACGTACCACCGAAGGAACTTGCCGCAGCGGCACCATCAACACCCGACAACGCACCGCCCGCCGAACACGACCACGACGCCCAGCTCCGCCGACTCCGTGAACTCGGCGAACTGCATCAGTCGGGCGTACTCACGGACGAGGAGTTCGCCCTCGCCAAACAGGCGGTCCTCCGGCGCATGTAGAGCCACATGAAAGACATGCAACTCGCGCCGAAGAACCGCCTGTTGGTGTCGTACGCCCTGCCTTCGGGGCATACGCGCACGCTCAGCGTACGCGGCGCGCGACCGTGAAGCGGTCGACCTCCTCGCCCATCTCCGCGATGCCCCGCACGGTCAGCGTGGCGAGGCGGCCCCGGGAGGCGGGGGTGACGTCGACGCGCAGGAACGAGTAGTCGAGGTAGCGCACGCGCGACCAGGTGACCGTCTCGTTGACCTTGCCGTCCTTGGTGTTGATGAAGGAGGCGACCGAGTCGACCTCGTTCTCGTGGCCCTCGTAGGACTGCGGGGCGGTGAACGCGTACAGGCTGCGGCCCGCCGCGCCCGCCGTCACGTAGACGACACCGTCGGTCTCGGGGTACGAAGTCCCGCCGATCGGGAGCTTCTTGGTGACCTTGCCCGCCTTGATGACGTCCGTGCGCTCGTACTGGTGGTTGTGGCCGTTGATGACCAGGTCGACCGTGTACTTCTCGAACAGCGGCACCCACTCCTGGCGCACGCCCCCCTCCGAGGCGTGCGCGGTGGAGGTGCAGTAGGCGCAGTGGTGGAAGAAGATCACGACGAAGTCGACGTCCTTCGAGGCACGGAACTTCTTGAGCTGCGCCTCCAGCCACTTGGTCTGCGTGCCACCGGAGATGCCGAGGTTGGCGGGGATCTCGTACGAAATATCGTTGGCGTCCAGCGAGATGACCGCCGTGTTGCCGTAGACGAAGGAGTACACGCCCGGGAGGTTCTTGGGGTCCGGGCCGTTGTCGGGGAGGTTCCAGCGGGCGTCCTCGCCGCCGTAGCCGTTGGGCGAGTACCAGGCCTCCATGTCGTGGTTGCCGTAGGCCGGCATCCACGGGACGGACTTGGCGACCGACTCGGTCTGCGCGAGGAACTGGTCCCAGATGCGCGAGTCGAAGCCGGTGTCCGAGGTCTGGCCCGAGCCGGACGGGTCGGCGTAGCAGATGTCGCCGGCGTGCAGGTGGAAGGCCGGGTTCTGGCCGAGCAGCAGGCTGTTGTTGGCGAGGCCGTGGTAGCCGACGCCTTCGTCGCCGAAGGCCGTGAAGGTGAACGGCTCCTTGTGCACGGGCGCGGTGGTGAAGGTGCCGAGGGTGCCCAGCAGATGCGCCTCGGCCGGGTCGAAGCCCGCGTGGCCGACGCCGTAGTAGTACGTCCTGCCGGGGCGCAGGTGGGTGAGCTTGGCGTGCACGTAGTACTGGGTGTGGTCGGCGCTGACGCCGACGCCGGCCGGGGTGTAGAGGGTGCGGATCTCGGCGTCGATCCTGTGGGAGAGGTCCCAGGGGTGGGCGCCGATCCGGATGAAGGGCTTCTTCACCGCGACCGGGACCTGCCAGGAGACGGTGATCTCCGTGCGGGGGTCGTTGCCCCAGGCGAGGTGCCGGCCGAAGGGGGCGACGAGCGCGCCGTCGACCTTCTCGGGCTGCTTGTACGTCTGTGTCGGTACGGAGGTCCGCGTGGCGGCCTGGGCTGCGCCCGGCACGAACGCACCGCCCGCGACGGCGCCCACGGTGACGGCGCCGCTTCTGATCATCGTGCGCCGCGAGAACTTGGCGCGAAGGTACTCGTGCTGCTCGGCCATGCTCATGCGCGCGGCGAGCTGCTCCGGTACGCCCATGCGAGGAGTGTCCATGGCTGAAAAAGGTGCTCTGGGCAGCCATCGCTACGCAGGACACAGGATGAACAGGCCCCGAACAGGGTCCCATAAGAGTTTCAACAGACCGTTGCCCGATATCGGGCAGGATTCTTGCGATTGCCAGCGCTTTACCTCAGGATCGTCGAGTGCACGACGAACTCGTTGATCATCTGACGCGTACCACACCCCTCGCACGGGGTGAGGCGCTCCGGGTGATTCAGGACGTTCTCGCCTACTTCGACGAGACAACCGAGGAATATGTCCGTCGCCGCCACCGCGAACTCCAGGGCCAGGGCCTGGTGAACGCGACGATCTTCGACCGGATCGAGGCGGACCTGAAATACCGCGCGGTCGCACCACCGGAGCTGACCCTCCGCCAGCTGCGCCGCATCGTCTACGGCTAGGGACCAGGTACCCATATATGTGCGGAATTGTCGGATACATCGGCAGGCGTGACGTGGCGCCGCTGCTCCTCGAAGGCCTTCAGCGCCTGGAGTACCGCGGCTACGACTCGGCGGGCATCGTCGTCACCTCGCCGAAGGCGGCGGGCCTGAAGATGGTCAAGGCCAAGGGCCGGGTCCGGGACCTGGAGGCCAAGGTCCCCAAGCGCTTCGCCGGCACCACCGGCATCGCCCACACCCGTTGGGCCACGCACGGCGCCCCCTCCGACCACAACGCGCACCCGCACATGTCGGCCGACAACAAGGTCGCCGTCGTCCACAACGGGATCATCGACAACGCCTCCGACCTGCGCAAGAAGCTCGAAGCCGACGGCGTCGAGTTCCTCTCCGAGACGGACACCGAGGTCCTCACCCACCTCATCGCCCGCTCCCAGGCGGAGACCCTGGAGGAGAAGGTCCGCCAGGCGCTCAGGATCGTCGAGGGCACGTACGGCATCGCCGTCATGCACGCCGACTTCACCGACCGGATCGTGGTCGCGCGCAACGGCTCGCCGGTCGTCCTGGGCATCGGCGAGAAGGAGATGTTCGTCGCCTCGGACGTCGCCGCGCTGGTCACCCACACGCGGCAGATAGTGACGTTGGACGACGGCGAGATGGCCACGCTGAAGGCCGACGACTTCCGCACGTACACGACGGAGGGCACCAGCACCACGGCGGAGCCGACCACCGTGGAGTGGGAGGCCGAGTCGTACGACATGGGCGGCCACGACACGTACATGCACAAGGAGATCCACGAGCAGGCCGACGCCGTCGACCGCGTCCTGCGCGGCCGGATCGACGACCGCTTCTCCACGGTCCACCTCGGCGGCCTCAACCTGGACGCCCGCGAGGCGCGTGCCGTGCGGCGCGTGAAGATCCTCGGCTGCGGCACCTCGTACCACGCGGGCATGATCGGCGCCCAGATGATCGAGGAGCTGGCCCGTATCCCCGCCGACGCCGAGCCGGCCTCCGAATTCCGGTACCGCAACGCGGTCGTCGACCCCGACACCCTCTACGTCGCCGTCTCCCAGTCCGGTGAGACGTACGACGTGCTGGCCGCCGTACAGGAGCTGAAGCGCAAGGGCGCGCGGGTGCTGGGCATCGTGAACGTGGTCGGTTCGGCGATCGCCCGCGAGGCGGACGGCGGGATGTACGTGCACGCGGGCCCCGAGGTCTGCGTCGTCTCGACCAAGTGCTTCACCAACACCACGGTCGCCTTCGCCCTGTTGGCCCTGCATCTCGGCCGCACCCGCGACCTCTCCGTCCGGGACGGCAAGCGGATCATCGAGGGCCTGCGCAGGCTGCCCGGACAGATCACCGAGATCCTGGACCAGGAGGAGGGGATCAAGAAGCTGGCCGAGCAGTACGCCGAGGCCCGCTCGATGCTCTTCATCGGCCGCGTACGGGGCTATCCGGTGGCCCGCGAGGCCTCGCTGAAGCTCAAGGAGGTCTCGTACATCCACGCCGAGGCCTACCCCGCCTCGGAGTTGAAGCACGGCCCGCTGGCCCTCATCGAGCCGGCCCTCCCCACGGTCGCGATCGTCCCGAACGACGACCTCCTGGAGAAGAACCGCGCCGCCCTGGAGGAGATCAAGGCCCGCAGCGGCCCCATCCTCGCGGTGGCCCACCAGCACCAGGAGAAGGCCGACCAGACGATCGTCGTCCCGAAGAACGAGGACGAACTGGACCCGATCCTGATGGGCATCCCCCTCCAACTCCTGGCATACCACACGGCATTGGCCCTGGGCCGGGACATCGACAAGCCGAGGAACCTGGCGAAGTCGGTAACGGTGGAATAGACGTTCAGAGGGACGCTCCCCAAAGGGGCGCGAGGAACTGCGCGACCAGCCCCCACGCACCCGCAGAGGCCAACGAACAGAAACGAACCCCCCGTGTTGCCACCAACCACGGGGGGTTCGCCATATGACCGAGGGCCGCCCAAACCCCCAGCCTGCGCAGCTAACCGGTGGCCGTCACACCCCGGCCGGCAGCACGCCGCGGAAGAACCAGCTTGTGCGGTGACCGGTATATGCCCTTCACAAGCGCACAAACACATCTACGCGCAAGTAGATTTGCACGTCCCACCGGAAGGAGCGGAGGCCAAAGGGGGTAATCGGAGCGGGAGTTACGGGATGACGACGACCGGCCGCTGCGCCCGCTTGGCCAACCGCCCCGCCACCGACCCGAAGATCCGGCCGACGATCCCGTGGGTCGAGCCGACGACGATCGCGTCGGCCTCGTACTCCCGCCCCACCTCTTCGAGTTCGTGGCAGATGTCGCCGCCACGCTCGACAAGGATCCAGGGCACTTCGGCCAGATAGTCCGCGCAGGCGAGTTCGAGCCCGAGGACCTCGGTCCGGTGGTCGGGCACGTCGACGAAGACAGGTGGCTCGCAGCCGGCCCACACCGTGGTGGGCAGCCGGTTGGCGACATGCACGATGATCAGGCCCGAACCGGAGCGGTGGGCCATGCCGATGGAGTAGGCGAGGGCGCGCTCACTCGACGTCGAGCCGTCAAAACCGACGACGACACCGTGCTTGAACGCGGGGTCGCAGGACTGACGTGATTCTTCCGCCGCCAAGGGCTCGGCCGCCGTGTGATCGGCGACGGGGCGCTTGCGGTCCGCGGGATCCAGGAATTCGTGACCGGCCATGGGTGTCTCGGCGTTTTGATCCTCGTGATGGGACGACGTGATGTGGGACGACAGTGTGCGTCGGAGCTGTGTCCGGGAATCATCTTCCCAACCCCATACCCCCAAGGGTACGGCGGCACGCCTCCTTAGCCCATAGCTCGCACAGGCCCCGGACGGGGTTCCAGGGAGCATGCACGAGGGGGTGCCCGTAACGCAATGGTTGCTGCCACGTACAGGCTGTTTCCACAGGGTTCGCGTACTTCTCGCCTACGTCGATCACGATCACGCACGTCTTCCGGACACCCTTGGTCGGCGATCGGCCAGTGACCGGCCGGCGATCGACCAGTGACCGACTGCTCGAACAAGCGTTGAACCCGGTGACCCACCGTCACAGGGAGCAGTCATGACCTCACCGACGCAGGACTCCGCGAGCGACCTCGTCCGCTGGGCGGCCTTCAGCTGCGTCCTGGTCCCCGTGGTGCTCGTCCTCTACGGCACCTCGCTGGGCGGCGCGGCCGGTACGGCGCTGGGGCTGGCGGCCGTGACAGGGGTGTGCCGGGTGCTGCTGCGGCAGTCCGAGCGCGGCGCGGCCCGGACGCCGGCCGAGGAGAGCGCCGCGCACCGGGGGCGGCACAGCCGAACCCATTCGACTACCCAGCGCGGCGGTCGACACTCCGGCGGAACTACACCGGTCGACTGACCTGTTTTCGCGCACGCGCCCGATGCTTTTCAGCCAACTTCCGGCCACCGCACATCCCTTGGCCGAACAACCCCCAAACCCCTGTTCCACCTGCACTGAAAGGGTCCAGACGGGCCCGCGCACCCTACGCGGATTGGCCACTACGACGAGGCGCACTTCCCTGCACGGCCCACGAGTGCAACGCTTCGTGATCGAATGCTTTACGCCAAGTTGCCAAGTCGACAATCTGCCGGGTACCGAACTGGTCACCTCGGCATCATGCGACACAGTAGATTCGATCTTGACTGTCTACGGCGGGGGACTCGTGCAGGACCGAGGGGAAACGTGCAGGAGCGACACAACCGAGGAGCCGCGACCACCGAGGGGGGCTTAGCAGTATGAGCCACGACTCCACTGCCGCGCCGGAAGCCGCGGCCCGGAAACTTTCCGGGCGACGCCGCAAGGAGATCGTCGCGGTGCTGCTGTTCAGCGGCGGCCCCATCTTCGAGAGTTCCATACCACTTTCGGTGTTCGGGATCGACCGCCAGGATGCCGGAGTGCCGCGCTACCGACTGCTGGTGTGCGCCGGAGAGGACGGCCCGCTGCGAACCACCGGCGGGCTGGAACTGACCGCGCCGAACGGCCTGGAGGCGATCGCTCGGGCAGGCACGGTCGTCGTGCCCGCCTGGCGTTCGATCACCGCGCCGCCACCTGAGGAGGCGCTCGACGCACTGCGCCGGGCGCACGAAGAGGGTGCGCGGATCGTAGGCCTGTGCACAAGCGCGTTCGTCCTCGCGGCGGCGGGCCTGCTGGACGGCCGCCCGGCGACGACACACTGGATGTACGCGCCGACACTGGCGAAGCGCTATCCGTCCGTGCACGTCGACCCACGGGAACTCTTCGTGGACGACGGGGACGTACTGACAAGTGCGGGCACCGCCGCGGGTATCGATCTCTGTCTCCACATCGTGCGGACGGATCACGGCAACGAGGCGGCCGGTGCGCTGGCCCGCCGACTGGTGGTCCCGCCGCGCCGATCGGGCGGCCAGGAGCGCTACCTCGATCGGTCTTTACCAGAGGAGATCGGCGCCGACCCGCTCGCCGAGGTCGTCGCCTGGGCGCTGGAGCACCTCCACGAACAGTTCGACGTGGAGACGCTGGCGGCGAGGGCGTACATGAGCCGTCGGACGTTCGACCGCCGGTTCCGCTCGTTGACGGGCAGCGCGCCTCTGCAGTGGCTGATCACGCAACGCGTCCTCCAGGCCCAGCGCCTGCTGGAGACGTCGGACTACTCGGTGGACGAGGTCGCGGGCCGCTGCGGCTTCCGTTCGCCGGTGGCTCTGCGCGGCCACTTCCGCCGCCAGCTGGGCTCGTCCCCGGCCGCGTACCGCGCGGCGTACCGGGCGCGCAGGCCGCAGGGTGAGCGGGTGCAGGATCCGGACGGTGCGGTGGGTGGGGCGCAGGGTGGCCCCGGCGGCGGCATGGGTACGCCGACCACGGCCGGCCAGGGACACGGGCACGGCCCGGGTCACGGCCACGACCGTGCCCCGCACTCGGAGAGCCCGGTCCCGATCCAGGCGCGTCGTACGGCGGCTGCGGCCAGCGCGGTCGGGTTGTCGGCGGAGCATGCGCGGGACCCGTATGTCGGGAGCCGGGCGAGCAGTCTGCCAGGGCAGCGGAGCGGCTCGTAAGGGTCCGCGACTTGTGAACGTGGGACGGGCCGGGGTCAGGTACCCCGGCCCGTCCC
>NZ_JBSFMT010000028.1:0-117890 GCF_053599695.1 Streptomyces sp. NPDC000878 | reverse complement strand
TCGCCGATCACGGACCCGCCTCCCCCCTCTGAAGGGTGCAGCGGCCCCGGCCCGGTCAGTAGCGGACGTTACGCAGATCGAGCTTCCACGCCTCGTCGGGGTGCTGATCCCAGTAAGCGCGGAGTGTCAATTCGCGCTCCGCGAAGCGGCCTTCGCGGCATAGACCGCCGTGGGAGAGGGTGACGCTCATCGCGAGCGGGGACTCGGTGGTCACCCAGTGCGGGGTCAGAGCGTGGCTCCAAAGTCGGTCACCGGGCCCCATCCGTACGGACTCGCGGTCGGCCGGGTCGTGTTCGGGCGGTTCTTCTGCGGTGGTCTCGCCCACCACAGCGGCCTCGGCCGTGAGGTGCTGGTCGGGGTCCCTGTAGCTGTGGAAGGTCTTCGTGCCCTCGACCTGCCACACGAGCCCGTGCGAGTTGTCGTTGTGGTACGTCGACGAGGCACCGCCCGTGGAGATGAACAACAGCGGCGCGCACCGTTGCCACGTGAACCCCCAGCTCGACAACTGGGTACGCCAGGGGACCATGACCTGCTCCTGGAATCCGCTGAGGAGTCCGTCGTAGAAGCGGGTGAGGTTGAAGTGGACGAGGCGGAACGTCCAGGTGGCCACTTCTTCGACTGGGGCTGTGCGGAAGGCCGACGTACGGTCCATGCGTACGGACCAGTCCTCGTCTCCGAGGATGGTGAAGCGCACTTCCTCGTCCTGTCGGACGGCGTCGAGCACGTCAAGGGCGGGCGGGAAGCTGAAGCCGGTGGCGGTGAGGGCGTTGCTGACACGCTTGTTGGGAGGGGTCCGCCACCGTTCGATGAACTCTTCTGGTGTGGTGACTGGGGTCGTCATCGTCCACTCACGGGGTGTCGTCGGCGCGGCAGATGGCCGCGCACTCTGGGGTGGTCCGGTCCTGCGGTTCGGCGTCGAGGAAGCAACTGATCTCCGCGCGAGGCGCGCGGACGCTCACCCCCGTATTGCCGTAGGGGCAGCGGCGGATCTCGCCGCCTGCGGACACGTACAACGCCGCAGACGCGCAGAAGGGCCGTCGCTCGGGGTACAGGTGCATGGCTCGCAGGGCGGTGAGGTGCTCCTGGAACCGCGGGGTGAGCTGGAAGTAGCGGCCGAGAAGGTCAGCGTCCTCCCGCTGCTGGGCCAGGTAGTTGTAGAAGGTGGAGCCGGCCCGCTGTCGTGCCGTGTCGTCGAGCGCCACCGGGCTGAGCTGGATCTCGACTCCTGACTTGTCGACGCGCTCGTAGATGTCCTGGCACTCCTTGGCTGTGAGCTTCCAGTACGTGAGGTGGAGAACTCTCTCTGCCGTGTGGACCTGATCGAGCGTCGCGATCGCCGACGCCACGGAACGGGTCGTGCGCCCGAGTTCCATGGCACCGGCCGAGTCGGCTGACACGGTGACGTTCGCGAGCAGGCGCGCGCTGTCGGCCAACCGGTCTACGTCTTCGGGGTCTCGGGCCGAGGTGACGATCGACACGGGAATCCCGAACTGGTGGGCGAGCCGTACGAGCTGGCGGAGTTGGGGGTGGTGCGTGGGTTCGCCGCCGGTCAGGCAGATCGCTTCGACACCCGTCTCCTTCAGCCGGGAAAGTGCCCGGGTGTACGTGGGGATGTCGAGGAAGCCGTGGGCCCGGTCTGCTCGGAAGCAGAATCCGCAAGCGATCCTGCAGTGGCCGGCGGTGCTGATGAGTGCGGAGCGGAACCGCTGCCGGGCCGGCGAGGGAGGGTGCTCGGGGCGGGTGACGGTGTTCACTGCACCCCCGTGCTGTCCCATACGGCGATCTCCACGGTGCTCTCGTAGAAGTCGCACATCTGCGGGTCCGGCCGGTCTCCGCGGATCAGAAGCTGTTCGTTGCGCGAAGGGCCCCCGCAGATCGCCAGAGCCGGGCACTGGCCACACTCGGGGATGGGGGCGACGTTCTTGGCGATGCCGCCCAGCAGGTTCGGGTCCGCACGCAGTTCGTCGAGGGTGTGCAGGAAGGAGGGTGCGGTGAAGTTGATGTCGCAGAGGCTGACTCGGTTGCCGGGCAGCAGGGCAACGTTCAGGGTCCGGTCGCTCTGGATGTGGTCGAAGAGCATGGGGCGGCGCCGGTCGAGGGCCTGGAATGCCCGGTCGAGGACGGAGAACATCATCCCGCCACGCCCGAGGGCGACGAGGCGTGCTTGGTACAGCTCCCTGGCCAGCTCCCGGCCCTTGACCGTCCAGCGTCCGCTGGTGGGTATCGGGGTGTTGGCGTAGATGAACTTCAAGCCGAGGTCGTCGATGATCCAGGTGACTGTTTCGGCCAGGCGGCCGATGTTCGCGGGTGTGGGGGTGAGGTTGCAGCCCACGTGGATGCCGCCTGCGTCGAGGAGCCGACGGACGTTGCGCCGAATCCGGTCGTCGGCCGGCTGCCCACCCAGGAGTCTCCGGTGCTCGGCGTTGATGGCGGGCGGTCCGTCGATCGAGATCCCGACGCCGTACTCGTACCGGGCGAAGTGCTCGATCATGGCGTCGGTGATGCGGGCCCCGTTGGTGACGACTGTTCGGCGGACACGTTTGACGTCGTACCGCGCGGCGAGAGAGTCCGCGAGGGTGTCCCCGTGCTGCATCAGGTCGAACCGGGTCGTCGGTTCGCCGCCGAACCACTGGATGGCTACCTCGTCGCGACCGGCGTTCGTCTCGAAGAGGTAGGTCAGGCCGTCGGCGATTTCCTGCTCGGTCATGTCCGGCTTACCGGTGTTGGTCTCGACGAAGCAGTAGCTGCACTTCATGTTGCAGGCGTCGGTGAGGACGACACGTAAGCCGCTGATCCGTACGGGGACGGGATTCAGGTCGAGTTGGTGGAGCCGGTTATGGAGTGCTTCACGCTGATCAGCGCGAGGGCTGTCGGGTGTGAAGCCGAGCTCGGCGAGAGCTTTGTGGGTCGCGGTCGGGGGAACCGCGGAGAGGTCGGTGACCTCCCCGCGGTTGAGGTACACACTGTCCAGCGTGACCGGGTCGAGGAGGGCGCCCTCGCCATCCCGGACGTACTGGATGTACTTCCCCCACAGGAGCTGTGAGGTGACCACCTGTGTTACGCGGCTTCCTCTTCGAGGATGCCGCGCTCGGCCATGACCTTGCGGACGAGCTCCTCGCCGGCCGCCTGCAGCTGTGCCGAGGCCTCCGGCGAGCCGCCGTCGGCGAGGACGATCACGCCGGGGAGGGTCGGGTTCGGGGCGATGACCGTGATGCCGGCGGGCTCGGTGCTGACCACCAGGATGGCGTTCTCGACCGGGACCCAGTCCGCCTGGTCCTTCAACGCTTCCAGGATCTCGGCCTGCTTGGCCTGGAAGGCGTCACGCTCGCCCATCCAGACTCCGGCCTTCTGCTTGGAATCGACGACGTCGGCGTAGAGCAGGTGATCGCTCTTGTTTCGTCGTGGTGTCGGCATGGCACTCATCTCCTGTCGCTGGCGTGGCGCATTTCGGATCTGACGTAGTGCTGTGCAGGCCTGGAGTTCGGGCCCCTGATGAGGGTGCTCCGGATTCGCAGGGCGAGCACATCTCGGGGGTGATATCACGGAGGTGATATTCGTGGGATCACGTGAGTACGCTAGGTTGCTGTCCTTTGATTCGATCTCGTTGAATCACCGAATTCCGGGCGCAATGGCCAACTGCTCGGGTCTTCGGACGGTTCCGGCCAGGAAATTGGCCAATGGGCCATCCTTTCCTTCTGCGCGAACAGCCCCTCTCGACGTCGCTGCAGTGGTCAACCGGGCCGAGCATCACGCAGGCCGTCCCTCTTTTTCCCTGTGAGTCACGGGCCGCGCGGCCGACCTTCCGCTGTCGGCCGGTTGGAGCATGGGGCCAGTGAGTTCCGTCGGAGCGTTGAGCCCTGCAAGTAGTTCAACGATCTTGTCGACGTTGGTGAGTCTTCGTACCCCTGACTCCAGCATGGACAGGAAGGCTTGGCTCAGGCCCGTGAGCTCTGCCATGTCACTCTGGCGTAGTGAGCTTCCGGTTCGCACAAGGTGGCACACTTGGCCAAAGTCACGGGCCTGGAGAGCTGCCTGGACGTCTGCTCGCTGCCAAACCTCTGGCTCTACCTGGGGCGGTGGCCCAGGAGGAGCTGGTACATGTCGCGAACAAGCGCTGCAGAACTGCTCATTGTTGTATCGGCTCAGGGGGCGTCGACACCAGTGACACTGTCGGCTATGGCGTTCAATGGAATCCGTCTCGGACGAAGGCGAAGGGCTTCCTTCCCGGATCCCTGTCTCAACCGTCGTTGCGCCTGCGAGTGTCCGGATCCTGCCGGATTCCTCGTCTACCGCCAAGGCGAGCGGAAAGCGATGGCGAGCATCATTCGACATCGGGGGCACCGTTCTGCGGCGGGAAGTCGATCTCTGCCCACGCCGATGTGCGAAGCTCGATAGGTTCGTTCGTTTTCCAGCGGTCGGCCAGCGCGTCCAAGAGGCTCAGTCGGGTACTTCTATCTGGGTCCGAGGGACTTGCCGTCAACTGGAGAAATTTGTGGGCGGTGTCAGAAACCTCGATGCGCAGGCCACTTCTGACTCGCAGGTATCGAGTCTCGATCTCCGCGCCTGGCCGTGCAATTCCGTGGCGCACCGTGTCGGTTAAAAGCTCGGAGAGAACGAGGACGGCCATGTTTTCAATACTTGAGAGGCCCCAACCGTCCAGCACCTTACGGAGTTCACGACGTGCAACGCCGACGCAGCGCGGATGGCGACTCCAGCGGAGCACCACCGCACTTCTGCTATCGGGACCAGCGCCGTCATCCGGCTGACACGTCACAGGCACTGCGATGCCTCCCCGTACAAGTGGCTTGGTCACAACGACCGTAGAAGCCGACGGGGAGGCGGACCCGGAGGAATTTTCCGGGTCTGCCAACGAACCTCTCTGCAGTAAGCGCTACTTGATGGCGCCGAGCCGCATGGCCAGGTCCTGGACGTCCTGACGGAGGGAGCGCTTGTGGAGCCGACGCGCTAGGTCCCGAGCGAACTCATGTGCCTTGATCTGCTCGGGAGCAGTTCGGTAGGCGTGCTTGAGATGGTCTATCGCCTCATCTGTCCGCCCGGCCTCAGCATAGGCACGCGCAACGTCCAGTCGCGCCCGTCCCCGTCGTTCTACCGGTAGCCCTGCCGCTCGGACTGTCGGCGCTACGTCCACGGCCAGTTGGACGTCCTCGAATTCCAGGGCGAGCGCGAGCCGGTGGATCTCGACGTTGCCGGGGCCGAAGGAGGTCCACATCGCGTTGGAGTCCCCGCCGAGCAGGTTCGCTGCCTCGTGGGCCTTACCCATCATGTGGTCTGCCAGCGCCCGGTTCCGCATGCGGGCCGCTGCGACGGCTCCGTTGAGGAACAGGGTCCCGTACAGGGAAAGAGAAGCCGGCGTGGAGCGCCACCAACCGGGTGCGAGGTCGTCCGCCGCGTCAAGGGTGACGTTCACTGCCTCTGCTGCCATGCCGGCGCCGAGTTGAACATGCGCGACACCTCGGCGCAGCGCCAACATTGTGGCGGAGTCTTCGGACTCCGCAGCCGCCATGTCGCCCTGGTCTACAGCGGTCCAGGCCAGGTTGGTCTCACCCAACTTTCGGAGAAGTACCGCTGCCACGTGGCAGGTCAGTGCGAACAACCGGAGTGCTTCGGCGTGTTCGGCGCCGGCCGTGCGCTCCTGTGTTGCCAGCCGGGCGTCCGCGAGTAGCCCGGGCAGGCACTCTCCAAGGCGCGCGAACTGGCAATCCTGAAAGAGCCGCCAGGCTTCGTCGACTGCGAAGGAGAGACGTTCGAGGCGCACGGTTTCGCGACCGTCGTACAGCGAGCCCGCCAGCCGTCGTGACTGCATGAGTGCGGTGCGAATCGCCGGGATGCTGGCCGTGTGACGACCGCGGTCGTCCAGGAGCATCGGCGTGCCCTGAAGGTCCTCAACGTGCACTCGCAGAGCGTGTGCCAGGTCCGCGAGCATCTTCACGTTGTTCACTGGTAGGCGTTCGGACTCGACCCGGTACACCCAGTCCTCGGAGCGCCCCAGCAGTTCGCCGAGCTGCCGCTGGCTCAGACCTCGGCGTTTCCGGTAGAACCGGACTCGCTTGCCGAACGGAAGATGGTCGGTCATTCCCCGCATTGGCGTGCTCCCCTCAGCCTGCTCGATCGAGTTTCACACGGCGTGAGCGCGCGGGGACAGGAGAACCGTCATCTGAGGGCGCCTGTGATCTGGAACGTAGGCGGACCTCAGCGGAGGGCAAGGGCGGGGAGCAAGTCCTCGGCGAAGACGGAGGGCGAGAGCAAATGAACTCGCCTCCGGTCCTGGCTGCCGGTGGTGAGGACTGAGTACAGGGTGACCGCAGTTCCCAGAACACTTGCCCATGCCTCCCTCTTCGCGGCTGCGATGGCGGCGGCCGAGACCAGGAGCAAGACGGACAGGCGCAGGCTGTCATCTCCGCCTGTCGAGCAGATTGGTGTCCACGTACCTGGTCCTTTCCTGAGGTCCTTCTGCCGGATACCCGGCAGTGCAGCCTCTACCGCGCGGATCTGGGGCAGTGCTGCTTCTCTATGGGCCCACGCTACCTCGCGCAAAGCGCGGGAAACCTAGCGGGGTTGCCGTCCGGCTTGGCGCTGCCGCTTTGCTGCGCAATGGACAGATCCCGATCATGCAATGCCCTCGGGAAGCTCCGCCGGGCGCCCTGCTGTCACCGACGGGTGAGACTGTGCGGGCTCTGCTTCCCGGGCAGCGCTCCAGCCACGCGGGTGCACTAATTCCGGCCGATCGGCCATCAGTCTCAGCCACTGGAAACACGCAGCCGGGCATGTCCATGACTGACTATGTATCGTCCCTTCAGCTACTTCATGATTGCAGCGAGTTACCCCGCATCCAAAGCGTGCGGGCCCGGGGGAGGGGCTGTGAACGTGTCAAGTTCCGTTTTTGTGCGTGCGGTTGTGAGTGTCGTAACTGCTTGGGCCATGCTCATGGCCGGTGCTGCGATTGCTTTACCGGCAGAGCGGGTCGAGAGATCGTTATCACCTGCGGTCGCAGCACACCCGCCCAGACCGGCGAAACCTCAGAAGCCGATGACGCTGAAGCAGCGTCACAAGCAGGTAGACGAACAGCGGTTCAAGGCGCCTGCCTCGACTGCTGAGCCCAAGTGGAAGTCCACCGCAGAGGCGGTAGCCGAGGCGGAGAAGACCGCATCCAGGGCTCGATCCGATGCAGCGCTGGCGGATCCGAAGGACGCTTCGGCGAGTGCTCTGGCCAGTTTCTGGGGAATTCCTCAGTATACAAGAGTTGTAGGTTCCGAGGGTGGCCTGAGGGCGAGCACCGAGAGCCGGGGGGCCTTTAACGGGCAGGTGGTGCTGGGTGAAAACGTCAGCGCTACCACACTTGTACAGAACTCTGATCAAGCATTTGATTCAAGCAATGATCCGATCGATGTTTTGCATACGGTCAAGGTCACCTGGATTGTTCAGTGCCAGGGAGTGCAAAAAGAATACGATCTCAACCAGGTTGGGATTACACACTCCGCCGCATACGCTGCCTACAATCAGACAGATGACCCGATCTTCTCATTCACTGCCGCAGTAGATCCGGAACAATGTGCCCAAGGGCTGAAAAATCCTTTTAGCCCGTCCTTTCAGATAATGGCTCAGGCCGAGGTTACCGACCCTGGAGGCGGTGCGGGCCTCACATCCGCCGGCGCTTACCTGGTGGAAAGCCTTTCGGATGATCAGACGCTGGGATGTGAGACGGACTGCGGTGGTGCTGTAACGGGATTCCCCCAGCCCCAGGCTTATCGGGGGAGTGGGGTGAACACGGCCACGGGGGGATTTTCTCACCAGTACACTGATGTCAGCGAATTTGCGCCCGGAGGCGGTCTCGACCTCACTCGTAGATACGCTCAAGTCAACGGCTCCTCAGGCTCCTTGACTGCAGAAGCACAGCCTGTCGGGTCTGCTGGACCCAACTGGCTCCTGCCCTGGGACGCTCATCTGACAGTCGCGGCGAACGGTAGCGTGACCTTTGTCTCCGATAGCGGCTCTCGCGTCACCTATGTAAAGAACGGCTCATCCTACACCGCACCGGTAACCAGCCGCGCCACTCTGTCACAGCTCCCAGACGGCTCCTATACCCTCACCACCCGACTGAGGCAGACACTGGCCTTCGCCGCGGACGGCACTCTGCGCTCCAGCAAGAATGTTTCCGGCCAAGGAGTTACCTACCAGTATACCGGTGCGAATGTCACCTCCATTACTGACAGCACTGGACGTGTCACGACTCTGAAATATTCCAATGGCGTTCTGTCTCAGGCTGTATTGGCCGACGGCAGAGACGTGGATTATTTCTACACTTCGGGCCGACTCTCAAGCGTGAGCGGGACGGACCAGACTTCAGTCTCCTATGCCTACACCGCAAACGGCCAGCTCGACTTCGCCAAGGACCAGAACGGCAACTACCCGTTCCGCAATACCTACGACAGTCAAGGTCGCGTAGAGAGCCAGCAGGACGCCGAGGGGCGCGTCACCTCCTTCACGTACAGCGGAACGGAAACCGACACAACGGCACCGGACGGCGGAATATGGACCGATATCCACATCGGGAACATACTCGCCGCACAGTACGACCCGTTCGGCAACAAAACTTTCTACACCTATGACGGCCAGGTCAACCTCAACCATGTAATCGACCCATTGAACAACACAACGGCATACGCCTACGACAACAGCGGACGGCTCACCAGTATTGTTGACGGCGAAGGTGACACTGAAAGATTCGCTTACGACTCCAGCGGAAACTTCAGTAAATACACGGACGGTAACAACCGCGCCACGAACTACACGTACGACGCCAAGGGTTATCTGTCCACTGCCGTAGACGCCCCGGGTAACGCCACTACCTTCACCTACACGGCCACCGGGCAGATCGCCACGCAGACCGACCCGCTGCAGAACAAGACGACCTACGGATACGACGCGGCCGGCAACCAGACATCCGTCAAGTCTCCGAGCGGGGCCATCACCACGCAGAGTTTCGATGCGTCGGGGCGGGTGACCAGCAGCACCGACGCGCGCGGGAACGTCCCAGGTGCTGACTCCGCAGCATTCACCACGACGTACACGTACGACGCTGCCAACCGACTGCTGACAACCACAGACCCCAAGGGCCGCACCACGAAGCACGGTTACGACGCCGTCGGCAACCAAACCTCCTTGACCGACCCCGCGGGTAAGACGACGTCATACGCCTACGACGGCGCCAACCGTGCCATCAGCGTGACCGACCCCGCAGGCAACACGACCCAGCAGTCATACGACACGATGGGACGCCGCCTCTCCGCGACCGATGCGACGGGCGGCAAGACCACCTACACGTACGACAAAGCCGGCCGCACGCTGTCGATGACCACCCCACGAGGCAACGCCGCCGGCGCCAACGCCGCTCAGTACACCTGGAGGTACGGCTACGACCTGGCGGGCAATCCCACGACGGTCACCGACCCTCTCGGCAACACCACCGCCACGGCGTACACCGCCGACCACCAGCCCGCCTCCGTCACCGACCCGCTGGGCAACGTCCGGAAGTACACCTACGACGGTACGGGCAATGTCCTGCGCACCACGGACGCCCTGAGCCGGACGACCATCAACACGTACAACGCCAACAGCCAGCTCGCAACGGTCAAGGACCGAGCCGGAAACACCGTCACTTACGCCTACGACACCGCTGGCCGACTCGCAACCGAGACCTCACCCCTCGGTAACAAAGTCACCTATGCCTACGACGCCGACGGCCGCCTCACCAGCGTTGTCGAACCCCGTGGCAATGTCGCCGGCGCTGATCCCGCCCAGTACACCGGGCGCACCTCCTACGATCCCGCCGGCAACGCCATCAGCCAGACCGACCCGCTCGGCAACTCGACAACCAGTTCCTACGACACGGTCGGGAACCTCGTCGAGACCACCGACGCTCGCGGCAAGAAGACCGCCTATTCCTACGATGCCCTTGACCGCCTCACCACGGTCACAGCGCCCGACGGCGGCACTACCACTCTCGGCTACGACGTCGTGGGCAACATGACCTCGCGCGTCGATGCCAACCAACAAACGACCTCGTACGCCTACGACAAGACCGGCCGCCCCACCAGGGTCACCGATGCGCTGAACCGGTCCACGTCCTACACCTACGACGCCGACGGCAACCCCGCCACCGTCACCAACGCCCGAGGTCAGACCGCAACCGGCGACTTCGACGCGCGCGGCCTGCCGTCCAAGGTCACTTACTCCGACGGCACACCGAGCGTCAGCTACACCTACGACGCGGCCGGGCGGATCACGACGCTTGCCGACGGCACCGGCACCCGCAACCTGACCTACGACGCTGAGAACCGGCCCCTGACCATCACCTCACCCGGAGCCACCAACCCGTTCAGGTACACCTACAACCACGACGGCACGGTCAGTACCCGCACCTACCCCGACAACTACGCCATCAGCTACGCCTACGACGCAGACGGCCGTATCACGTCGCAGACCACCAGCGGCAAGACCACCACCTACGGTTGGGACGTGGCGGGCAACCTCCTGTCCACGCAGTTCCCCACCACCACGGCACTGACCGAGAACCGCACCTACGACCGCGCGGGCCGACTCGCCTCCATCACTGAAGGCACCGGCGCCCGCCAATTGACCCGTGACCCGGACGGCCGACTCGTCGCCGAGCAGTACACGGACGTGACCACCACCGGCCTGGCCAGCCGCTACGGCTACGACTCGACGGGCCGACTCACCCGAACCTGCACCGACACCGTTTCCACCACCTCGTGTCTGGACGGAACTGCCGGCGCCACCTACGCCTACGACAAGACCGGCAACCTCGCCACGTCCGTCACCGGCAGCACCTCCATCACCAACACCTACGACTCCGCAAACCAGTTGACCAAGCGCGTCGTTGGATCCACTACCACCAACCTGACCTACGACGCCGACGGCAACCTCACCAAGGACGCCACCGGCACCTACGCCTACGACGCCCTGAGCAGGGTCAAGTCCGCGACCATCGGCGCCAATTCCTACACCTTCGTCCACGACGCCGACGGCAACCGAACGCTCACCAACAAGAACGGCACCCTGGATCGCACCACACGCTGGGACCTCAACAACCCGCTCGCCCAGATCGCCACGGACACCGACGGCACCGGGGCGAAGATCGCCGACTACAACTACAACCCGGCGGGCATTCCCCAGGCGGTCAACAGGACCGCAGGCGTCTACTACCTCCTCCACGACCGCCAGGACTCCATCCGCTCAGTCCATGACGCCACAGGCGCGGCAACCTACACGTACACATACACGCCGTGGGGCGAGGCCACCGGAACGCCCGCCACCACCGGCGGCCAGAGCAGCCCCTTCGGCTTCACAGGCCAGTACATCGACCCCTACCTGACCGGCCGTCTCGCCCTCCGGGCCCGCAGCTACGACCCGGCCGTCGGCCGCTTCACCACCACTGACCCCGTCCCCGCCGAAACCGACAGCACTAACCCCTCCCCGTACGCCTACGCGGGCAACGACCCGGTCAACCAAGCCGATCCATCCGGCCGGTGCGCGTTGCTGTGTAGCGTCGGCATCGGCGCCGCCTTCGGCGCCGTCATCGAAGGCGGCATGTACGCCTGGGAACACCGCGACGGCGGCTTCACCTGGACCGGCCTCGCCAAGGCAGGCGGCAAGGGAGCCCTCACTGGAGCCATCGCCGGCGCCCTCATGCCCGGCACCGGAAACCTCGCAGCCCGGGGCCTCGGCCTCAGCGGCGGACGGGCACTCGCCACGTCGGCGGCCGTCAACGCGGGTGTGGGTGCGGGATACTCCTGGGCCGTCAACGAGGTTCAGTGCCGGCCGACTGGGCCCTGGGATCTGCTGATCGGTGCGGCAGGCGGAGGCAGCACCAGTCTCGTTGGTCCTGCCTTCACATGGCTCAAAGGCCGGCTCCCCATCGGTGAAAGTCCGCGTACCTTCCCCAACCATTACGGAAGCAACACTGAGAGCCTCGCCAAGGAACTGGCCGACGCGATTACGGCGGGTGTGTCTCCCATCAGCGCAGGCAGCGCAGCTTTCAACAAAGCAGTGAGAGACGGCGGCGACTACTTGTGGGCCGTCGGATCCAACGGCAAGCTCCGTATCCTCTTCAACGCATCGGATAAGATCAAACACTCAGTAATGTTCCGCGGGGCACCGGTGCAGGGAGCAGGCGATGTGACGTTCGCGGGCGGGAGGGTCACTCGTATCACTGACCAGAGTGGCCACTACTTTCCCTGGCTCGAGGACGATGTCCCTTCTTTCCTCCAGTCGGGCGTAGACGCCTTCCGGAAAGCGGGCGTAACCGTACCCGAGGACGCAATCGAAAAATTCGGGTGGTGATCGCATATGAACGATCTGATGATTGACTACCGTACCCTCATCAGAATCGAATCGGCTGAACTCCCCCAGGCGCTGAGGAATGCTCCACCGAAAGCCAAAGGGCAGTGGATCTTCGCCCTCCTCGACATTGCCCGCACGGATCACCATCCTGTCAACCAGGAACCCGGAATCAACCTCACGCTGCGCCTTCTCTTTGCGTCGAGACTGCTGGAATTCGTGGACCAGGAGCTGGGCACCCCGGAGCGATCGACGGCCATCGCCCTTGAGTGCATGAAGGTCGCCCGCAAGGCGATTGAGGACAACGCTCGCGAGGTACCCCCTCTGCTGCGTGCCGACGCTGTGGTAGTGCGCGTACTGCGATGCTTCCGCCTCACTCGCACGCAGGCATTGGAGGTGGCCCGTGAGCAACGTGGCCGTTACCTGGACGCACTGACTGCAGGCCTGGACAGGCGAGAATTCGATCACGTTGTCCGCGTGGACGGAGACTCTGAACTCAACACGATAAATATCCTGCTGCCGAAGGTCCGCTCGTTCCAAGAGAATATTTCTGACGGGAACGTCGCAGACGAATTGAACGAGTGGCTCGACATCCATTCCGAGCTCCTGCTCGGAGATACCGTGACGGGGTTACTGGCCGCGCGGCAGGAACGAAGACCGGGGCGAGCGTGACCGGCAGTATCAGTGAACTTCCTGTATCTCCGCAGGCGATTGCGCTGATCAGGGCAGGGATCGGCCACAACTCATGGGCCTAGCTCCACTCTCTCGCGGAGCCCACCAATTCACTGGTGGGCTCCGCGCTTTGCTGCCCGGAATATCTGCCGGAATCCCTACTAGGCGGGGCTGGCTGGTGGCTTCACTCGGCGGGTGTTGAACAGGAACGCCAGCCGTTCCCCGTTGCCTTGCTTGCCGAGGGTTACGCCGGTGAGGATGAACGCTCAGTCGTCCCCGAGGAATTTGAGAAGGTCGCGCAGAGCCCGCAGATTTCCGCGCGTCTCCTGGACTGCCACGACGTCGAAGCGGATCGTGGACGTCGGTGAAGTGCCGCTTCGGTGAGGCGCCTTCCGGGGTGGTCCAGTCCTTGGTCAGATTGGAGAAGGCGCGCAGGTTCTACGTCCAGCCCGCCGATCTCGACCAGAACGGCATCCACCCCAGCATGCGGCAGCAGATCGGCGACTACCTCGCCGGCACCTATCCCTACCTCGGCTGAGCAGCCAGGGCGGCCTCCATCATCCCGACGGAGGCCAGAATCTCAGGTGACGCCCGGCGGATGAACCGCCCCACTACCCTGTCCACTCCATAACGTCCGTGGATTTCGGCCAGCCGGGACCCGGCAGCGGTGCGTTCCCCGTCCGGCGTCGTGGTCATGTCGCAGTAGACCGGCGCGTCCACCAGCAAGGGGGTTTTCAACAGCGCGAACGAGTGGTTTGCCACCAGCTGCACCAGCCGGTCGTCCGCCCCGTGGACGTCACGGAGGAATCGGGCGCCGTCCAGCGGACGGAAGCCAGTTCCAGCGAGCCTGGGCGCATACCCCGCATCGTGCAGCACAGCGGCCGAGGCCAGGAGATCGGCATCATCACCCACGACCCGCGCCAGGCCGACCGCACGCTCCGCGACGCCTTCCGAGTGCGCTCACCGACGAGGCAGCACACCCCTCAGCTCTCTTCGCTCACCAGGCGGGCCTGGCTTGCCTGCACTCCGTTCATGAGGTGCTCCATGCCCAGGGTCAGGCCCGGTGCAGTCCGCTCATCGGGGCGCCTGAACTCCAGGCGCCCCGAGGACGTCTGTGATCCGGAACGTAGTCTGATCCCCATCGGAAGGGTGCTCGTCATCGGCTGATCTCCGAGTGACGCCGGGGAGACACGGGCTTGTACGTTTTCAACGGCGGGGAGCAGGTCCTCGGCGAAGACGGAGGGCGAAGGCAAGTGATCTCAACGCAGGCATGGGCGGATGCTCGGCGGCTGTGGGACTTCCAGCAGATGGGTCACGAGCTGCGACCTTGCTCCGTGGCGATCGGACTCGGCAGCCATGACCTGGGAGTAGCCGACACCACCGCGGACCTCTACCACCGTGGCATGGCGCCGCTCATCGTCTTCACCGGAGCGACCAGCCGTACGACGCGTGAGCGGATGCCCCGAGGCGAGGCCGAACATTATCGGGACCGTGCCGTGGCGCTCGGGGTTCCTGAGAGCGCCATCATCGTCGAGCCGAAGGCCCGGAACACGGGCCAGAACATCCGCTTCTCCCGCGTTCTGCTCGAAGCACAGCGTGTTCCCGTCTCGTCGGTCCTGCTGGTCAGCAAGCCGTACGAGGAGCGACGGGCGTACGCGACGGCGCGAAAGCTCTGGCCGGATGTCGAGTGTGTGAGCGCCTCCACGCCCATGGAGCTCTCCGAGTACGTCGATTCGATCCAGGACGCCCGTCTGGTCATCGACATGCTGGTGGGGGCCCAGCAGCGGCTCATGGTGTACCCACGGCAAGGGTTCATGATCGAGCAGGAGATTCCCGACGACGTGGCGGCGGCTTTCGAACGGTTGCGTCGCGACGGCTTCACGAGCCGACTCGTACCGGAAGAGGCAGAACGGGCCTGAGCCTCGGCCCGCCCCCTGTCCGGTCCGCGCTCTTTCAGGCGGCGCCCCATTGAGCTTGGGAATCCATTTTTCTGAGAGTCTCGATACGGTATGACAACTGCTGGGCGGCAGCGGTGTCTCCTTGATCCGCACGTCGAATGAAGGACCCGAGTGTGTGAAGGTCTCGGATTTCGCAGAGAACCGATTTACCGGTCCACTGCCGGATGTCGTAGCCGTACCGTTCGCTGAAATCATCCAGCTCTCCGACGCTTCGACCGAAGCGGGCTCCTTGGAACGTATTGGCCAGGTCGATCTCTCGCGGGCCGAATGCTGCCTCGTCCCAGTCTCCGAGCCTGACGTCCTCGCCGTCCCAGAGCGTGTTGCCCGGATAGGCGTCGCCGTGGATGTGCCCGTACCCCAAGGGAAAATCCAGCTGTTCGTATGCGTGGAGGAGTTCCTGCCTGCGCTCCATGAGCCACGCCCGTTCGTTCGGCGTCAGGTAGGTACTGGCTTCCACGCCGGTCTTGAGCGAGGCAAGCGGCTGGTGGCGCGGCAGTGACACTGGCGGGGACGGTAGGGAATGCAGAGTCCTCAGCAGATCGCCCAACCGTCCGGGCGGAGGCGCCCCGTGTTCGGGTTGCGGGTAGTGCCGCCAGAACGTGACGGCATGAGGGCCGTGTACCACTGGCTGGGGCACATCCGCAGGCTCTGTCGCCGGGAAGTCGTTCGCGACGAGCCAGCGTGTGAGGGTGACGGCGGTCGCGAGGCGATGCTGCTGCAAGGCGGGACTGACGCGTACCACAACGTCTTCTGCGGCGAGAAGGAACACGGAAGTGGCGTGGTGGTGAAGCGGGACGAGGGAGTGGTCCGTCAGACCTGACGCCTGACAGGCCTCGCGGGCGGCGGACTCGGGGGAGGCCGTCATTGTCATGAGGTGAGGGCCTTCGCTCTCGTGTCGATCACCTGATAGCCGCGAGTGGCATCGGCGAGCTCGCGGGCGACCCGGCTTCGGGTGAACCGTGGTTCTTCGAGAAGCGTAGCTACTTCCTGCACGGCGTCGCCGAGTTGTCGGATACGGCGGTCGACCGGCAGTTCCAGGATGGGCTGGAGTTGCTCGCCGGCTCCCTCGATCTCTCCTGCGGCGATGCGCGCTGTGACGATGTCCAGGCGCGCCAGCGCCTCGTCGCCGTATGACCGCTGCTCCTTCGGGCCCATCTCGTACAGATCGATCGCGGCGGCGGCGTGCTGCTCGGCCCTCTTGTGTTCGCCGAGGAGGGCGTACGTTCCGCCTATATAGTACTCCTGCTTGGCTTCCGGGAAAGTGAGCAACCCTCCGAATCTGGTGAGCCCGTTGGGAGCTGTTCGCTGTTCGCGGGCCTGCTCAAGTTCCTTGAGCGCTGCCAGGGCCGTGTTCCGGTCGCCGACACGAGCCGCAGCCCTGGCTCCGATCGCCGCAGTTCTGACCCGGGTCTCGCCGACAGGGGCGAACCGGATCGCCTGTTGTGTGTACTTGAGGGCTGTGTGCCGGTGAGTTGACCACTCCGCGATCAGTGCGGCTGTGCCCTTGACCCATGCCCGGAGATCGTCGTGGTCGGCATGCTCGGCAAGGGTCCCGGCCGTCTGGAGCTGGGCGATAGCGGAGTCTTGGTCGCCGAGATTCTGTGACGCGTGGGAGAGGAGCAGGCAACTCGCGCCGGCCAGGAGATACAACTCCCTTGTTTGGCCGGGAGGTTGGTGGCCGCTCAGCAGCGCGAAGAGCCGGTCTCTCGTCGACAGCAGGTCGTGGAAGAGCGGGTACAGGGGAGCGTGGACGTAGTCCGTCGCGATCCGAGTGATCCTGGATTCCAGCCCCTCAAGCTCGACGGCGCTCACGTTGCTCCTCGTAGCTGCTTCCGCGAACTGCAGCGACTGGGCTGCTGCTTGTGTCGCGAGCTCATAGAGGTCCGCTGCCTGCTCGCCGGTCGCGACCTGGAGATCGACTGCGGACGGTCCTGGGTGCGGCAACGGCAGTGGCTTGAGGACTGCGTGATGGTCACGGAACGGTGGGGGGAGCAAGGCGTCCGGTGTTTCCATGCCGTTGAGGAATCTCGCGACTTTGTCGAGGCTCGTCAGTCGGCGAGTTCCTGCTTCGAGCATGGACAGGAAACCCTGGCTGAGCCCCGTCAGGCGGGCCATGTCGTCCTGGCGGAGCTTCGCCCGCTCGCGGATGAGGCGGCTCGCGCGCCCGAAGTCCCATGCCGCGATGGCGGAGTGGACTTCCGGAAGTTGCCAGACGATGTCTGGAACTCGGCGTTGAAGGGGGGTGTCGAGGAACCTGACGCGCGCGCACGCGGAACATCGGTCCTCATCGTTGTACTGGCTTAGGCGGCATCCGCAGTCAGCGCATACGCGAGCGGGCCTTGGCATGGCACCCCCGTTTCCCTTTCGCGCCCGACAGCGTAGGCGGGGTACGCGCGTGCCGGTATCACTCATGTAATACGAGCAGTTGAGGCACGCTGCTGGGCCGCCGCTGTCAGACGCAGCCGAGGGTCGTTGCGGCGATCGCGTCGAGGAGCCGTGGGACGTCTTCGAGACTGTCGAGGACCACGCCGGCTCCGGCTGTGGAGAGTCCGTCGGCGGTGGTCTTTCCGCGGCTCTTCCGAACGCGGCGAGTGCCGCCTGGCGCTCGCCGCGCGCATGCGGTTCCTGGTCTTCCCGGTACCGGAATCACCTCAGTGATATCACCCTCGGAATGTGCGTAATCGCCTTTCGGAAAACAGTCTTGGGGATCAGCCAACGTCCTTGTGACAGCAGTTACTTGGTCAAGCGGCTCAGTCAGTGTGTCCGGACGCACAGGAGATCCCGGTGATTGCGTCGCTAGGCCGAGTTGAAGCCGTCCCTGATCCGCCCGCTGCCCAGCGGCCAGTCGCACCTGTGGTGCCGCTGGATGGCTGGCAGCGGTTGCAACGTCGCCCCCTCTCCCAGGAGCCGGCGCAGCCGTGCGCGCAGACCGAACTGCCCTGGAGGATTCAACTCGCCCCACGTCCGGTGCCGCGACTCGGGTCCATCGATGTCGTGCAGGCGGGCCTGCTCGTCGGCTTACGTGCGGTCGAGGGCGCCCGGCGCCGTGGGCTCCCGGTGGGGCCGGTGCTCTGCTGTCACGCGCACTCGCGGATCCACATCCCGGTCGAAGCGGGCACGGCATACCGGTGGCACGTTCCACAGACCGTGTGCCGTGCGGGGCGCCTGTGGGAATGCGCGCTCGACAGACAGATCGCCGGGTACTCGCGCTGCTCGACGGTATGGCTGCTTCCCCCTGACGGATATCCGGAAGGCACCGACAGCGCCGCGCTCCATCACTGGCTCGCCCTGACACGGTCGGCCGGCGTGCGCAACAGGGAGGCCCTGCATGGCGTTTAGCATCTCGGCCGTCGTCCTCCTGGCGATTATCACGTTCCTGCTCGTCAAGAAGGGCGGGCTCAACGCCGGGCACGCGGTGGTCTGCACCCTCCTCGGCTTCTACCTGGCCAGTTCCTCAATCGCGCCAACGATCTCTGAGGCCACAACGAGCCTGGCGCGCATGATCGGCGGGATCAAGTTCTAGGCCACCGCCGATGACCTGGGCGACACGAGCGGGCCCCCTTGGACTCCATCCAACTGTCGCCAGCCCGGCGGTCCATCAACTTGCCGGTCCTGTTGCCCTGTCGCAGTCCACTTCGACCCCAGTGAGAGATCCGATGAGACACGAAACAGCCGTCGTGGCATCCGTTGGTCTGGCCGCGGTGCTCGTTGTCGCGCTCGGGCTGGCCGCATACTTCGCATGGCTCTCCGCCAAGCACCGTGCCCAGGCCGTGCATTGGCAAGAGACCGCCGTTGCCCAGGACTTGGCCCTGGTCGCGCTGCTTTCGCAGGGCCTCGAAACGGTCGCGGCCTCGCTCCAGTCGACAGAGCCGGCCTCGGCGGTGTTCGTGGTCCCGGACTGTCTCGCCGGTTCGGATTTCGTGGAGAATCTCCGGATCCTCGGCGAGGAGTATGTCGCTGACCTGCATCGAGTGCAGGGCGCGACGGCGGTCTCGACACGTCAGCAAGTCGAAGCCGAGGCGCGCGAGTCGGCGAAGGCAGCCGTCAAGGCGTTCGCCACCGCGATGGTGAGCACCGGCATCAACGTGAGCAGCGAGGTGGCCCAGGCGCTCCGGCGACATCACGGCAGTGCCGTCTTCGCGACGCTGACCAAGATCGATCACGGTGTCCAGCAGATGCTCCACCAGGCACAGTCATACGTCGTGCTCGCTGGAGGGCTCCTCGGGCAGCGGTGGCCCGCCAGCACACTCACGGACATCGTAGGGGCGGCCCAGGGAGCGATTCCCGACTACGCACGGGTCCACCCGTACGCGTCTGACCGGGCAGTGATCGCCCGCATGGTCGGGCCGGTGAAGCTCATCCTGAGCCACCTCCTCGACAACGCCGCACGCTATTCGCCGCCTCAGACTCAGGTGGAGGTGAACGCCCAGCACGGCCACCACGGAATCACTCTCCTCATCGACGACGCCGGCAAGCGCATGAGCGAGGAGGAACTGAAGCGCGCGCGGCGCATCCTGGACGGCCGCCAGGAGGTCGACATCCTCACCCTGGAGGCGCACCCGAGGGTCGGCTTCCCGGTGATCGCGCTCCTTGCCCGCCGGTACGGCATGAAGGTGGTGCTCACGGACTCCAACCGCTACGGCGGGATGTGCGCCTCGGTCTTCCTGCCCGAGGACCTTCTCACCACCGCTGCGGCTGAGCTCGAACCGGCTCCGCGGCCCGCCCACGTCGCGGCGCCTGCGCCTTCCTCCCCCGCTCTGACGGAGAACGGACTGCCGACGCGCACGTCTCGCCAACCGGTGCATCCGCAGCAACAGGCTGCTGCCGGGCGCCGTACGAGTACCGAACCGGCCCGGCCCGCGGTCATCGGCGCCTGGCAGCAGGCAAACAGACAGGCTCGCGGCACGGCCGCACCCCCGCAGGATCGCGCCAGGGACACCGACGTACACCCCGACCAGCAAGAAAGGCCCCTCGAATCATGACGACGCAGGTGAACAGGCTCGGCTGGATGCTCGGGGACCTCACGAGCATGCCGGATGTCAGCTACGCCGTCCTTCTGGCCACGGACGGTCTCGCCCTGGGCTACTCGGAATCGGTGGACCGTGACACGGCAGACAAGGTCGCCGCGTCCACCAGCGGCTTTCACTCCATTGGCGTCGCGTTGGCCCCGTACACCGGTGGCAAGAAGAACGGCCTGCGCCAGGTCGTGGCCGAGTTCGACGAGGGACTCCTGTTCGTCAAGACGGTCGGCCACAACGCGTTGTTGGCGGTCTCGACGACCGAGACGGTGGACGCCGAAATCCTCACCTACCGGATGAACGGACTGACCGAGCGCCTTGGTGCGGAACTGTCCAGCCCGGCACGGGACAAGGGTGACGAAGGCGGCGCTCGGCCATGAGCGCTCTGCGGCGCGATCCCGACATGGTCCGAGCGTATGTCCGGACACGAGGGCACTCGTCACCGTCCCGCGACGGCCTGACCCTGACGACTCTGGTTCGCGCCGCAGACCGCCCGCTCCACGGCCTCGACGTCGAAGCCCGGCGGGTCCTGCGGATCTGCAACGGGCCGATCGTGATCGCCGAGATCGCCTCGCTCCTCGATCTGCCTCCCACCGTCGCTCTCATCGTCGTCTCCGGACTTCTCGACACCGGCCACCTCAACGCCCCGGCACCGGCCGACCAGCCGGACATCAGCGTTATTGAGGAAGTGCTCAATGGACTCCGTGCTCTCGTCTGAGCACCAATACCTCCCAGCCACCGTGACCCGGTCAGCAAAGATCCTGATCGCCGGCCACTTCGGAGCAGGCAAGACGACTCTGGTTGGCAGCGTGTCGGAGATCAGACCGCTGAGGACCGAGGAGCCGATCACAGAAGCCAGCACCGGCATCGACGACCTCGCCGGCCTGCCCAGCAAGACGGAGACGACGGTCGCCTTCGACTTCGGCCGCCGCACCCTCAGCCCCCGGCTGGCCCTCTACCTGTTCGGCACCCCCGGACAGAACCGGTTCACCCCCTTCTGGGAGCACCTCTTCCACGGGGCGCTGGGCGCGCTGGTCCTCGTTGACACCCGTCGGCTCCAGGACTCCGACGCGGTTCTCGCGCTCTTCGAAGAACGCGGCCTGCCGTTCGGAGTCGCCGTCAACGAATGGGACGGCGCTCAACGGTTCGACCTCGACGAGGTCCGCCGGGCCCTGGCCCTCGACGACGACGTGGTGGTCACGTCCTGCGACGCCCGCGACGAAGTGTCCTCCATCCACGCGCTGATCGCGTTCGTCGAATACCTTCACCGATCCAGCCGACTGGAGCACCTGTCGTGACGATGCCGCCACCACCATCGCAAGCCGGCCACCGCGCTCACGTCGGTCAGACGCGGTTCGCGATGTACGCACCGGAGTTCGCAGCTGATCCCTCCCGCTTCTACACGCAGATGCGGGACCAACACGGAACACTGGCCCCGGTCTACCTGGACCCCGATGTGCCCGCCACGCTGGTGATCGGCTATCAGACCGCGGTCCGCATCCTTCACGACCCCCTGCGGTTCCCCGCCGATCCGCGGGTCTGGCAACAAGGCGTCCCCGCACACTGCCCAGTCCTGCCGATGCTGGAGCACCGCCCCAACGCGCTGCGCAATTCCGGTCCCGCTCACGCTCGTTACCGTGCCGCGAACACGTCCGCCCTCGACCATGTCCGCCAGCACGAACTGCAGGCCATGGTGGAACAGATCGCCATTCCCCTGATCAACGAGATGTGCGAGGCGGGCCATGCGGACCTGCTGACGCAGTACGCACAACCTCTGGCCTTCCAGGTCCTCAACGCGATCCTCGGCTGCCCACCGGAGATCGGCCAGCGTGTAGCCGGCGGGATGGCCGCGATCTTCGACGGCGTGAACGCCGAGGCCGGCAACGCCATGCTCTCCGAGGCTCTCAGCGAACTTGTCGACCTCAAGCGCCGCCATCCGGGCATGGATGTCACCACCGGCCTGTTGAGCCACCCGACGCAGCTGAACGAGCTGGAGCTGATACACCAGCTGGTCACCCTCTACGGCGCCGGCATCGAGCCTGAGCAGAACGTCATCGCGAACACCCTTCTGCTGATCGTCAGCGACGAGCGGTACTCCGGCGACGTGCTCCGGGGGAGCCTCAGCGTCCGCGACGCTCTCGACGAGCTGCTCTTCGTGGACCCTCCGCTGGCCAACTTCTGCGTGTCGTATCCGCCACGTCCGGTTGAGATCGACGGCGTTGTCCTGCCCGCCCATCAGCCGGTCGTCATCAGCATGGCCGCCTGTAACAACGACCCCGCAGTCATCTCCGACCAGCGGGCCGGCAACCGCTCCCACCTGACGTGGAGCGCCGGGCCCCATGGCTGCCCCGCCCAGCCCCTGGCCTACCTCATCGCCCAGGTGGCCATCGAGCAGATCCTCGACGCCCTCCCAGAAATGGAACTTGCCGTCCCCGCCGCCCACCTCACCTACCGCCCCGGCCCGTTCCACCGCTCCCTGACCGGCCTACCGGTCCACTTCCCCCCGTCGCCGCGCCTCACTCTGAGCTAGGGAGAACCCGACATGGACCGCACCCTGCCCCTCGTCCTCGACCCCATCGGCCGTGCGCGCGCGGCCGAAGAAGACGCCCTCCACGCCGCCGGTCCCGCCACGCTCGTGGACATCCTCGGCGTGACCGCCTGGTCGGTCAGCGACCCGGCCGTCCTCAAAGGCCTTCTGAACGACGCCCGGGTGTCCAAGGACGCCAGCAGGCACTGGCCGGCGTTCATCAGCGGCGAGATCACCGAGAAGTGGCCGCTGGCCCTGTGGGTCGGCGTGGACAACATGTTCACCGCCTACGGAGACAACCATCGGCGGTTGAGGCGTCTCGTCAGCAAGGCGTTCACCGCCCGACGTACCGCTGAGATGGTGCCGCGCATCGAACAGATCACGGACCGCCTCATCGACCGGATAGCCCGGACACAGCCCGGCGAGGTCGTCGAACTGCGCGAGGCCCTCGCCTTCCCCCTGCCAATCCAGGTCATTGGCGATCTCATGGGTCTGACCGAGGACGTGTGGCCCCGCTTCCGGACCGTGGTCGACGGAGTCTTCGACACCACGCTCGGCAGCGAGGAGGCCCGCGCCAACACCATGGCCCTGTACGGCATCCTCATCGAACTGGTCGCCTCGAAGCGGGCCACCCCCGGCGAGGACATCACGTCGACGCTCATCGACGTACGCGACGAAGAGGGCGACGGCTCCGTTCTCACGGAGCAGGAACTCCTGGACACGCTGCTCCTGATCATCAGCGCCGGCTACGAGACGACCGTCAACCTGCTCGATCAAGCCGTCACCGCGCTGCTCACCCGCCCCGACCAGCTCGCTCACGTCCGCGCGGGGCGCGCGTCGTGGGACGACGTGATCGAGGAGTCCCTCCGCTACGCCGCCCCCATCAGCCACCTGCCGCTTCGATACGCCGTCGAGGACATCCCCCTCCCCGACGGGATCGTGATCCGCCAGGGCGAGGCGATCCTCGCCTCGTACGGCGCCGCCGGCCGCCATCCGAACCTGCACGGCGCCACCGCGGGAGCCTTCGACGTCATGCGGGAGGACAAGCAGCATCTCGCTTTCGGACACGGCGCTCACTTCTGCCTCGGCGCTCCCCTGGCCCGCGCAGAAGCGCGAGCCGTGCTGCCTGCCCTCTTCGACGGTTTCCCGGACATTGCTCTCGCCGTGCCGCCCGAGGAGCTCGAACCGGTGGCGAGCCTCCTCGTCAACGGGCACCGCACGGTGCCTGTGCGGCTGCAGCCCATGCGCCGACCCGGCTGAGCCGGGGATACGGGCACGTACAGGGTCGGCTCTATCGAGTGGGAAACGCCCAGTTCAGCGCCCGTTGTCAGTGCCTTTTGGCAGGCTACGCACGCACACGCGAATACCTAAAGAATCCACCCAGTCACATACTGTGCGCGCATATGGCTGGGTGGCTTGGCGAACGAAAGGGCGCACCGAGGTGACGAACATGCCCGGCGCACTCCACCAACTGGTGGAGTCGGTAACCAAGACGTACACCGTGGTTGCCGAGCACCCCCGCCCCGGCACCATCAGGCCGTCCCTCTGGGAAGTCCACGCGCCCGGGGGCCGACGCTGGTTCGCCAAACAGCACGTGGGCCCCAAGCTGCACCGACGCGAGGTCGATGCTTATCGCAAGTGGACGGTCTCCCTCGGCGAGGGCCGGACGCCCGACCTCGTCGCCTCCGAGGCCGTCTCACACACCGTCCTGGTGACCGCTGTGCCCGGACGCAGCCTCGACTCGCTCCGGCTGCCGGCCGAGCAAAAGCGCAAGGCCTACGAGCAGGCGGGTGAGCTCCTTGCTCGCCATCACGCGGCGGCCAGCGGCGAACCCACTGCGGACACGACCGAGGGCGAGTGGGAAGAGACGGTGTCGAAGGTCCTCGTGCCTGCCACGGCGTACGTGCCCAGGGACCAACTCTCAACAGTACGAGCCCTCCTGAGCGTGCCGCCCCCACGGCTGCCCCAGGTCGCCGGGCACGGCGACTACATGCCGAAGAACTGGATGTGGGACGAGTCCGAGCAACTGCTGAGGGTCATCGACTTCGAACGCGCCGAGCTCCAGCCGGCACCCCGCCGGGATCTCAGCCGCCTGCGCTACCGGATCCTGCATCAGAACCCGGACCTCAACGCCGCGTTCCACCACGGGTACGGCAGCACGCTCACCGAGGAGGACCTGGCGGCGTGCCGGGCGTACGGGGCCCTGGATGCTGTCGACTCCCTGGCCTGGGGTATCCAGCATCACGACATCGGCCTGGTCGACGAAGCCCACACCATGCTGGAGAACCTGCGCCTGGAGACCGGCAAGAGCGTGTGGAGCGGGTGGCGCGCGTGAATACCTTCGCCGGAATGTCCGCCCGCTACCGACGCTTTCCCGTGGGCGTCCCCGTCGCCCTTACCCCCTTCGCCGACGGAGAAGTGCTCACGGAGGGCAACGCGTTCACCCTCCTCACGGCACGTCGTCCGTTGGCAAACGAAGGCCTGTGATCCCTATGGACGAAGCAGAGCAGGGCGCGGCGTTGGTCGCTGACGTGCTGGAGGATCGGTACGGACTCGTCGTCGACCTCGTCGAGCCGGTACACATGGGCACGGACACGATCAACCGACGAGTCCTGACCGACGACGGGCTGCGATTGTTCGTCAAGCAGTACCCGGCGATGGCCGACCTGGACGAGGCACGCAACGCGTGGGACATGTCGGAATACTGCCGAGCCGCAGAACTCCCAGTTCCACGCGTGTGGCCCGACGCCGACGACAACCTGGTCACCATCGCGGAAGGCAGCGCATGGGCGGTTGTCGACGAGGTCCTGGGCCGGGTGACCACATCAGCGATGACGATCCCCCTCGCCGAACACATCGGCGTCGTCATGGGACGCATGCACCGTGCGCTCGCCGCGTACCCGCTGCCCAGGCGCATGCAGCAGACCCGCTGGCGGACGGAGTCCGTCGAGGGCGCGGTAGCAAAGTGCGACACCGTGATGGCCAGAGCCACACGGCAAGGCCACGACCACCTTGACCAGCTACGAGTGGACCTCGACCAGCGGCGTACGGACTTACGTACTCACGCCGCCGCCCTGAGGAAACAACTGCCCGAGACGCTCGTGGAGCAGGCGCTGCACGCGGATCTCACCCGCACCAATCTGATCACCCTCGATGATGCCGTCACCGGCATCATCGACTTCCGCTGCGCCAGCGCGCTGCCTGTCTGGGAGCTGGGGCGAGCGGCGTTCGACCCACGCACGGTCGCGACCAGCACCGAGTGGACTGCCTGCGCCCTGGCCATGGTGAGTGCCTACCGCTCGGAGCATCCCAGCCTGCCGATGCGAGAGGTCCGGGCCTGTGCCCGGATCGCACTGCTGTACATGCTGTTCAGCTTCTACGGCGCCACCACCGCCGAGTACGACCTGCCTCAAGACGCGGAGGTGGATCTGAAGCGGTACTGGCGCGAGCGCCAGACCGCCATTCGCCGTCTGCTCGGTGACCTTGAGGGCCTCGAAGACGAGCTCACGGCCCTCGGGGCGAGCGGGGACACCTCATGACCACCCGCGGCTATCAACTGCGCAGCATTCCAGCGGTGTTGAGCAATGACATCAGTCGCACACGGCATATAGGGGGACGCCTTGGTGTACGGACAGTGGCCGCGATGACAGCGAGCGTGCGGAACGGGACGCGCCGGAACGCAGGCTCGGCGAGGCCGTCGTCAGATCTGGGCCTGCCCAGCATTTGGGGAGTGCCATGGCACGGGGCACGGTGCATCCAGATCTACGCCTCCACTCTGGTGCCGGGACCCTTGCAGATCTACGCGTACCGGGAGGCCGTTCGCTCCTATCCGCTTGCCCGGGAGTGCGGTCACGACGAAGCCGTTCTTCCGAACGCATACTTGTTGCCGCAGGCGGGGGTTGACGATGAGCTGCTGGCCCTCGCGCACGTGTAGGTTCGTATTTCGCGCGTCCCTTTCTTATTGTGGGCGCCCTTTGTCCGTCCCAAGGGACAGCGCGGTGAGACAAGCTTCTGACTGATGGTTCGCCCCGTGGCAGCGGCCGGAACGAGACCTCCAGGGAGTGCTCTTGATCCACGGCCCAGCATCGAGTGCGGCTCACCGACCCCGGTGAGCAGGACGTGGCGTACACCGCTGGCTGGTTACCCGCGAAGCCCGAGACCGTCAGGGTGAGGCGGTTGATGGACGTTCCACAACGCCCACGAGAGCAGCGCCATCAGGGAGGCGGCGCGGATACAGAACAGGGATGGCACGGTCAGCTGCGGCAGCCGAGAGGAGTTGTGGCAAGGTAGAAGGTCCGCTTCCTGACGTGGTGTCAACCCTTCTTGAAGCTACTGGCACAAACGTGTGGTTCTGCTGCCCCGCGATCCCAGATACAGCAGAATGTTCTTCTGCCAAGTAAAGAGGGGGCGTCATGGCCACGGGGAAGCCTCAACTGTTGTTCGTGCACGGCATCGGCGACCTTCGGCACACCGCCACTGACCGCCGCAGGTGGCTGGAAGCTTTGGCCGCCGGAGCGCGGGACGCCGAGATGGCCGATGCGATCTCCGCGCTGACACAGGGCTGGTTGGCGGACGTCACGTTCGCCAACTACAGCGACCTGTTCAACCGCCGAGGAGCCCAGGGCGACGCAGGCGGTGAACTCCACGAGCATGAAGTTCCCTTCCTTGCAGAGCTACTTGACTCGATGTTGGAGGAGCTCGCCGAGCAGTTCCCGTTCGAGAGCAGCCCTCAGGATGCCCGGGTCATCCGTGACGCGCGTTTCCAGCTCGACGCCGCGGTCCAGGAGAGACAGGCCCAAGGCGTGGGAGACATAGCCCGTCGGCTGGTCGGCGTCACAACGACCATGCTGCGCTTCCCGGGGGTGCGTCAAGCGGCGCAGTGGATGAACGGCTGGGCGGTCCTGTCCCAGCTTGCCCAGGTCGGCCGTTACTTGGACCGCCGGACCAGGAAGGCGGAGCTGGGGACGGCTATCCGTGCACGGGTGCTCGACGGCCTGGACTCTGATCGACCTCTCGTGGTGGTCTCGCACAGCCTGGGCACCGTCGTTGCCTACGAGGCGCTGCACGAGTACGAGGGAGCGGTCCCTCTCTGGATGACCTTGGGCTCGCCTCTGGCTCTGGGAGCGGTGGTTCTGGATCGTCTGGTGCCAACCCCGGCGGCCTGCCCGGCGAACGTCGCCTCCTGGCTCAACTTCTGGGATCGTGACGACATCGTGGTGGGCCGCCCGCATCTGGCCGACTGGATTCACCCGAGTCGGAGCGGTGTCAAGGCCGTGACAGAGCGCGTTGACTCCCGCGGGCTGTGGACGCACACCGCCACGAAGTACCTGGAGCACGGGACTGTGGCCCGCCCGGTGATCGAGGCCCTCCGGCCGTGACCGCTGCTACGAACCCGCCGCGCAACGTGCTCGTCGTGGGCGCACAGTGTGAAGGCGGTGCAAGGTTGGACGGGCTGGAGGATGCTGCCCGTGCCCTGCACGCCGTCCTGGTGGACCCGAAGCTGGGGGGTTGCGTGGACCGCGGTGCGGACTCCCTGCTGATCGGCACCAGCCTGGGCAAGAGTCAGGTGCATGAAGCCGTGGAGCAGGCCGCTCAGGTCGCACAGCGGGACGGCGGTCCCCTCGTACTCGCCCTGCTCGGTCATGGCGAGGGCGCTGAGGGCGCTCCGCTGTACTTCGTAACGTCCGGCAGGAAGAACGCCCCGCCGCTTTCCAACGTGAATGTCCCCTCCCTGCTTGGCGACGCCCTTAACCACCCTGGTCTGACGGGTGTGATCGCCATTGTCGATACCTGCCTCTCCGGCGGCGCGGTACCGGCCACTCCGGTGATCACCTCCGGACGGCAGGAGGGCAATGTGCGGTTCTCCCTCCTCTTCGCGGCCACCGCGAAGGAGGAGGCGTTCGACATGCGGCTGAGTACGGAACTCACCCGTCTGATCGAGGAGGGTCTGCCCGGTGCCGGGAAGGTCCTGAAGGTTGACGACGACTTGATGGAGCAGCTCCGCGAGCGGATCCACGGGCAGCAGCCGGGGCGGAGCCTTTTCGACGGAGGCCCGTATTTCGGTGATGCCCTCTGGCTGGCCCGGAATCGCGCCGCATTCCTCAACCGCGCACTCGGATCGATCGCGAGTAAGGCGGTGCGGGACGCCGTCCGGAGGATCGACGCCAACCTGCGGTTGTCGACAGAAGACCAGCTTGCTGCATGGTTGAAGGAAAACGAGCAGACGGCATGCGGCGGCTCCTGGGCCGCTGTCCACCGGCTGCGCGAGGTGCAGGCCGAGCTGGAGGTTGGCCGCAAGACGCTGAACGTCGCTAACAAGGTATTCGGCCCGGGCCTGACCGAAGACAGCCTGCGGCTGGCCAGTATGTTGGCCGGCCTTCCTCTGCATTTCGTCCAGCATGAACCACCCCGGACACTTCGGGATGTAGTCGAGTACGCCGCTCATCATGGGGGCACCGCAGCGGGCCAGCACCGCGCCTTGGCTCATCTGGTTGCGGCCATGACCCACGTGACGGGACACGGAGATCAGCTGCCAGAAGATGTCGTCATCTGGGCGCAGGACCTCGAGCTCACCGCCACGGTCAACAGTCGCCTGCGCGAGCTGAACCACCAACCCCACGGCGAATGGGCCCCACGGCTGGTTCTGGTGCTTGCCGACGACGGAGGCGAGAGAGTCGTCCGCGTGGATGCCTGGTTGCTCTTCGGCCAAGCCGTGCTCGGCAACCAGCGCTTCCCCTGTGGTCCCAGAAACGAAGATCTGAAGTCGGCCCTGACCGAAGCCGTCGCGTGGGTGGCCCCTTGGGCGAACATCGCGGGGAAGCGGTTGCGGTACATCGACGTGGCCGTGCCCACCCTGGCGCTACTGGACTGCCCTCCGGAGGAGCACGTCGTCCGCAGACAGAAGCTCGGTGTCAACTACACCGTCACAACTCGCTGGTCCGGCCTGCTGACGCCTCCTCCTGGCGCCACGGTCGACGACATGCTCCAGGTGGGTGAACAACTGCTGGTCTCCCTGGATGACAGCAACTGCTCCGGCCCCAAATGGCTCCGTGTCGAACAGCTGGGGAGCGTTGAACAACTGCAGGAGTATCTGAGCAATCACGGCTTCGGACAGCAAGTATGGGCGCTGACCTCCCTGCCGGAAACGGACTGGGACTTCGTGGCGCAGGAACTCCTTGAGCACACACCCGCGCTGGTCTGGCCACGGCAGAAGGATGTCAGCGACAAGCAGGTCACCAAGGCATCTGTTGGGAAACACTGGCAGGCCCTACCACAGCAGATCGCGCACGCCTACCGGCAGCAGCTGAGTGGGGTCGGCCAGAGCCGCGATGATGATCTCGGTCCTCTTGCGGCCGTGCGCGTCGCTTGGCATGACAACGACTGGCAGGTGTTCTGCCGGAGACGGGCGAGGGCGGCCGTAAGAGCACCCGACGAGATGACGTCCAAGGAGCGAGCATGAGTTGGACCCCGTACTACAGGGGCACTGGAGTCCCCCCGAAGATCCGTGCCGAGCTGCCGGCACCGCCCCCGTGGCGCGCCCCCGCTCGGCAGCAGGAAACTGACTTGCGCAAGGACCCCGCCACCACTTACCGCCCGGTCCCCGACCTCGTCGACGCGGTGAACGCCGCGCTGTATCTGCGTCGTCCTCTGCTGCTGACTGGCCGCGCGGGCTCCGGAAAGTCCACCATCATTGGCCAGATCGCTGCCGAGCTCGACCTGGGCGAGGTACTCCACTGGCACATCACCTCCCGCAGCACGCTCGGCGACGCGCTCTACCGCTACGACGCTCTCGGCCGCATTCACGCCCACAACCTGCGCACCCTCGATGGCAAGGCCCGGCCAGAGGGCGACGACCACGAGGATGACATCGGCGAATTCGTTCAGCTTGGCGCCCTGGGTACCGCGCTCCTCCCCGGCGACCGCCCCCGCGCACTGCTGATCGACGAGATCGACAAGAGCGACCTCGACCTGCCAAGCGACCTCCTCGACGTCCTGGAGCGCGGCGGCTTCGAGATCCCTGACCTGGCCAGGCATCCCAAGCCCGACATCCAGGTCCGCACCGCCGACAAGGACGGCAAGCGCACCATCGAGGACGGCTGGGTCCAGTGCACCGAGTTCCCGGTCATCGTGCTGACTAGCAACGGCGAACGCGACTTCCCCGCGCCCTTCCTGCGCCGCTGCATCCGCTTCGAGATGCCACCCCTCTCCCAGGAGACCCTCACTGGTATCGTCGCCGCCCATCTCGGCGATATTGAGGACAGCGCCACCGTCGCCCTCGTGCAGACCTTCCTCAAGAAGCTGAACGACGGCGAGTACGTCGCGATCGACCAGCTCCTGAACGCCGTTTATCTTCTGCGCGGCGACCATGTACCGGACCTGGGCCAGAGGCAGCGCTTGGAGGACATGCTGCTGCGAGGGTTGGGGCGTGGCTGAGGACGCCGCCGCCCGTCTGGCCCGGCTTGCGCTGGCGGGCGGCGGCGACATCGACGTCAAGGAGCTCCTCGACGCAGTCCTCCTCGCGTCTGCCTGGGCACACGCCGACTGGGGCCCCAGCAGCCCGTCCCCCGATGCCGCGGACTCCACGGCGCAGCGCCGGAAACAAGGCCAGGCCGACACCACCACCCAGGCAGAAGGCAGCCAGGCATCGGGAAGTGGGGGCGCGACGGACACCGCCCATGAGCCTGTTGCCTCGGTGTGGCTCGGGGACCAGGTCGGCGCTCACACGATTCCCGGAAAACGAGTGAGCGTTGGCCGTGCCGATGCCCTCCCCGACGCCCTCGACATCGGCCGTGCGCTGCGCCCGCTGCGCCGACCTTGGCTCTCAGGCGTCCATCGTCGCCTCGACATCGACGCCACCGTCGAGCATTACACCCGTACCGGGATGCTCATCCCCCGGCTCACTCCGGCGCCGGAGCCATGGCTGGAGGTGATCGTTGTCCTTGACCGTGGTACCGCCATGGCGGTGTGGGACGAGACGGTCCGCGCTTTCACCAAAATGCTGCGCGCCCTGGCCGCCTTCCGTGACGTACGCGTCTGGCACCTCGAGCACCCGGCCGCCGACACCCCAGTCCTGCACGACCACCACGGCAGTGCCCTCTCCATGCACCCGGACGCCGCCCACCACACCCAGCCAGCGCGCCGCCTCCTCCTCGTCGTCTCCGACTGCGCTGCACCGGCTTGGCGGCAAGACGCCCTGTGGCGGACGCTTCACACCTGGGGTCGCACCGCCCCGGTCGCCCTCATCAACCCGCTGCCCAAGCGGCTCTGGCAGCGCTCCGGCCTCGACCTCCCCCACACCACAGCGACCGCGACCGTCCCCGCCTCTCCCGGCCGTCTCCTGTCCTACCGCCGCCCTCGTCTTCTCCGTGAAACCGAGAGGACGAAACCCTGGCAAGCGCTGCCCGTCCTGCAATTGGCCCCCGACCAGGTCCTCGAGTGGGCCCGCACTTTGATGCGCACTGACCCGTCCGGCTGCGAGGCCGTCCTTGTCCCCGCCACTGGCCGGCCACCCCTGCGACGCCGCCAACAAGGCCCAACCAGCCAGCCCGACGCGGCACTCACCAACGACCAGGTACGCGCCCATGCCGAGGCATTCACGGACGACCGGCAGTCTCCCGCAGTCCGCCTCGCCATCGCGGCCTCCCCACTCGGTTCCTTTACGCTGCCCGTCCTCGACGTGCTCCGCGACCGCCTTGTCCCGGAAGCCACCCTGGCCGACACCGCCGAGTTCCTCACCGCCGGCCTCCTCACTGCCACCCGCTGCGAATCGGCCGACATGCTCTACCACTTCCACCCCGCGGCAGCCGCCCACGTGACCAGCCTGCTCACCCGAGACCAACTCTGGGACACTCACTTCGCCCTCAGCGACCACCTCGCCGCCCACCTTCAAACACCTCACGGAATCCCGGTTGTCCTGCATTCTCCCCACGCTGATGAAACCCTGGCGACGGGCATCCGCCCTATTGCCTATGCGGCGGCTACTACGGCGCGGCTGCTGGGAGTCGAGGCAACGGATCCTCTGCCCGAAACCAGACGCCGCCCTGCGGCTGGCCTAACAGCAGAATCGCCGAGCAAACCACAACGCGGCGCTGCTGCCACCATTCCGGAGATACCGGACGGCAACCCCCAGGCCACGGAGCTCTACCGCACCTTGGCGCGCCACTTCCGCTCGCTTCTTGCCAGGGCCTCAGGTAGCCGCGCAGTCCATCCGAGCGGGCTGGGGCAGCACAAGACTCTGATAGAGACGGCAAGCGGAAGCGGACAGGGCAGGCAGTGGACACGGAACCACGATGCTCTGGAACTCGTCGAAGCGCGCTACGAGTTGGTGATCAGCGTCGACGCCCAGCGTTCAGGCGCGTACGGCGACATGGACATGCCGCGTACGCACGAGCGGATATACCGGGTGCTGGAGACGGCATTCACCCAAGCCAACGTGGCGCCGGACGCCGTCCACATGGAGGATCGCGGCGACGGCGTACTGCTGTCGGTGTCCGTGTCCGCGCGGATTCCGGTGACCCAACTGATCGGCCTGTGGCTGGTCCAGGTGCACGAGAACCTACGTCACGAGAACCGTCTCCTACGCGCGCCGCTGGGACTGCGGATCGGTATGAACTTCGGCCCGGTCCGGCACGACGCCCGAGGCATCCACGGACGCGCCATCGACCTCGCCTGCCGGCTCGCCGACTCCGCCGTCGCCCGGCATCTGCTCGACGCCGAGGGGTCCAACCTCGTGCTCGTCACCTCTCAGTCCCTGTACGAGGATGCGATCAGGCATGGTGGCAGCTTCATCGAACCCGAGCGCTACTCCTCGGCCCGGCTGGAGCTCAAGGAGGGCGAGGTCACGGCCTGGTTCCACCTGCCCGGTCGTCCTGCTCCAGAAATCCCCGCTGCCCTGACGCAACGCAAGAAGCCCGACGAACTGGCCTTAATCATGCAGGACCTGACGACCCTCCTTGAGAACATCACCCCGATGCTCAAAAGGGGCAGCTACCCCGACCGGGCGTCCGGAAAGAAGATCGCCGGACTGTTGCGCGCGGTCGCCGATCAGTTGGACGTCTACGGCGACATTTCCGCGTCCCATGACACCGTGGATCAGCAGCCCGTGCGTATCGGGCAGACCCCTGAGCCGCCGGCCGATGAGCAGATCATCATGCGAGAGGAGCCGGACGTCGAGCGGCTCGCTCCACTCGACGACACCGAGCAGGAGTCGCTGCAACTGCTGCGTACGGAGGGGCAGCCGACCGGGGGCGGCCGACCCTCACGCGAGCGTGTTCAGCGTGCCGTGGTCGCCGTGGTGCCCGGCGAGGGCCTGGCCAGGCTCCACATCGAGGCTGGCGCGACCACCGTGCTCGCCCGCCCTGGGGAGCCGCCCGCCCTCGGGGAACTTGTCGAGGCCGTACGGCGGGCCCACGCGCGCGAGGTAGTGCTGCTGCCCAACGACGTCGACCTACGCCGCTCGGCCGTTGCGGCGGCCGAGCAAGCCAGGGCGGAGGGCATCCGCGTGGCCCTGATCCCGACCCGCTCGGCGGTCCAGGGCATCGCCGCCCTGGCCGTGCACGAACCGGAACGCCCGTTCGACGAGGACGTCGTCGCGATGACCTCCGCGGCTGGCGCCACCCGCTACGCCGACGTCGTCGTCGCTGAAACCCGGTCCCGGACCGCGGCCGGCATCTGCCAGGCCGGGGACGTCCTGGGCCTGATCGACGGCGATGTGGCGGTGATCGGCTCGGACGTCACCGCCACCGCCGTCACCGTCCTGGACCGCATGCTCCAGGCCGGCGCCAAGCTGGTCACCCTGGTCGTCGGCGACGAGGCCCCGGAGACCGTCGCCGAGCACCTAGAGGCCAGGGTCCGGGAGTCCTACCTCGCCGTCGACACCGTGGTGTACCGGGGCGGCAAGCAGAGCATGCTGCTGCTCATCGGCGTGGAGTGAACGCAGGCCAGCGGCCGGGGTGGGAGCCGGGGACTGGGCATGCGCGCGGGATTCACGGTTCGAGCCCGTCCCCTGTGCCCGAACCGTCGGGCGAGGTGGTGATCTACTCCAGGGTCCGAGCGATGAGCCGGTCGAACTCGTGGATCTGGCCGGTCAGATGGCGAAAGGGACAGAGCGGTGAGGCCCCTCAAGGGACAGGATCATGTGAAGGAAGCGCCGAGGCCTGCAAATGAGACGCTCGAGAACTCCCAGGCCAGTACACCGGAATGGGACATTCCCATTGATGGCCTACAGCGCGCCTTCCGTCCCACGCTGCTCGGCTATCCCATCGATCCCGCATACCCGGCGCAAGTGGGTGATCCCGGGAAGGTGCACGTGACGGTCGAGATGGTCGCCGACGCCCCTACCGCCGAGATAAGCCAGGCAGGACAGCAAGTGTTGATCGACGCCTAAGACCGGCGGCCGGCCGCTCTGCCCATAGCCCAGCGGGATGTCCGCCTCCGGAAACCACAGGTCGCACTGGGCCAGTTCACTGGGCCGATAGACCGTCCGCGAGACCGGATCCACCGGAACGTAGGCGGGCCGCAGCTAGCGCACCCTCTCCTTCAAGATGGTCATCCCGCGTTCCCAGCCGATCCGCTCGGCGATCACGGTCGCCGGCATCGTCGGCGTCTCCCTGAGCAGCTCGCGGATCTGTACCTCGACCGCGTCGACCGCCGAGCCCTTCAGCGGTCTCTCGTACTTCGGCGGCCGGTCATGCGTGAGCGCCCGTTTCACCGTGTTCTTCGAGATGCCCAGGTGCCGGGCGATCGCCCGGATCGGCATCTGCTCGGCCCGGTGCAGCCGACGGATCTCTGCCCAGTCCTCCACAAGGATCATCTCTTCCTCCTGACCTTGATCAACAAGGCCAGAGTCAGACGAAGATCACCACATGAGTCACTTTTGATGCGCCGTCAGAGGGTCCGCGTTAAGCCGACGCCGACACAGGATCAGGGGCAGCGCACCGCGTCGTCACCACGGACGGTACGGAACGTCGCGCTAGGTGGTGCACACCTCGCCGCGCTGCCGACCCATCCTTGCGGCTCCACGGCTCCCGACGGCTGCGCATCCGATGGGAACACAGGGCCGGCATCCACAAAACGTTCCTCAAGCTCGCCTGCTGCCTGATCCCTCAGCAGCAACTCGGCTCATTGTGTTGGCCGTTGTTCCAGTCAATTTTCCAGTTCGCGAAGTTGAGCCCGCGGAGAGATACTTAAAGAAGCTGGAGTGCGATACCAGGAATTGCGCGCGGAGCAACGCATCATGAAGTGATAATCTTTCGCACCCCTCTAAATAGGAGGTGCCATGGAACTCAAATCTGCTCGCGCACTCAAGGATGAGCTTCTCGACCAGTTCAGAAGCGAGGAGTCAGCTATCCCCCGAATCGGGAGACGTGTATCGGCGATGGCCGCTCACCCGCTAAATTTGCCGATAGCGATGTTCCCTGACACGGGTGGTGTCGGAATCGGCGTTGCCGTTTTGGGTGCCAAGCAGTACGGGGTTGCTGTACGCCTCCAAAGGAAGGCCCCCGAGACTCAACAGCTGGCTTCCCTGATTCACAAGAAGGCTTCGGGTGAGTCCGACATTCGATTCATCGGACGAGTCAAGGCGCAGGGCACTGCAACGCCGTTGCAGCCAGGAGCATCTATCGGTCACCAGCTGGTCACTGCCGGTAGCCTGGGGGCGTTCGTTGAGTTGGCCGACGAGACCGGCGTCTACATTCTGTCGAACAATCACGTCCTCGCGGCTTGCGATCGGGGATCGCCAGGTGATCCGATCCTGCACCCTGGCCCCATCGACGCGACGAATGCCGCCCCAGCCACCCCGATCGGAACGCTGTCAAAGGTTGAGAAACTGCGGTCGCGACGAGCGAGCGCGAACGTCATGGACGCTGCCGTTTGCAGACTGAACGACGACGTCCCGTTCGACCCTCCGCAGCCCAATCTCACCGGGGTCCGCGAACCGATGGGCGACATGCTCGTGGCCAAGGACGGTCGGACGACCGGGCGCACAACAGGTGTCGTGACTGCGATCGACATGGATGACATATGGATCGACTACGGCGACGAAACAGGGTTTCTGCGTTTCGACGGGCAGATCGAGGTCGAGGGGACCGGCGCTAGCCCGTTCAGCCAAGGTGGCGACAGCGGATCGCTGGTATGGCACCCTGGCTCCGAAGGGGCTATCGGCCTCTTGTTCGCTGGCAGTGATGAGGGTGGGACCAACGGTGCGGGTCTCACGTACGTCAACCCACTCAAGCCAGTACTCATCCAACTCAGAGCAAAATTGTCGTGACACCGGAGAACATATGGCCGACTTGGAAACCGCCCGCGTTGCAAAGAAGGTCCTTGCTGCGCGCCTCGCCAACGACCGGAGAGTGAATGGAGTTGGCATCGGAGGAAGTGGAGGTAATTATAAGATCAAGGTCAATCTTGTGAGCAAGGACGACCGACCCGATCTCCCGCTTGACATTGACGGTGTACCGATCGAAATTGCCGTAGTGGGAAAGATCTACCGTCAGTGAATCATCTAAGAGGTGCAGACTGAACCGTCTCTTCAGCTTCCTTTTTCGCCTGGTCAGTCGCCACCACGCCCGCAATAGTGCCAAGCCCACCGAAGAGCAACACAATTCCTAGGACGGCAAGCACTAGGCCGTGCGCCATCCCCCGCTGTCCAGCAGAATACCCCTTGCCAGCAAAAATGATGGAGATCAACCTTTTTAGCAGCCAGAAGATCAGTTGCCAAGGCGTCCTTGTGTCCTCACCGACCCCTTGCGCTCGCGGCGCGGTGCGATCTCGCACCGATCCTTGAACGAAGAGGATGAGTCCAACACCGAGAAACACCAGACCCGCGAATCCCACGACTGCGCCAATAATAATTCCTCCGATGACCATGAACTGCTTCATTCCCCGTTGAAGCGCTCGGACTATTGGCGCATCACTGAATTCGCTCATTCAGGTCAATATTGATACCCAGAGGTACCACTTGCGCTGGCAACACAGGGAAAAATGAACGTAGAGGAACAGGGCCAGGGTCTGGAGGGACCAGGTGGGCACCGCGCTGGAGTCCTCGGTCGGCCACCTCTGGGTGAGGAGCCGAGCAGCCCGGCGGGCGGCGGCGCCCCACGCAGCGTCCCCCTCGCCCAGGGGCATTGCGCGATTGGGATTGGTCCGGTTCGCCGGTCTCGTGAGTGACGTGGTGTCATGTCCGTTGTGCGTCAAGGGACTCCGGAGAGAGGGCAGGCACGGTGCTGGTGATCATGTGGTTGTCGAGACCCATGAGAACCGAGCGAGACCGTGCTTGCCCGAACATCATCGCCCATCCCTTCCGCACTGGGGCAACTGGGCTCCCCGACTGATCCCCTCACCTCAAGCGATATCGCTGACCTGCGGCGTTTCCTGATTCTGGTCGCCGATCCCCGCGATGCGCGAGGGCTGCGGTATCCGGCCCTCGCGTTGCTGTGCGCAGCCGCCTCGGCGGTGCTGACCGGGGCTCGCTCGCTCATCGCGATCAGCGAGCTGGTGCCCGCAGCGCGGGCGTCGGGTCAGGGCGGTCGCCACGGGCCGCGGACTGGAAGTCGGCGCAGACGACCAGTAGACGACCAGGAGGGCCGTGCGGCCGGAGCCGTTGTCCGGGAATACAGGAGACGGCCGCGCGGCAACGCCTTCTGAGCCGGGTGCGCCGGGGGAGTGGCGCCGTCGGGGGCTCGGCCGGGTTCGTCCGGCCGAGCCCTCCGCACGGGCGGCGACCAGCAGGCGCGGCCGCTGCGGCCGGGCGGCTGCCGCGAGGACCGGCACGGCCCGGTCACCGTCGGGACGGTGACCGGGCCGGACCACCCGCGACCGCCCGGTCAGGGCAGGGCCGTGGCGGAGACGAAGCGCTCCACCTCCTGGGCGCGGCGATCCATCTGCGCGGTGATCCGGTCGGCCACCTGGGCGACGACGTCGGTCACCTCGGCGGGGTCGAGTTCCGCCTTCTCCAGCGTCGTGCGGATGAGCGTGCGGGCGCCGGTCAGTGCGGCGTGAGGGAGCCCCAGCCCGATGGCGACCGCGGCTCCCGCGACGCCGATCTTCCTGGACCACTTCGCGCCCGCCGTCGCGAACCGCAGCGCGTAGAAGCCGACGCTTCCCAGGCTGGCGTAGGCTTTGAGCACGCCCTGAGCGGCGCGCAGCGTCCGCCACTTGGGGCGGATCCGTGCGCCGATGGCGGTACCGATGACCCCGGGCAGGACGATGTCCAGGGTGAACTGGTCGTCCCGGATGTCGTACGAGCGGCAGATGCCCAGTGCCATGGGGGTCAGCTCGGCGTTGAGCCGTATCCGCAGGCGGGCCAGGACCTCGTCCATCCCGGTCAGCCGGTGGATGAGCGCGTCGATGTCCTGTTCGTCCTGGTCGTCGACGGGCTCCGCCTCGGCTTTTTCCAGCAGGCGGGTCAGCAGGATGCTCCTGGCCTGGTCGAACGCGTCGAGCAGGCCCGTACGAATCCTGTCCTCGAACTCCGGCCGGTCCTTGAGCGCCAGGATGTCGTGCCGGAACCGGGCCACGTTGACCCGGTGACGTCCGACGCTGGCAAGTCCTCGGGTCACGGCGAGGGACGGTGCCTCGTCATGCTCGACGGACGCGTTCGGGAACGCTTTCAGGCACAGTTCGCGTACCACGGGCATGCGCGAACCGCCGCCGGTGAGCACGACCAGCTCGGGTTCTGCCGAGCCGAGCGCGTCGCGCACCCCTGTCAGGACGTCCGAGAAGCGCTCCGCCCAGCCACCAGGGGCACGGACCACACGCAGCGGGATGTCCACTCCTCTGAGCCAGCCGAAGGACGGGTTCATGAAGGGGACGAAGCGGGTGTCGCACCCAGCCTGGAGATGCTGGAGGCGCACATCGTCCCTCGTGAACTGCGCCTCCTTGGCCCAGCGACACAGCAGGCGCAACGTCTCCTCCGCGCCGTCCTGATCGAGAGCCTCCGTGAACGCCTTGTCTCCCGCGAACGCCTGCCGCACCATCCTGGCCAGCCTGTCGTCGATCACTCGGCAGCCCAGGTCGGAGCCCAGCGGAAGATTGCGCGGGATCAGGTCTTCGACGAACGTGAAGTCGGTCGTGGACGATCCGATGTCGACGACCAGTACCCGGTCGAGACCGTGTGTGTCGCGCCGTTCGCTCCTTCGGTCCCGGACGTGGACCAGGGCGGACTGAGACTCGGCTACGAGACGTACGGGCAGATTCGTCGACGAGAGATGCCGGCGGTACGCCGCCACGGACACGGCGTCCCAGCCCGTGGGATGGCCCACGTACACCACGCAGTCCCTCCGGACCTCCGGGTGCTCGGAGAAGAACTCGGTGAGGAGGATCCGGGCGAACCGCACGGCGTCGGGGGGATTCAAGGTGTCCGGGTCGGGGCGGTTCTTGAAGTTGACGCTGAAGTGCAGGACGTTCCGCGTCAGTACGGCCGCCTCACCGATGAGGTGCCGGTAATCCCCCTGATCCAGGCGTTCGCGGCCCAGGGCCGTCAGGATCGCAGCGCCCTCGGTCCCCCTGTCGTACACGCGTGCTTCACCGCGACCACGGGTCTCCAGCCAGCACAGGGAGCTCTCCCCGTCACCGATGTCCAGGCCGACGGCGTACCGTACGTCGGGTTCCATGTCACTCTCCACGCGTCATCACCTCGTCAGGGGCCGCTCCGCCGCTCACCGTCAGCACTTCGGTCAGCAGCCTGATCACGGCGGGCGTCGGCGGCGGGGGGAAGTCGAACCCCGTGCGCCGCGAGGACACGGCGGCGATCAGCCGCCGTGCACCGGGGTTGTTCCTGGCGAGCTCCGCGTCCCCGCCGCCGAGTTCGGACTTGGCGAACTCGGCCTCGTCGAACCGCGCCCAGACGCCCGGATCGTTCTGCAGGGCGGTGAAGAAGTCCGGGTGCTTGATCTGGAAGGCGAGCAGCGTGCCCGCGTGCAGCAGCCGTTCGCGCCCTGGGGCGTCGCTGTGCTGGTGCAGGGTCAGGGCCGAGTGGTTCAGGCCGTTGACGAAGCGGCGCACCCGTCGCGGGTTGGCCGCGAAAGCGACCTCGATGAGCTCCCACAGCTCCCGCGACCCCGTCAACGCGAGCGCGGTGACCCGGTCGTGCAGATTCCGGTGCAGGGCTTCGAAGGGAACTCCGGGCAGATGGAACGGGAAGTGGATCAGCTTCTCCAGATACTGTCGCCCGCGTACGCCGTCCGTGTGTTCGTTGTCGAAACGTTTGGCGGCCGCCTCGGCGACGATTTGGTAGTCCATGGCCAGGACGAAGACACAGGACCCGTCTCCCAGGAAGAGCTTCAGGGAGTCGAGCACGGTGATCGCGGCATCCGGGGTGCAGCGGTCCAGGTCGTCGATGAACAGGACGAGTCGGCCGCCGTCGGTGTACGTGTCGACGACGTCCCTGAAGTCCTGCTCGAAGCGGTTGACGTGCAGGTATGTGTCCATTCCGGGTGCGGTGAGAGCGGTCTGCACGGCATCGATGTCCTCGGGGGCCAGCAGTCCTGCCGTGAGAGGGCCGGCGGCTCGGCGGGCGAGCAGCCAGGCCGCCGCCCGGCTGAGTTTCCTGACGGTGTCCAGGGCTGGCGTCAGCCGGTCCCGCAGCGTCTCCTCGCCGGACTGCCGTCGCTTCTCGAGGTCGTGGGCGATCTCAGCCAGCACGGTCTGGATGAGGGCGTGCCAGATCTCGTCCTTCTGGTCGTACTTCCACGGGTTGAACCAGACCGTCCTGACGTCGTGTGCCTTGAGCAATCCCTCGCACACCTTCATGAAACTCGACTTTCCCATCCCCCAGGGGCCGAAGACGCCGATGGTGAGTGGCAGGTCGTCGGCCGCGGATATCGCGTCGCAGAGGATTTTGGCGTGGGTGCCGAAACCGTATCGGTCTGCTTCCGGCCCTGCGATCGGATTGTCGGACAACATGGTGCCTCCTCGGTCGTTCTTGGCTGTTCTCGGTCGTTCTTGGTTTTTCTCAGTTGGTGTCGGCTGCTGCCGGCCGTTTCAGGGGCGTTTCCCGGTGGCTCTCGGAGGGGGGCCTCCTCGGTCGTTCCCGGTCGTTGCCGGGCAGCGGACGGTGGCTGCCGGGGCGGGCGTCATGAACGGTGGGCACCGGCCCGGGGCGGGGGCGTCCCAGGCCGGTGCCCTCAGGCCCACCGCAGGACGGCGTCCCCTGTCACTTGCCGATCGCTCGCCAAACGCCCCGCCCCACGAACCACGCCAGCTGGGTGGCCGCCGCGACGGTGCCGCTGGCATTCCCGAATGGACGGACGTCGTTGATCAGCTGGCCGGTGACCGTCGGCACGGGCGGCGGGGGCGGGGCCATCTGCCCCGTGTACAGGTTGCTCATCGCGATCCCCTTCTCTTTTTCCGGCCCGGGCGGGCTGGAGAAGAACAACTCTGGCGCGATGAGCCGACCGAGGGATATCCGTAAATTCCCTAGTCTCCGCCGCAGCCGCCGTCGAGCGCCCACAATGGAGACAGGTGCTCGCGCGTCAGCACCGTCGGCCGTCGCTTTTCCAGGGGGTTGCCATGACGCCTGGCCGTGAACAGCACGGGCTGCTGTCACGTGGTGAGGAGAAAGACCGGTTACTGCTGCTCCTCTCCGACGCGCGGCAAGGCCGCAGCGGGCTCCTCGTACTGCGCGGCGAACCCGGAATCGGCAAAACCGCGCTCCTGGAAGAGGCGGTGACCGAGGCCGTGACTGTGGGAATGCGGGTTCTCAGGGCGACGGGAATCGAGATGGAGGCGGAACTCGCCTTCGCCGGCCTCAGTGAACTCATCCGCCCCGTACAGGGTCTGGTGGGTGGCCTGCCGGAGGTTCAGGCGCGCGCTCTGCGTGTCGCCCTGTCACTGGAGGACGGGAAGGCGCCGGACCGGCTGACCCTGGGAGCCGCCGTGGTGACGCTGCTCACCGATGCCGCGGCGGCGGCACCCGTGCTGGTCGCGGTGGACGACGCGCACTGGATGGACGAGACGAGCGCCCAGGCGCTGCTCTTCGCCTTCCGGCGTATGCAGGCCGAGGGCGTTGCCGTGCTGGTCACCGCACGGGACGCCGAGCGGTGCGCCTTCACCGAGGCGAACGCGAACCTTCCGACGCTGAGACTCACCGGTCTGACGCCCGCTGACGCGGCCGCGCTGGTGAAGCGGTCCGTTCACGCGGCCGTCGACCCCGAGACGATCGGGAAGCTGTACCGGGAGACCGCCGGCAACCCACTGGCCCTGCTGGAGGCGGCGCCGACTCTGCGTGCTTCCCGATGGGTCACACAGGAACCGGAGAGCCCCCTGCCGGTGGGCCCGCGACTCACTGCCGCCTACGCCTCCCGACTGGCGGCGCTGCCTGAACCGGGTCGCCGGGCGGTGACCGTCGCGGCGGCCGGCTTCACCGAGGAGGCCGACGTTCTCATCCGAGCACTCGACGCCCTCGCCCTCGACGCCGCGATCCTGCGGACACTCGAATCCGCGGGGATGGTCAGCTTGGCCGGGAACGCCTTCCGGTTCGCGCATCCGCTGTTGCGGGCGGCCGCCTACCACGGGGCGACTCCCCAGCTGCGGCGCGAAGCGCACCGCGCCCTGGCCGGCGCGCTCTCCGAACGCGACGGCCCGGTCGACCGTGACCAGCGCAGCTGGCATCTCGCCGCCGCAGCGGACGGCCCCGACGCGGCGGCGGCGACCGCTCTGACGGAGACCGCCGCCCGCGCCCGCGCCCGTGGCGCCCTACCGGCCGCGCTCCGCGCCTACGAGCGTGCCGCTGAACTCACGTCCTCGCCGACCGCTCAGGGGCGCTGCCTCCTGGCCGCCGCCGAGGTGGCCCAGCTCGTCGGCCGAGGGGACGAGGCGTTGAGACTGGCCGGGGCGGCGTCGGACGCCACGGATGATGTCGCCGTGTTCAACGGCGCGTTGGGACTGCGCAGTCAGGTCCTGCTCCTGCGCCGCCAACCGCGGGAGGTGCACGACGAACTGGCGGACGCGGCGGAGGGGCTGGACCCGGCCGCGGCCGTGCCTCTGCTGGTGGCCGCCGCCGGAGCCGCGTGTATGGGCGGCGCCGTCCTCCAGGCCCGTGCGACGGCGGACCGGGCGTGCGCCGCGGCCGGACACCACCGGAACGGCGACCTCGGCCGCTCCGCGGTCGTCCTGCGGGCCCATACGATGATGCTCGTCGGCGAGCGCGGCGACGCCGCCGCGGTGCTCCGTTCCTGCGAGGGATTCCTCACCGGGATGGATCCGCTCTCCATCGGCATCGAGGTGACGAGTTTCTCCGCCATGGACCTCATGTGGCTCGAGCGGTTTCCGGCGGCGCGAACCCTGCTGGAGCGGGCGGTTCGGCGCGCACGCAAGTTCGGCGCTTTCGAGCGGCTCGCCCCGTTTCTGACCGTTCTGGCCGAAACGCAGATGCGTACCGGTTACTGGGACGAGGCCTGCGCCCTGGCGAGTGAGGGAGTCATGTTCGCCGAGGAGACCGAGCAGCCCGTACTCCAGGCCTACGCCCTTTCCGTACTGGCCCGGATCGAGGCCGCCCGAGGACAATCCGCGCAGTGCGTCGAGCACGCCCACCGATTTCGCCTGCTACTCGACGGCACGGGCGCGGAACTCGTCAGCCCTTACATCGAAGCCGCACTCGGCCTGCTCGAACTGGGTACCGGTAAAGCAGCTGAGGCCGCCGCACGCCTGACCGATCTGCAGCAGCGCGTGCTGCGATCAGGGCTGGCGGAACCCACGGTGCTGCAGCACCAGCCCGACCTCGTGGAAGCGGCGCTCGCTGCCGGTGACCCCTCCGCCGCGCAGGCGGCTTCGGCCGAACTGCTGCGGCAGGTACGGCAAGCGCCCTCCGTGTGGGGACAGACGGTCAGTGAACGATGCCAGGGGTTGGTGCGGGCCGACGAGGATGCGCTGCGAAGGGCGACAGCGCACCACGAGCGCTTGCCGGACCCCTTCGCCAAGGCGCGCACCGATCTCGCGTACGGGCGACTGTTGCTCAGGACACGCAGGCGCGGTGCCGCCCGTCGCCCGCTCCTCGCCGCCCGGCAGGTGTTCGAGCGGCTCCGGGCCGACCCGTGGACCACCGCCGCCGAGGAAGAGCTTCGAGCAGCCGGAGCCAGAACCCCCGCCCGCCACGGTCGTGCCACGGCCCCGCTCACCGAGCGCGAGACCCAGGTGGCAGTCCTCGTCAGCAAAGGCCACACCACTCCTGAAGTGGCCGCCGCGTTGTTCCTGTCGCCCAAGACGGTGGAGTACCACCTCAGCCGGATCTTCGCCAAACTCTCCGTTCGCTCCCGCACCGAACTCGCCAGCCGGCTCAGCACCTTCCCCCAGGGCGACTTCTCATGACACGTCGTACGGTGCGCCGCCTGGACGAGCACCGGACCGTACGACGCCACACCCCGGGATCCGCCGTTTATTAGACACTCCCCAGCACCGACTAACCGTCACAAGATCTGCTGCTGTAGTACTGGGTTCGTCACGTGAGTCAGAGGGCTCGTAGGGGCCGGTGGTAGTCGCGGCCGGTGTGGCGGAGAGCGGCGGCGGTGTTGCTCTGGCCGTCCTGGCGGAAGACGCTGATGGCGAGGTTGCGCAGGGAGGCCATGGCGCGGGGCAGGGTGCCGGTGCGGACCTTGGAGTCGTCCTCGCGGAACGTGCGGTCCCGCACGTGGTGCAGGAGGTTCTCGATACCCCAGTGGCCTCTGATCCAGGCGGCGAGTTGGGCCGGGGTGGCGTCGTAGATGTCCAGGCTGGTGATCAGGTAGACGCGCTCGATGGTCAGCTTCCCCGTGCTCAAGTCGCGTCGCCACCGTACGACTTGGATCGCCTGGCGGGCGCCGGGGTAGTCAAGGTGGCTGAACGCGGCGACCTTGAGCCGACGGATCTCATCGCGGTGGTGGGCGTGGTCGCGAGTGCGGTGCCCGAGCGGGATGTCCCGCCAGGGCAGCTTCCTGACCTGGGCGTACAGGCCCGGATGATTCTTCTTCACGACAGCCACGTAGTACGCGCCGCGACTGGTCAGAAAGGCCCCGTGGTCGTGCTGGGTGTGCAGGGCGTCGGTGGTCACCACCGAGTTCTGCAGATCCAGGCCGTCCAGCAGGGGTGTGAAGGAGGGGATCTCGTTGCTCTTGGAGGCGACCTGCCGCTGGGCCAGGACGACGCCGTGGTGGTCCATCGCCGCCAGCAGCTGTATCGCCGCGGCCGTTGCGGTTCGCGATCCGCGGACCACCTTGCCGTCGACCGCGATCACCCGTCGCACCGACCCATTCTCCGCGTCCGAATCGACCGGGGGCGGAGTTCTGGCCTGCAGATACGCGTTGATCGCCGCGTCCAGCGCGTCACCGTCCACACGCTGCAGCAGGCGGCGCACGGTTGCGGCGTGCGGCACAGGCCGCAGACCGGTAAGTGGATCTGCAGCGAAGCCGAGGACACCCAGAAGATGCTGCGGGGCATCCGTGATCCACTCGCTGATCGCGATGAGCGAGCGAGCCCCGGTCAGCACCGCCGAGGCGGCTGCGCACAGCAACGCGAGGGCCGGATACCGCAGCCCTCGCGCATCGCGGGGATCGGCGACCAGAATCAGGAAACGCCGCAGGTCAGCGATATCGCTTGAGGTGAGGGGATCAGTCGGGGAGCCCAGTTGCCCCAGTGCGGAAGGGATGGGCGATGATGTTCGGGCAGGCACGGTCTCGCTCGGTTCTCATGGGTCTCGACAACCACATGATCACCAGCACCGTGCCTGCCCTCTCTCCGGAGTCCCTTGACGCACAACGGACATGACACCACGTCACTCACGAGACCGGCGAACCGGACCAATCCCAATCGCGCAATGCCCCTGCCCCCTCGCCGCACGCCAATACCTGGTCGGCTGTCCGCTGCAGACTCGATTCCATATGCAGCAAGGTATCCGTTCGGCAAGGGCTCAACACCTTGATCAATAGATTTCGTACGGGATCAACTCCTTTACCGAGCCTGCTATCTCGGGTGGCCATCCGTCCTCGGAATCCTGCCGGTGTAGTCCTGGTGGAACGAGGTACGCGTGCGCCTCCGGGGCTGCCGGACAGCAGGGTCGTCGGTATGGGAAGCGATAACCGGTGGCAGTGGCGGGTGAGCCGGGTGCTCTTCGCCGGCGGACCGCAGGACCGTATCCGGCTGACAGTCGACGATGCGCTACGCCCTGACGGCGAAGCCGTCGTGTATCCGTACGTCGCGGCGCCGGACTTCTCTGAACTAACGGGCCCCAGGGAAGCACACGATGTCCTCGACAGCTCGTGTGGTGCTTACCGGTAGTTCGTTAAATCCGGCGGTAGAGGTCAATGCCGTGTCCGGTGGTGACCGCGTCGATCAGGGCCTGCAGGTCGGGGGGTGGGTCCTTGTCCGTCCAGGCTTGCCACCACCGGTGGAGGGTGACGGCGGGGGTGAGCCAGGAGCGGATGGCGCGTAAGGCCCTGGGCCAGCAGGGCGGTTGGGGCTGGTGGGACGGGGTTGGTCCCCCTCTCTGGCCCGTCGTCGGGGCAGGGGTCCGGCGCGGTGGCATCCAGGGGGCCGGGTGGGGTGAACCACTGGTCCCAGCAGAAGGAGAAGGCGCAGTTGACCAGGGTTTGGTGGCGGCGGATGGCGCGGGCGGAGCGGACCTGGAAGTCGGCCCAGCCGAGTTCGTCCTTGATCTGCTTGTAGCTCTGCTCGATCCATGGCCGCAGTCAGTAGAGGCGGACGATCTCGGCGAGGTCGGCCGGCGGGTGCGGGCCGGTGGTGGCGTGCGGTGCGTCGGAGTGGGGAAGGTTGGTGGCCAGGTACCAGGTGGCCTTCTCCGGCAGGCCGGCTGGGTCGGTGGTGGCCACGACCAGTCGGCAGGGTGAGTCGGGGCCGTAGCCGCCCAGGCGGGCGTCGGCGGCCCACCAGGTCTCGGTGTGCCCGTCGCGGAAGTGACGTTCCACAGGTGTCCAGTCGCCGGGATCCCTGGCATCGCACCAGGTCAGGGCGTGGGCTGCTTCGATGGGGGTGTGTGGCTGGTCGGCCGGGGCCCAGGTGCCGCGGTGTGGCTTGAGTGCGACGACGTAGGCCAGGCCGGCCTCGCGCAGTGCGAGGTACCAGGTGTCGCTGACGGAGTAGGCGCAGTCGGCGACCACGGCCCGGCAGTCGAAGCCCGCCTCCTTGCCTCGGGCCGCGAGAGCAGCGGCCAGCTGCGGTTTCGTGCGGAAGGCCGGATCGGACCGGCCGCGGGCGAAGTGGTGGGCGGGGGTGTAGGCAGTCGCGTGCAGCGGGTAGTACACGCGGCCGTCGGTCCACACCGTGGTCACCGTGACGATGCCGTTGTCCGTCTTGCCCAGTCGGCCCAGCCACTGCCGGCCCACATGTGCGGTCGCGGTGCCGTCCTTGCGGTCCCCGGAATCGTCGATCACGATCACCCCGCCATCGTGCGGAGCCGTCGCCGGTTCCTCGCGCAGCAGCTCAAGCCGCCGGTCGTTGACCAACTCGGCCTCCCAGGGCGATTCGGACAGGAAGAACTGCAGCCGCTGCACCCCCGGCATCCCCGCGCCGGTGACCGGTTCCGCCCCGGCCAGGCAGGTGATCGTCTTGTTCCGCTCCCTCGGCGCCAGCAGCCCGGTCAGGTACTCGCGAAAACCTCGCCGCTGGGCCAGGCTGAAGAAGATGTCGTCGAACCGGGCCGCGTAGTCCTCCAACGGACCCGGCGCAGGCGGACACGGACGGCGAGCAGTCATCTTCAGCCCCCAGCAAGGCAGTTGACTTCTGCCACCGGCCTACGACCAACCCGGTCTGTCGTCAACCCACGCCACCACCGGATTTAACGAACTACCGGTAGTAGGCCAACGCGCCCGGGGACCGCAACTGGCAAGGCGAATCACTCCTTGCACGCTGGTGGCCCGCACGCGACGGACGGCCGGGCCCCTGAACAGGACGGATACCCCGCAGACGACACCTGGCCGTAGCTATACGAGAACCGAGCCAACTACTCTGGCGGCAGATCTTCTGAACCGGAAAGGGAGGCCGCCGTGCCCGACCCGAGCACCCCCGACAAGAACGGCGAAAACGCCGCCTCCGTCGAGACCGCCAAGCCCCTGTCCAAGAAGAAGCTCCTCCTCGTCCTCGGCATCGGCGCCGTGGCCGTCGTCGCGGTCGGCGGCCTGCTCATCAAGCTCGCCCAGAAGAACTACGCCACCGAGGACGTCGAGACCGACGAGTCACTCGATGCCAGCGTTCCGACACCCGCGGAGCTTGAGTTCGCCGCCATCGTGCGCGCTGCCGCAGAAAGCGTGGGGAAGATCATGAGCGTCTCCACGAGCGGCTTCAACGTGGAAGCAAAGATTCGATCCAACTCCGGCAGGGGAACGTGGACGGCGTACTTCGGGTTTGATGAGGAGACAGGCCACTGCCACTACTCCCATCCCTACCGGGGCGCGACCGCGCCTCAGTTCTTCATCGACGAGGTTAAACGGCGACTCAGCGAAGCAGCGGCCGCTGGCGCGCAGCCCCCGGGCGGTACAGGGTGACCGGGATTAGTTGAGACTGGCGTCTGTCTCCGGAGTCTTTCGGGCGTTGTTCCTGAGGTTGGCGAAGGGCAGAGCTCCTCCGTGGAGTTCTTTGAACTCGTCGATCAGGTCCTGCTCAGCCTCACCCGCGCCGTCGTCCTCGGTCGTCGGCCGCCAGGCGACGAGCAGTGCGTCCGAGTCGGCCAGCTGCCAGATGTAGCGTCCGCCCCAGTGGCCGGCCAGCAGACCGGTGCCGTGGCGGCGGTAGTCGGCAAGCCGTTGATTCAGTCCGTCCTGGCCCGCGGCCTTGCCGATGTACACGACCGTTGCTCTGTCCACCCAGGCAGCGCCGAGCTTGTCGGCGGTTACGGATGGGTCGCGGCCTTTGAGGTGTCCGGCGGGGCTGGTGGGGAGGAACGACGGGGGCGAGGTGTCCGTGCGGATCACTACGTAGATTCCGTGCCCGGTGGGGACGTTGCTGTCGGGCAGTTCACGGAACGGCACGAAGCCGCGGAAGCCGCGTTCGGTCAGGGTCTTCTGCGTCAGCTCTGGTGTCGGGCTCATGCCGGGCATCGTGCCAGGCGCATCGAGGACCCGGACGATACGCGGGCGGCGTCGCTGGTGGAGGCGGTGCGAGCCTCGCTGACGTAACCGGGTGGCCGACGACGACAGGCCTTTCCCGCCTCCGGGGAGCGCCAGGGCGTCGCAGCAGGCCCACAGTTCTGTCAGGCCGCAGCGTTCGTGGTCTTGGACTTGGGTACATCGACATGCCCCATAGCCCGGTCGATCGTGATCTCGATGACCACGCGCTCCGGATCCGGGGCCGGCGTCCGCCCGTACCTCTTGCCGTAGCGCACCACGGCGTCGTTCACAGCCGCTGGGTGCGTGCGGACCTCGGCCGTGCCCTCCAGCGTCGCCCAGCGGCCTCCGTCCACTTGGCAGACGGCGACGCGTGCTTGGCCGGGCAACGCTGCCTGAAGGTTGGCGACTTTCTTACTCGATTTGCGAGTGATAACCAAAGCTGTACCGGCGTCGGCGTCCACGGTGACCCCAACCGGCACGACATGCGGGCGGCCGTCCGGCCGAAGCGTCGTCAGGGTGCACAAGTGGTACTCGTTCCAGAACTCCAGGTAGCCATCACTTTGGCGGTTTATCTCGGTGCGCATGGCCGGAAAGCCTAATCGCGAATGATGTCCATGCTGTCTGAAAGTGGCTAGGGCCACACCTCGCCCCTTGGCTCAGGAGTCGAGGGGTTTAGGCATTAATAGAGATGTTTGACCCATGTATTAATGGTGCAAAAATCTCGGATCGGTGACGAACTCGGCGCCTCTCGTGATGGTTGGCGTGGGCGCGTCAGGTGCGAGAAATGCCAGTTCAAAAGCATGATCCATATCTAGCTGTGCCGATTTGGTGCGATTTATTGTGTGGGGGTCGGTGGAGCCTGGGAGGCGACTTCCAGCCAGATCTCGACATGAGCTTCACGTAGTGTCCGATGCAGTTCCCGAAGCCCGCCTAGGGCGCTTGATGTCGTGTCCTTACCTGTTCGCTCTAGCGACTCTCGATGGTGAGGAGTCTTGGGCGTGCACCCCTTGCGGCCCATCGGCCGGGGCGTTCGCAGCCTGGTTTGACGCGCCGCCTTCGATGCCCGTGATCACTTTCGGCTGTGTCGTGCGACGGGGACTGGACCTGATGAAAACGGGCGCGGTCGTTGCCCGGCTTCGTGGACGAGCCATCCACGGTTGGTACGAAAAGGATTGCTGATGTGGTCGGGAAGAAGTGACCGTGACGCGGCTGAAGCCAAGGTTCCTGCGCAGGGCGCGGTGCGCCGTCGGCGGTTGGGGCGGTGGCGCACTGTTCAGAATCGGACGGTGGAGCGAGACCTGCACCGTCGGCTGCGGCGAGAGCTTCAGGACCTCGGCATCCAGCCCCCGCTGGACGTGAAGGAACTGTGTCGGGCACTCGGCGAGAGACGGGGACGCCCGATCGTCCTGCGGCCTTTCCCGCTGGAGAAGCCAGGGCCGTCGGGGCTGTGGGTCGACACGCCGCAGATGGACGTGGTCCTCTTCCAGCAGGAAACGACCCCTCTGCACCAGGACCACATCATCCTGCACGAGGTGTTCCACATCATCGTGGCCGAGGACGGGCCGGCCGAGGAAGAGCAGGAAGCCCCGGACGACTTCGTCGAGGGCTGGGCGAGCATGATCCCGGTGCTCGACCCCGCGCTGATCCGGCGCGTGGCCCGTCGGTGCTCGTACGACGACGGGGAGGAGTGCGCCGTCGAACTCGCGGCCACGATCATCCTGGAGTGGTCGTCGGTGCTTGATCACGTCACCCCGATGTCCGAGGACCCCTCGCTCCGACGCGTCCAGGCGGCGCTGGGCGACCGACGAGGGTGGCTCTGACCCGTGACCGGAGTAATTCTCCTGGGCCTCGCCGCTGCCGTCGTCTGGAAGCTGTACCAGTGGTCGCGAGCACCCCATGACGCGCCGCTTCGTTCCGTCACCCTGTGCCTGCTGAGCGCCGCGCTGTCCTATCCGCTGGCCATGCCCGGCGGTGCCTCGGGCGTCGACACCGTGGCCGGACACGGCACTGCGAAACTGATCCAGAACGTGCTGCTTCTGCTCACGGTCTACTTCCTGATGTGCTTCTACCTGTACTCGGCCGACGAGCAGGCTGGGCGTCTCCGCGCCAGGCGGGAAGCCCTCATCGTGGGATCCGTGGCAGTGGCGATCACGGTTGCCGCACTGTCGGTTCCACACGATGTGTTCGCCGGTTCCTTCAGCACGGCGGACATGACCATCCCGCAGATCGCCTTCTTCTACGCCGGCGCCGGCCTGTACCTCATGTACGCCCTCGGCGTCGCTGGCCGGTGGACTCGCCGCTACGCCCGTATGTCGCGGCGACCGCACGCCACCGGCCTGTGGATGGCCGCCATCGGCCTCAGCACAATGGCGGTGGCCTGCGCCGTCCGCGCAGTCTTCGTCGTCATCCGATGGAGCGGTAAGACCGTGCCGCAGCCGCTCATGGCGGGCGTTGCGTTCCTCCTCGTGGTGTCGATCCTGCTGTTCTTCGTGGGCGTCACCTACCCCGGGGCCCGCGCGAGGGTCACGTCGGTACGGCTCTGGCTGCGACGCCGCCGCGACCACCGTCGGCTGGCTCCGCTGTGGCAACTGCTCGCCGAGGCCTATCCCGAGAACGTACTGAAGCCTGCCTCCTCCGAACTCTGGGACCGGTGGCGGGCGCGTGGCGTGCACCGCCGCTACCACCGACGGATAGTGGAGTGTCGTGACGGACTGGTCGACGTCAGCCCGTTCCTGGCCGACGCGTCGGAGGACACCGAAGTGCTCGAACTCCCCCCTGCCGTGTTGGCGCACCGCCTTCGGCATGCCGTAAGCGCGATTGGAGAGGGAGCCCTTGCGCCACGTCCGGCGGTACCGCTGGCGGTGCCCAAGGAGGACAACCGGGAGGCAGACGTCCGTCAGCTGATCGCCGTGTCGGACGCGCTGCGCCTGTCTGCCTAACCACTGAAGTACCAAGGAGAGACCAGATGCTGATCACCGCAGGCCGAGTCCTCGTCGGCTCCGGGACGTACCTGGACGACGGCGCCATCCTCATCGAGGGTGACTCGATCACGGCGGTGGGACCGCGGGCAGAGATCGTGGAGCAGGCTGGCGCGGACGCGGTGCACCTCGCGTTCCCCGAGGGAACGGTCTTGCCGGGTCTCATCGACGCACACGTCCACCTCGCGTTCGACGGAGGCGCGGACCCCGTGGCCACGCTCCACGAGTCCAGCGACGAGACCCTCCTGGAGGACATGCGCCGCCGTGCGGAACAGCTTCTGCTCAGCGGCGTGACCACGGCCCGTGACCTGGGCGACCGAAACGGCCTCGTCCTCCGCCTGGACGAGGAGATCGCCCGCAGCAGCACGCCGGGCCCTCGGATCGTCTCGGCGGGCACGCCCGCGACCCCGCCCGGGGGACACTGCCACTTCCTCGGGGGCGAGGTCTCCGGCGTGACCGAGGTCCGTGACCTCGTACGGCGCAACATCACGGCGGGTGCCGGCGCGATCAAGGCGATGGTCACCGGAGGCGGCCTGACCAAGGACGGGCCGAAGAGCTGGCAAAGCCAGTTCACCCCGGAGGAGCTCCAGGCCCTGGTGGACGAGGCTCACCAGGCCGGCCTGCCGGTGGCCGCCCACGCGCACGGGACGGACGGCATCGCCGCGGCCGTGGAAGCGGGCGTAGACACGATCGAGCACTGCACGTGGATGACGAACGACGGCTTCGACCTCCGCCAGGACGTCCTGAAGCAGATCATCGACCGGGACATCGCCGTCTGCCCGGCCGTCAGCCCTCACTGGCAGATGCTTCCCCGGTTCTTCGGTGAGGAGCGGGCGGCGGCCATGTTCGATCTCGTGCGCCAGATGGCCGAGGCAGGCGTCAAGCTCATCGCCGGAACCGACGCAGGAGTACAGCGCGCAGGCTTCGACGGGTTGGTGCCCGCCCTGTCGTTCTACGCGCACCTTGGCCTGCCGAACAGCAGGATCCTCGACATGGCGACCGCCGACGCGGCCGATGCGCTCGGGCTGGGTGAGACGACGGGGCAGATCGCCCCCGGCTTCCGCGCGGACCTGCTCGTGGTCGGCGGGGATCCCCTCGATGATCTCGACGCGCTGAAGGCGGTGCTCACCGTCGTCGCAGCGGGGCGGCGGTACGAGCCGCGCGAGGCGTCGCAGCAGTCGTAGCTGCTCATTGCCTGTCCGGCGGTACCGCAGGGCTCTGGACAGGCACTACTCGTCCGCGTCCGGCTCCCGCTCCTCCAGCTCCGCGACCAAGTCGTTGACGAACTTCATGGCGTCCGACGGCAGGCCCTGAGCCCCCATGCCTCGGCCCTTGACGCGGCCCACGGACCCCTTCTTCGACGCGGCCAAGAGCCGCAGACCCTCGTAGACCTGGCGGGCCACGGCGTCGTCCGGCTGGAAGTACATAGGGGACACGCCGAGGAAGGCGGCCAGGCCATCGAGGACGACGGGCGAGGTGGATTCCTCGGTGCCCGTCCGGAGCGCGTGAACCCCCTCCTCGGTAATGACCTGCGACCCGGCGTGAGCGTTGACCGCGTCGGCGATCTCAGTGTCGGACGGGGGCCCTTGCGGTCCCGGGTACGAGCTCGTCAGGACCAGAGTGATCTTCTCAGCGAGAGAGCCGGGCGATCCGGTGGCGACTGGGGCAGCTGCCACGGCACGCGTTTCGGGTTCTCCGCCCCCCTTCTTCCGCTCCTCTGCCTCGGCGATCGAACGGTCCGCCGCCCGCCGCAGCTCCTCTTCGGTCACGTCGTACGTCGTTGCCAAGGCCGGGATGTACTTGTCCCGGAGCGGACGGTCACCCCGTTCCGCTCCGGCGACCGGGCCGGCGCTCTTCATCTCGATCACCGCGGCCATCTCGTACTGGTAGAGGCCGGCATCGCAGCGCAGATCCGCCAAGTTGGGTAGCCCGTAACGCGGAAACAGATCGTTCAGGTCGCGCTTGAGCACCCTGGCCAGGGCAGGCAGCTTCTCCGGGTCGGGGGTCGCCAGCCCGGTCTCCCAGCCGGCGACGGTCGAGTCGCCCACGCCGAGGGCGTCGGCCACCTCGGTCTGAGTGATCTCGGCAGCTCGACGCACCGCGCGGAGACGACCTCTGTCGAAGTGGCGAGCGGACATCGGACCTCGTTTTTACTCAAACCGAAGAAACGTCGGCGCGTTGACTTTTTCTGTAAATCGCAATAGCTTCATCTTAGCGAAAAACGAGGTGCCCCGCACGCCTGCTCAGGTCTTCGTCCGCCGCTCCTTCTGTAGCGTCTCGGCGTTGCGGGGAGGGCGCGCGAGGCTCGGGCAGCCCCGCGGGCGGAGCGTTCCCGTATCGCAGCCGGTGCCCGAGCATTCGCGTTTCCCGGGCGTCGGACAGTATGCGATCTCGCCCCTTTGCTTGGGCTCTGTGATTGCTCGGACGGCTATTCCCTGTCCCTGTACGGGACTTGGTGGTTGCCACCACACGGAGGGGTGTTCCATGTCTCCCATCGCGGATGGCATTCCGGTCGCTGCCGGGACTGATTCGTTAAGCGACTTGTGACGTTCCTGTACTTACGCGCGGCCTGCTGGGGTGGGGTCAATCATCTGCTTGACGCAGCCTCAACTGCGTAGCGATTCTGCGTCTCTGGAGTTCAGGCCGGGTTGATTGCGTTCATGTGCGCCGACGGACTTCACGCGTACCAATCCAGGATGCGGAGTCCTGCCCGGTCCGTGCTGAAGAGCGCCCCCCCGGTACAGGCGCTGCCCGGCGTTCGTACGGGCTCCGGCGCTTCATGCGCCACGCCGCGAAACTCCTGACGCCATGCCTGGGGAGATTGCGCATCGAGTCTCGTAAATATATGTCGAGTTGGCGTCGAAATGGACCAATGCCCGCCGCCCGCTGGAACGTTGGCAACGCCAGGCATATGTTGCTGCTCCGCCGGCGAAATCGCCGGGTCGCAACCCATGCGAGAAGGAGGGAAACCAGGACCGCGTCAATCGCCAAGTCCGCGATTTTCAGAGGGAAATGGGACCGGCGTCCAGAAGTTAGCAGCTTCCGGACGCCGGGATCGCCACCCCGAAGGGCGCGGATTCATAACCGGGGCGAGTCGGCTGACCTTTTCGACGAGAACGGCCGCCCCACCCCACCTACGAGTGAGGAATTCTCGCATGCCCGCATCCCGGAGCGGAAGGGCGCTCGCCGCCCAGCCCGCCAAGGCCGTTGCACCCACCGACGGTATCCGCCAGCACCGCCTGGCTGCCCTCCTGACGGACATGGTGCCCGGTGCCCGCATCATCCGCGTCTCGCAGCACCAGCCCAGCCAGACCTGGCCGAGCCCCTACACCCGCGCGTACGACGAGCGGGGGCAACCCATACCTCTCAACCGGACCCAGCGCGTAGCCACCGCCCGCTGGGTGATCCGAGCCTTCCCCGAGAAGAACTGGGACGAGGCGCACGACCTCGACCTGGCGACCGGGATCCTGCAGCCCGCTGTCGGGGCCTGCGCTCCATCGGACGGGGGCCGCTGACCCGTGGCCCGGATCCGAACGATCAAGCCCGAGGCCTTCGCGTCCGAGTCGCTCGCCGCGGTCTCCCTCACCGCTGAGCGGACCTTCTTCGGTCTGCTCACCCAGGCCGACGACCACGGCCGCTTCCGCGACCAGCCCGCCGTCATCACCGGACTGCTGTGGTCGCTGCGCCCGGAGCACGGCCCCGTGGACGTCGAGGACGACCTGACCCAGCTCGCCTCCGCCCATCTGATCTGCCGCTACGAGGGCGACGACGGCAAGCGGTACCTGCACATCGTCACCTGGCGCCAACACCAGAAGATCAACCGGCCCAGCGGCGTCCGCTTCCCCGTCTGCCCCGACCACGACGTCGAACAGCTCAGCCAGGGCGCACCACAACCTCACGGAGATGTCATGGAGTCCTCCCTGAAGGCTCACGGAGGACTCAGCGAGGGCTCACGTACCGCGCAGGAACTCTCCGAGCATCGGAAAGCAGCAGCTCAGAGCACATTCCATGAGCCTTCACGGAGCCGTCGTGGAGGACTCAGTGAGCCCTCCACGAGTCCTCACGGTCCGGATCTAGGACCTAGGAACTTGGATCTAGGAACTACTTCTCCTTCGGGGAGCGCAGGCGCCCCCGCACCGGAGACCGTCTCGACTCAGCAGCTCATGGCCGAGTACGCCGCTGCCTGCGCCCACCGCCCGCCCAGCGGCGTGCTCGGTCACCTCGGACGGGAGACCGCCAAGCTCCTCGCCGAGGGCATCGACCCCGCTCACATCCGCGCGGGGCTGGCCCGCCACCGGACCAAGGGACTGCACCCGAGCACCCTGCCGAGCCTCGTCCACGAGGCGATGAACGCCACCTCCGCCGGTTTGGTGCGGACGGAATCGCGGCCTAACGTGCCCGGTCACCGGGCCTGGGCCAATCCTGCCGACCCTGCCGCCGCCTACGCCGAGGAGCTGTGATGCGCGACCACGACGCCCAGCCCATCGGCGGCATCGCCCGCCGCCTTGCCGCCATCCTCACCTCCCGGGGCATCGACCCGGCCGCCCCGATCACCGACCCGGTCGAGCCCATCCCCGCCCTCCAGGCGGCCCAGGCCCGCATCCCGGCCCGCTACCAGACCGCCATCGCCGACCACCCGGCGGTCGCCGCCTGGGTCCGCGAGGTCGCCGAGGCCGGCCGTCCCGGACCGGAGGGAGCCCCGGGCATCGCCCAGGGCCGCTCGCTGCTGATCGTCGGCACCACCGGCACGGGCAAGACCCACCAGGCGTACGGCGCGATCCGGTCGCTGCTCATCGCCGGAGTCCGGCTGCGCTGGAAGGCGACCACGGCCGCCGACCTGTACGCGGAGCTGCGGCCCCGCCCCGGGCACGACGGTGAGCGGGAGCTGATGGACCTCGCCCGCTGCCCGCTGCTGATAATCGACGACCTTGGTGCGGCCAAGAACAGCGAGTGGACCGAGGAGATCACGATGCGGCTGATCAACCGCCGCTACAACGAGATGCTCCCGACGCTGATCACCACCAACCTCGGCATGGCCGACCTGCGTCAGCACATCGGCGACCGGGTCGCCTCCCGGCTGACCGAGATGAGCGACAAGGTCATCCTCGACGGCCCCGACCGCAGAAGAGCCCTCGCAGCCGATCGTCGCCGTATCCCTGCCGCCTGATCCCTGCCGCGACCGCTTCCGCCTCCTTCACGCACCAACCCCCGGGTCGCGTATGCCCAAAACGCGCCCGGGGCGACCGGAGACACCCACATGCACAGCACCGAGAACCAGATGCCGCGCACCCTCGGCGACCTCACCTGGCACGAGAGCGCCGCCTGCCGCTCGACGACTCACCACCAGGTCGACCCGGACCTCTTCTTCCCCGAGCCGGACGAGATGGACCGCATCCGCGCCGCCAAGGCCCTGTGCGCGCAGTGCCCCGTCCGCGCCACCTGCCTCGACGCCGCCCTCGAAAACGGTGACCGCGACGGCATCCGGGGCGGCTTGACCGAAGAGGAACGCGACCCGCTGCACCGCAAGTTCCAAAGCCGTTTCGACTACGCCCGCGTCAACGCCGTGCTGGCCGGTCGCGACATCCACCTCACTCAGGCCGAGCGTGACGCCGTCGTACGCGCCGCCTACCAGGACGAGATGCCGGCCGAACGGCTCGCCTGGCTGCTCAAGGTCACCGAGGAGCACGCCGAGAAGCTCTACCGCCGCACCCGGCGGGAGATCCGCAACCGGGCCGTCGACCAGCAGAAGAAGACGAACAAGGGGAAGAAGAAGCCCAAGAGCCGTACCAAGGTGCTCAAGGCACCCGCAGCGGAGACCCCCGCACGAGGCGACCTCGGGACGGCCGCGTGAGCCAGAACGCGCCGATACCGGCGCGGATCACCGGCTGGGACCGGGCCGCCATCGTCGCCCTCGGCGGCGCAGGCTGCGCGCTCTCGTACGACGCCCTGCAGCAGATGGCCACCGCCATCCACGTCCGAGGCCCCCTCACGTTCGTCTTCCCCCTGGTGATCGACGGCTTCATCGCCTACGGGGTACGCGCCCTCCTGGTCCTGCGCACCGCCTCCTTCGCCGCTCGCCTGTACGTGTGGATGCTGTTCGGCACGGCGACGGCCGCCAGTATCTGGGCCAACGCCCTGCACGCCGTACGCCTCAACCAGCAGAGTCCCGAGGGCGGCGGACTGCGACTCGGCGACGTCACCGTCGGCGCCCTGTCCACCCTCGCCCCGCTAGCCCTGGCTGGAGCCGTCCACCTGTACATCCTCATCGCCCGACGGGTGGCCGAAGCCGGTCACCACGGACACCCGGACACTTTCGGTGTCCGCACCGACCGGATCACCGCTGACCGGCCGGAGACTCCGATCGAGGCGGACGGACACCGGCCGGTCCCGGTCACCTCCGGACACTCGGCCGCCCTCTCCGCCTCGGAGAGCAGCCGTCCTGCGGTTACCTCCGGCCCGGACACGCCGCGGACGCCTGACCGGGAGGAACCGTCCGGACACCCGGAGAGCGCGCCGGAGCAGGAGCCGGCGGACGGCGGAGACGACGCTGACCTGGGCGGACAGCCGGTCAGCAGACCTTCCCCGGTCGCCCGCCTGCGGCTGGCCGCCCCGTCGGTCACCGAGCCGGAGACCGGCCCGGACACCGCCTCGGAGACCTCGGACAACGGCGGCCCGGACACCGCCCCGTCGGCGGACACTCTCCTGCCGATCGCCCGCCAGGCGGTCACCGCAGCAGGCAAGGTCACCCGGGAGGTCGTCGCGGACGCCATTCGCGGACAGGGCAAAACCCTGGCCAACGACCGGCTGACCGCCCTGATGCGCCAGCTCCGCGCCGAGACCGGCCAGGACGCGGTCACCAAGACCGGCTGACCGAACAGCCCGGACCGGCGGGCGGCCAACGGCAACAAGCTGGCCGCCCGCCCCGCACCCCATCACGTTCCACACGCCCCGGAGACAAACGATGCGCACCACACCGGCCACCCCTGCCGAAGCCGACGCCTGGATCACCGTGCTCAGGAAGTACGGACACCTTCACCACGCCGAACCCGGCCCGGACGGCACCTGGACCGTGCAACTGACCCCGACCAGCACGCCCCGCACCCTGCACCACCCGGTCCTCGCCCTCGACTTCGTCGCCGAGGTCCTCCACGACGTGCGCCGTACGAAGGCCCAGACACGCCGATGACACGCCCCGAGTCGGCCGACATCACCTCTGACCTGCAGCAAGACCACTGCCCGACACGCAGCCGAGCAAGCTGTACCTTCCGAAACTCCTTCGCCGCCCAGGGCCGCGAAGGAGTTTCGGAAGGGCTTACCCCCGCCCCAGGTGGGGTGGGGGAGACCGGGCACCAGGGGGTGCCGGGCTCGGAGGCTGCGACCGGGGGCGGATCGCAGCCAGGAGAGGAGCCGAACCCGCTGGCTCCGACGCGTACACGCCCTCGCCTGCGCCAGAGCGTCCACCGCGACCAAGTCCGCAGCGTCCGCCTGACCCAGGACGAACTCGCCCTGGTGAAGCGCACCGCGGAAGCCGTCGGCCTGAAGACCGCCGGGTTCCTCGCCGACGCCGCGGTCGCGGTCGCCCAGGCCCAAGGAGGTGCCCAGCCATGGCTGTTGGACCAGCGCGGCCGAGTCGAAGAACTCATGGCTGCCAGCGCACAGCTCGCCCGCGCCGGCAACAACCTCAACCAGGTGGCCCGCATTCTCAACTCCGGCGGTCAGGTGGAGTACGCGGACGACGCGGTCGCTCGTGTCCTGAGGGCCGCAGACCGGGTCGAGGCCGCCGCGACCGAGATGGCGCGGCGCTGACGGTGGTCCCCGACATCTCCACCGGCAGCCGCACGTACGGACTGCTCAACTACCTCTACGGACCGGGCCGTCGGGACGAGCACACCGACCCGCACCTCGTCGCGTCCTGGATGCCCGGGCTCGCCACCGACCCCGGACGTGACCCGTCCGCCACGCTCAAGCAGCTCACCGACCGACTCGACCTGCCCGTGCTCGCCCTCCCGAAGAACCGCCGTCCGGCCCGGCACGTGTGGCACTGCCCGGTCCGTACGGCGCCCGGCGACCGTCACCTCACCGATGCCGAATGGGCCGAGGTCGCCCGCCGCATCGTCCACACCACCGGCATCGCCGAAGAAGGCGACGACAAGGCATGCCGATGGATCGCCGTACGCCACGCCGACGACCACATCCACCTCGTCGCCACCCTCGTCCGCGAAGACGGCCGCCGCCCCCGCCGCCACCAGGACGGCATCCGCGCCCAGGCCGAATGCCGTGAGATCGAGAAGGAGTTCGGCCTCCAGATCCTCAACGGCGGCGACCGCACGGCCGCCCAGCGCCCCACCAGCGCCGAACGTTCCAAGGCTGAGCGAGCCGGCCGGACCGAGACACCCCGCGAGACGCTGCGGGAGAGCGTCCGCCACGCCCTGGCCGGAGCCGCCAGCGAGGAGGAGTTCTTCCACCGCCTTGCCGAAGCTGGCCTTCGGGTCGAACAACGCATCGCCCCGTCCGGCGACACTCTCGGATACAAGGTCGCCCTCCCCGGCGACCGTAACCGCGACGGCGAACCCGTCTGGTTCTCCGGCTCGAAACTCGCGCCGGACCTCTCCCTCCCCAGGATCCGCCAGCGCCTCGATGCCGGACGACCCGACGACGAGCCCGTCACCGACCATGCCGACGAACGAGAACCTCGCCCGGCCCGCGCCCGACGCCAGGCAGCCCCGGTCGCCGAACGGGCGGTATCGGTCCTCGACGGTGACGACGACGAAGACTCCGCCGCCCAACTCGCTGGCGTCGGCGAACTCCTCGACGCACTCGCCCAGACCGCCCCAGCCTCGACCCGCAAGGAACTCGCCGAGGCCGCACGCGCCTTCGAACGCGCCACCCGCTCCCACATCCGCGCCGAGCGCGCCGACAACCTAGCCATCCGCTCCGCCGCCCGCGGCATCATCCGCGCCGGCAACGCCCTCGGCAAAGGCGAAGACGGCGGCACCACCGCGATGCTCCTGTCCACGATGGTCCTCGTCACCATCGCCGCCGTGCACTGGCACTCCGCCCGCAGCCACGCACAACAGGCAGCAGCCGCCCAACAAGCCGCTCAACACCTGCGCAGCGCCTACCGGTCGGCCGCCGCAGCCCCCATGGGCGTGATGCGCGAGCACGGCCGACTCCTCCCCGAGCCCGTACGACAGAGGTACGCCGGCGCTCTCGAATCCGTCCTGCCGGAGCAGGCCGACTCCGTACGCCGTGAATCGGGATGGGACGCCCTCGCCGCCACCCTGGACCAGGCCGAGCGCGCGGGACACGACCCGGAGGACCTGCTCCAGCGGGCCATCGAATGGCGCGAACTGGACACCGCGGACAACGTCACCGACGTACTCGTCTGGCGACTGCGACGCATCGGCAAACTGCCCGCCACCATGGACTCACCCCATGTCCGTACGAACGCGCGGGCAGCGCAGTCGCGCCCTCACCCGACTCCGCCGCTGGCGCCCGAGACGTTGGCGGAGACCCACCGTGCCGATGTTCGTTCCCGAGGTCCGAGGCGTTGAGCAGCGCAAAGAGCTGGACAACGACGGTCTGCGCCTGTTAGGGCTGATTGAATGGAGAAGGAGACGATGCAGATACTCAACGAAGGCATCCACCCCCAGAGAACCGTTCTGCCGGAGACGGTCCTCGGCGACGACCCCCTGCTACGGCTCCAGCAGGAGACGCAGCTCGGCGACGGCAACATCGGTCTCCGTGCCACCGCCCATCCCGAGGAAATCGTCATCACCGGGATCCCCGTGATGTGCCCGCAGTGCGGCGCCCGGCGTGACTGGATGGTCATCTGCGACCGCAACGAGATCAGCATCCGCTGCCGCTGCGCACACCAGTGGGTCGAGCGCGAACTGACCCGCTCGGACTACGAGGCGATGATCGACGTCGGAGGCCAGGACTACCCGAGCTTGGAGGCCGCAGTTCAGGCCGCGGGCTACGACGGCACGCTCGCTGGCACCTATTTGGCTTAACGAACTGGGAGTACCCCTGTTGGGAGCGGGCCCCCTCAGTCACTGACCTGTCAGCTCCTCTGTCGGTTCAGGGGCCAGGGGACGATCGTCGGATCCGGCTGCCTGGCTCAGTAGTCTGATGGCTGGAGACCGGCGGGTATATCGGCCGCTGCGCGTGAATTTGACCGTCAGCCAAGATTGTCGGCGTCCTCGACTAACGTCGCTCAAATGGAGCACGCGAACCACCCCTATTACAGGACTGACCTCTTCGAGCGGTGCTGCCCTCGGTGTTGCCTGGACGGCCTTAAAGAACGGTCCTGGGAAGCCCAAGATCTCGGGCTGGCCCCAGGGCTGGAAGGGCTGGTTGAGGAGCACTCAGGGGTGGTCGAGGAGCACCTGCTTCTTCTGGCGGCCGACTCTCCGATGCTCGTTTGCCAGCCGCACAGTCGTTCACTGGATTTCGTGGACTGGGCGGCGCAGCTGAGGCAGCCGGACAGGTTCGCGGAGAAGCTCCCAGCCCTGACCGCTCTACTCGTGGGTGTTGCCCGTGCTCGCGATGAGCTGTCCAGGTTCGACCGGGCGGCTCGGGCCGTCCTGGACAAGCTTCGGCGGCACGCGAACGGGGACGGGGCAGACCTGTGGTACCACGTTGCCCTACTCATGGTGGAGAGGACGTCGGTGGCGACGGCAGGGCTGCGAGCCCAGGTGGAGAAGATTGCAAGCCGCCGCCCACGAGCCTGGGCCGTATCCCTCGACTGGTTGTTCGCCGTCGCTACTCAGCTGGATGACCTTGATGTGGTCGTGACGCTGACGCTGGCGCAGACGCGCCCCTCCGTGAGGGCCGCGCTGAAACGGAGCACGCGCAGCGAGATCCCCGCGGTCCGTAGGCGTGCCGCAGGCGTCACGGCGCTCGCCGATGGCAGCAGTCCAATCGAGGAGAAGTTGTTGGACGCGCTCTCGCAGTCGGTCGACGCCCGTCGCCAGGTGTTCCCGCGGCCGCTGGAACATCCCTCCTCGACCTGGCTGTCCAGCTTTGAGCTTGAGGACCTTGTACGCGGTGGCGTGTCTGCAGCCGTCCGGGATTTCACCGTGTTCGTAGCCCAGTCCGGTTCGCAGGATGAGGAGCAACTGACCGCCAGCCTATTGCGGATGCTGGAGAAGCACCTTTCCACCGCGTCCACGGCGGGACGGCGGCTGGCGCCCGGAGCCCCGGAGGTGGAACTGGCCAGCCGGCAGGAGACGAAGCACGCGGAGAAGGGCAATGGCGCGGACGTTGGCATCGTCCTCGATGTCGCGGTTCCGGGGCGGATGACTGCGCGGATCGGCGACCTCGTACAGGTCAAGAAGGCGAAAGCGCTGATCCCCAGCGCGCCGCACCGCGACACCTGGAAGATCGACGACACTCAACTCGCCACCTTGCTCGACCAGAGTGCCACCGCCACCTACTGGCTTATCCCCGACAGCGGCGAGGTCCGGGTCCTGCCAGCAAAGTTCCTGGCCGCCGTGCGGGATGGGAAGACCGGCGGCACGGGTTCGTTCACCGTCGGACACACCGAGATCCGCAACAGCGCCATCGGTCTGGAGCATTACCTGACGGACCTGATCACCGGTCTGTGGCTCGGCAGCGGCGGCAGGCCGCTAGCTGCTGCCAGCGGCCACGATCCGCGAAACCGCCCCACCTTCTTCCTGCGCATTAACGTGACGCTGCCCCTTCTTGACGACCAGTACCGCAGGGGCCCTTTCATCGGATGACTCTGTGGGGACCCGGCGCTCGTCAACGGAGGCCATCGAAGGCCACGAGGGCTGCCCCAACTCTTGGGGCAGCCCTCGTTGTTTGTAGCGATGGATCTTCAGCTGGCGGCCAGGCGGTTGGCGAGGCGCAGTGCATCGGTTGCCACGGTCAGGGCAGCGTGCAAGCCGGTTACCTCGAAGAGCGTTGGATGAACGATGGGTGTCCAGTCACCGTGAAGGTGCGGCCAGTGGGCGAGGAGGACCTCCGCCGAGGCCAGACTGAGGTGAGCGGTCACATTCATTCCATTCCCGAGGCTGGGCTCCCAGCTGAGCAGGATGGAGCCGGGGCGGAGCGGGTTGGGGTCCAGGTCTGTTATCCACATCGTGTGGATCGGCTGGGCGGGATGGGGAGGCACGCTGCCGAGGAGGGCGCCCCGTGCAGATCGAGGCATGGGATGACGGACCAGGTCGCTGAGGATCAGGTCGTGCGAGGAGTTGATCGGCGACGCAGAGGGCTGCGTACGGGGGTGGCAGGTCATACGGCGGCCCAGTCCAGCTGGTTGCGGACGGCGGGCGGCAACACGCCCTCCTGGCCGTTCTCGGCGATGTAGACGGCTCCGCTCGATCCGGTGATCTCCACGATGCGGCCGATACGGTGGGCGTACGGCCAGTCCGGGTTGATGGCGAAGTACGCGGGCAGGTCGGGATCGAAGGTCTGGAGCTGGCGGACCAGCTGGCCGACGGTGAACTCGTAGGGCAAGAAAGCCTCCTGGGCGATGAGGGTGTTGGGCGGGAGCGTGTTGGGCGGTTTAGTCGTCCGCGTCGAGTCGAAGGAGTTCGCGGAGCACGGCGGGGCCCTTCGGCAGTGCGGCGGACTCCGCTTGCTGCTGTTCGGCGCGATGCCGCACGCCTTGTGCGGTGGAGTAGTTCCTTGTGGACGAGCGACTGCTCGTCCAGGTGGAGCAGCTGCACGACGCGATGAAGTGGTCTCGTCCCGTGCATCCCTCGGTGAGCGGCTTGCCGCTTCTGGTGTGCAGGTGTTCCGAAGGACAGACGGTGTTGTCGGCGTGGTACGCGGTCACGGTGATCGAGTGGCGGGGCATGAGGCGGCCTCCGGGACGGAGTTGGGGCAGGTGGTGCGGCAGCTGAGGGTTGGGTGTCAGACGCAGCTGCAGTAACGGGTGGGGAAGGTGACCAGCGCGGCGAGGAACCCGGCTACGGCCTGTGCCGGGGTGTCCGGACCGAAGGTCTGGCGCCAGGCCGTGGTGCCGTCCTTGTCCGTGACGTGGATGTGCCACAGCTCGCCGCGCGCTGCCTCCTGGCTTTCGGGGAGGAAGCCCACGTACACGCGCCGGTCGGGGCTGGAGCAGTGGACGTTGCAGTCCAGGTCGGTGACGACGTCCCATCCCTGGCTCTTGAGGAGGTCGGTGACGGGTCGGGCACAGTGGCATTCGAGAAGCCACTCACGCTCGCCGAGGGCATGCGGAGGAAGCTCGGCCAGGGGCTGGAACGGAGCGGTGGCGGTGAGCGTCACGAACAGAGAACCCTTCGTTGACCTGCGGTTTTTCCGGGCTCCCGTACGTTGACATGGTCTTGGTCGGTGACTCCAGTCGTTGCCCGCGGTGTGCGTCTGCCGTGGGCGAACTGGCCGCGGATGCGACGGCTGATGTCCGTCCAACGCGGAATGAAACGGCCGCTCTATCAGCTGGTGCGGGAGCGGCCGTTCACGGAGCCGAGTGGAGAGAAGGGAAGGAACTGGGTTTGGGCAGTGAGGAGATCCGCGCGCACAACGAGGCTGTCGACGACGTCGAGGCAGCGTCGGTCGGCCGGTCCCGGATGGCCGATGGGCGGCGGATCGAGCTGAGCGTGGAGGAGCTGGCGCGGCTGGTGGACGCCGAGGTCGACGGTTCGCTGTGAGCGGGCCGGCAGGAGCGGGCCGATATCGGCTAACGCCGCGCAGAGCGCGACCTGTTGTGCGGAACGTTTGGGTGCGCCGCGGTGTCGGCGCTCGGCTGGTCCCTTGGCGGTTTCGTCGCCAGCGCGCCGGAGAGTGCCAGGGCCGCCTCGGACCGAGGCTCTGCTGACCGCGTCAACGACCGGGCCAGGCCCTCGGCGAGGTATCCCTCCGATTAGGCGTCGATGATGGACCGAACGGCATGAACGCGGGCCTGGCTGCTTGAGTGAGCGGTCAGCAGATCGGACGAGGAACCGATCCCCTTCAGTCGTGGAACAACGGGACGCGGCCCGGCGGGTGAAGCGGTGAACCCGCTCGCGGTCGTTCGTGATGTCGCTGCCGTCGACCTCCAACGCCCCGCGTATCCGCAGGGCGGCCACGAAGGCAGGGTCGTTCACCTTGCCGTCGCGCAGGTAGGTGTGCAGCTCGTCCAGGGTGTGTCCCCAGGCTGCTTCGATCATCTGGTCGGCGTCCCGCAACGTCCCGGCCCTGTCTGTATGTACGAGGGGAGGTCGCTCCAGCGCCTCTGGCTTGACTCCCTTCGGCTCGCGCTCTTCCCCGAGGCTTGCAGTGACAGGAATGATCAGTCTGATCGATCCGGCTAGAGCCAGGGAGCAGAGTGCATGACTGAGCGGACTTTCCACCTTGTCGATGATCCGAGCAGTCGGGACACCAGGAAGGTCCGGGTTCGGGCCTCTCGCTGGTTCGCCACTGTCCAGCTCGACCGAGATAGTTACGTCGATGCCGAGTCCGCGCGGGGCGGCGAACCAGATCTACCCGCAGACTACGTAGAGGCAGTCGACAAGGCGCGCGATGCGGCAATGGACTGCATTCGGTATGACGGCTTCCGGGGCGCTTTCTACTTCGGGCGCGGCCCTCACTGGATCGATTTGTGCGCTCGTTTTCGAGACGTCGAGGCTACGGTCAAAGCGTTGCGCGCAGCTGAGCTCGAACACGACTACAGCGGACTGCACGCACTCGCCGATCGGCTCGCATTACCCATCGACGAGTGGCTGTCTCCCGGTGAGCGAGAGCTGATCCGCGGAGTGGACTTCGACACACCCCCCGGGGTTTTCTTGAAGTTCCTGCGCCCCAAGGCCACTAAGCGGGGTTTGCGCCTCAACGGTAGGGCGACGGCTGGCAGCGTGTGGGTTCGCCCCACACTGTCCGCGACTCAGAAGCAGATTCGGGAGATGTTCCCCGAACAGCATCCGGGGTGGGTGGACCGCTGGACCGGTTACGTCGAATCAGAGGATGCACCATTCCGGCCTTGGGTGGGAGGCAGCGACGAGGACCTGAGCCGCGGTGCGATCCCAGTTCAATTTCGACAGTTGGAAACAGAGAGTGGCGGTGAGTGCTTGTGCGGAATGCGCCTTCAAGATTTGGGGGATGAAGACAGCGTCCACCGCGTACATCATGTGAATTGGGCGCTAGGCGTTCGGGTGCCGAAAAGCCTTGACTGGTGGGGTGATCTGGTAGTGGTTACCACTCAGTCGCCCATTTCGTGGCGCAAGTTGGCCTATCAGGTGGCACGCATGCCGCAGAGGGAAGACAACTACGACTTCCCGTCGTGGTCCCACATGGGCGAGCCCGAGGCGACTTCGGACAGCTATCGCGCGTATCTGTTGAAAGTGGACGAGCGCATCGTCGGTTACGTGGCCGCTCACGACACTACCGAGCACCGTCGTTGGGATTTGGCCGACGGGTCCAAGTACGGAGTGGAGGACGCCACCCTGCGCCCCCGAATCATCCTCATTTGGGTAGCAGACGCCTACCGACACCGCGGCATTGGCGCCACGCTCGTGCAGGCACTCGCCACCGACTTTGGATGCAAGGTTGCGGATGTGTCCTGGTCGACTCCCGTAAGCGCTGCGGGCCGACGCCTTGCTTGCCGACTCTCACCCGACGGCATCTGGGTCAGTTGAACGGCCTTGCAGCGCATGGGCCTGCACTGGCGGACGGCAGGCGGGAGAATCGCCACCGCTCTAGGAGAGATGCGGGGGAGCGGGGCGCTGATCTGGAGCTTTGATACCTGGTCGGGTCACCGAGAACTCGACCGCGAGGCAACCCCCTTGACAGTGGCTGACCTTTGAATATGGCACGACTGTCGCCGGTCCTGCACTGGCCCTTCGAAGGGCCGCACGGCGTCGCCGACCACGAGCTGCTGTCTGGGCCGCTGCGGATCGCCGGAGACTGGGAGAACCGCATCGAGGTGGACCAGGACGACGAGGCCGTGGTCGGGCGGGTAGCGGTGAGCATGCTACGCGCAGCGCTCGACGATGGGCTCGGGGCGGCGCCGGCGGCCTGATGGCCACCGGTCTGCGGGCGGCTGCGAGGACGGGCTGGTGGCTGTGAGTATCCTCCCGGCTGGCCCGCCCAAGTGCCCGTACGCGTATGCCAGGACCTACGGGCACTTGTACTGCCAGCAAGCCGCTGGTCATGCCGGTGACCAGGCGGCATAGCCGCTCGTCCCTGCCACCCATGACGGGCCGCCGTCAGGGCCTGGCGGACTGGATCGCCTCCTGCAGGTTGCTCACGGCCCGCTCAGCGTGCGCGCGGACGCTGTCCCAGGCAGCGGTGAAGTCGCGGACCGGGAAGCGCAGCCCAAGCGCATGGTGGGCGATGGCGAGTTCCGGCCGCGGCTTGGGGTGGATGGCGGAGTTGCGGATGACACGGATCTGGTCCAGGAGCTGCACGGCCTGGTGGACCGCGTTGCGGTCGAGCGCCGGCAGCTTGTCGGCGAGATGTTCCTCCAGGCGCAGCAGGCCCGAGCCCGGGGTGCGGCCGGGAACCTTGAAGTCGCGCAGGATGTCGGTCAGGACGACCAGCCCGGAGTTGTAGGCCCCTTCGTCGTCGACGTCCAGGGCGAGGAGGCTGGAGCGGTCCATGGGTGGCGGGACGACCAGGGCTTCGCCGAAGACCAGCTCGTAGGTGACGTCGAGGAAGTTCAGCGCGCGCAACAGGGCGCGCGGCTCGGTGAAGGACAGCGCCTCCGGCGGCGCGGGCGGCGACAGATGGGCGGCGACGTCGGCGAGGTAGAGGCCGAGGGTGTCGCAGTCCGCGGACGGCAGCTCGCCGAGCCGGCCGGTAAGGGCCGTCTTGTTGAAGCGGATGCCGGGCCACTCGCGGTCGGCGATCTGCGCCATGCGCTCCACAAGGGGACCAGCGCCGTCGATCTCCTTCAGGACGTCGCCGAGGTTCACGTCGATATTGGGCAGGTCGAAGGGGCTGTCGAGGATCTTGTCCTGCTCCCAGGTCATCTGCTGCAAGTACGCCAGCAGGCCGCGGGCGAGGAGGCGGGCCATCTGGTCGTGCTGCAGGTGGTAGAGCCCGGCCATAGTCAGGTACACCGGCCCGTCGGACTGCGGGGTGGAGCCGTGCGCCCACCACCCGACGGCCCGATAGCCGTCTGAGACCTGGTCCTGGCCGATCACGGGGAAGCTGTAGAGGACCTTGGCGGCGTCGTGGCCGTTCTTGCGCATGCGGTAGGAGACGTAGAAAAAGTTGGGGAAGCGCTCGTGTTCGACGAACGTCGTCCACACGATGTCGAGGAGGAGCCGTTGCTCCTCGGTGAGCGGGTCTGTCAAGGCGGCCATGGCGTCTTCCTCCAGGTGGGCAACAGGCCAGGATAGAGGGGCAGCCCAGCCCGGGGCACGCGCGTTTCGTGTTCGCGGGCGCTGGCCTGGTCGGCGTGCTGGGGATGCCCGCACGACCGTTCTGCAGGGCATCCTGACCGCGTGGTGCGTCGGCGACCCGCAGGAGCAGGAAAGCCGCAGCTAGATCAATCTCACCGGGATCCCCTGCACCTCAACTACTCACACCGGGAGAGCCAGCCAGGTCCAGGGGCGGGCGAGCTGTTCAGGCTGGCCGAAGCCCAGCGCAACGCGCCGCCGAAGGCATCCTTGACCGCTCGACACGGCCCGCACACTCCACAAGCGGGCGACCCTGGTCGGCAGGACACGCAACGCTTGTTGAAACTCCCCGCTCCGTTGAACGACGGAGTGAATGAGGCGACGAGCGGCACTGGCCGATTCCAGAGATTCTCAGCACGTTCAAGCTCGTGTCCCTCGGAGGCCGCCACCGCGTGATCACGGCTTCGCTGGTGCGTCTGCTCGAAGGCACCTGACTGGGAGATGACCATGCCTCGCATGCGTTGGCCGAACTGGTCGGTGACGGCTATGACCCTGATCCGGGTGTCTGTCGGCGGGGGCTGGTGGAACCGGTGAGTGGACTCCCGGTGACGTGGCTGCCCTTTGCGGGGTGCGGCGGTCATCGACGCCGGAAGGTGCGGACAGGAAGGGCGGCGCTGGGACCGGGTGCTGTCGCGACCGTGGCGGCACGCACCACGGTCCGGGGGATGGTGGTGCGTGCCCGGGCGGCGGAGGCTCGACGGACATCCAGAGGGGTTGGCACGGGCGGTGTGACCGGAGTGATCCGGGCGGAGCCACGGTTTCGGGCAGGAACTTCGGGCGTGTACCGGAGCACGGGCGCGGGGTCCGCCAGGCGCGCGGTGGTCGCCGCGATCAGGTGGATGGGCGTGCGGGAGGTGAAGGACGCGTACCAGCGTGAGCGGTAGCCGTCCTGGCCGCCCCACAGGAGCCACCGGTGTTCGTCGCCCCGCAGTTCAGCGTCAGGGCCGGGGAGCTGGCGAGAGTAGGTGAGTCCGGCAAGTTGGTCGGGGGCGGTGCACACGGTTGCGGCCCAGCTGTCCGTGCGTGTCCACCCTGCTTCCGCGAGGGGACGCAGGGCCTCGTCGATCGGATAGGCCTTGCGTGCCTGGTAGTTGTCCGCGCCCTTGGTGTAGCCGCTGGCGAGGGCGGTGGTGAAGGCGGTCACCAGTTCGGTGGGGGTGGGCGAGTCGAAGGTGGCCATCCAGCGCGGAGGCCCGAAGGGATCGGCGTGGACGGCGATTTTCCACAGCGTGTAGTCCGGCCCTTCGGGGAGGTAGCCGAGGCGTATGTGCCGCTGCGGCGAGGAGACGTACACGTTCGCCAGCTCGTCGGAGTGGAGGTCGAAGTCGTGGTCGAGGAGGGGCGCGAGGGCGGGGTCGCCGGTGAAGGTGGAGCCGGCGAGGTAGAGGGGCGAGACGTACAGGTCCCCGTCGGGGGAGGTGTTCGGCACGGTGGAACTCCAGGACTGAGGGGAGGAGCGTCAGCGCTGCCGTCGGGGTCCGGCGTGCGTGGCGAGCGTGGGCGGCGCGGCCGGGGGCGCAGCGACGGGCATTGCCTGGGCGTGCGCGTTGCGGGCGAGCGCCGCTGCGGAGCGCGAATTGGGCTGGTTCGTGTCCCTGCGGGTGACCGATACCAGTGAGCGGTGGCGGTCGGGAATCTGGTCCGTGACGCGGGGCACGGGGGTGGGGTCTGTGAACACGGCGGTCGCGGCCGTAATGAGGTGCTGCGGGGTGTACTGGCTGAAGAAGGCCTGCCAACTCGGCGTGTACACGGGGTTGGTGCCGGCGGACATGCGCCACGTCGACTTCTCGGGCGTGAGCAACTCGTCGTATTCGTGGAGCCAGCCGACGCGCATCTGGTAGGCCGCGTGGCCGTCGGGCGAGACGCTACGGAAGGGCCGGGAGCCGTGGACCGGCTCCCACCGGTGGCGGGCGATCAGGGACGCGGGGCTGGTGCCGGTGTGGTGCCTGCCGCCGCTGAGGTGGTCGGCGAAGTTGTTGTGCAGTCCGTCGACGAGGGTCTTGGTGAACGTGGCCACGATCTCGTGGGGTGTGTTGCGGTCGAACGTGGTGATCCAGTCGGGGACGCCGAGCGGGTCTTCTGCGTAGGAGATGGTCCACCCGCCGTAGAAGCTCTCCACGGGGTTCGCGACGCGTACGCGCTGGCACGGGCTGGTGAAGTAGGTGTCGGTGCCGAAGGCGACGGTCTTTGTCCAACTGGGAGCGAGGTCGAGGGTGTTGAAGATGCTGTGGCTGTCGCCTGGACCGGCGAGATAGCCGGGGCTGACCAGGACGTCGACGTTCGGGTCGAGAGCGAGGGAATCAAGGCTGGGCATGCGGGAGCCTTCGGGTGGTGGTGCGCGGCTGGCTGGGCGGATCGTGTTCGGGAGCACGCGGGCACGATCTCGGCGGAGGGATCTGGTTGAGGGCACGGGATTCACCTGGTCCGGGGCGGCTGGGAGAGTGCGGTGAGATGGGCCGGGACGCGTGGCTGGGGGTGGGGAGCGTGAGAGAACAGCTCGGCGGAAGCCGAAGGGCTACGGCGCACGGCCGCGCTCGCCCAGGTCGCCTGATGAACGGTCGAGCTGTGCTGGCCGGAGCGAGTTGCTGCCGGGCGCGCGCGGTGGGAGAACTCTGCGAGTTCGGTGTACACGGGCGCGAGTCCGTGAGCCGCGGACGTCAGGCGGCATTCGGCGCCTCGGCCGGAGAAGGGGCTCGTGCGGGTGATGAGCTGGTCGGTGACGAGCTGTTGGACGCGGTAGTGGAAGGAACCGGTGGCGAGTCCGGCTTCGTTTCGCAGCACACCGCTGGGAAGGGGGCCGTGCTGCGCGAGGGCATGGAGGACGTCGACCGTGCCCTTTCCACGAAGTCGGCCGAGGGCGTCCTCCGCGCGCTCCGCCTCGGCGACCGACGACTTGTTGTCGCTGAGGTGGGCGCGGTGCCAGGTGGTGAGCGCGCGGTGGGCGTGCTGCGTGGTGCGGCCGAGCGGGGTGAGGTCGTACACCCCGAACTGCGGTCGCTCCAGGAGGCTGCTCGTCTGCATGCGGCGCACGATCTGGGCCATGGCCTGGACTCCGACCCACGGTAGTGCGGAGTTGATGTCGGCCAGGCGCATGGGGCCGTGGTGCTGGATGGTCTGCAGGGTCCAGGTGGTCCAACGGGGCGAGAGGCGGTTGACGGCCTGGTTGACGAGTTCGGTGGGAGGGGCGGGCGTGCGGGAGAGGTCGGGCACGGTGGGTTCTCCGAAAGGTGTCTGAGCGCCGTCAGCGGGACCGCGCGGCGCGTTCTGACGTCGTACGCGTCGTAGCGGTGGTCGGTGCCGCAGGCGCCTGGGCGTTGGTGGTGGCAGGCCCGCCGTGGCGGTGCGGGGAGCGGGCCCTGGCCGCCTGGGCACGCCGGCCGAGCGGGGACACGGCGGTGGCCTCCCGCTCGCGCTCCAGTCGAAGGGCCGCAGTGCGGTAGGCAGCCTGGTCCTGCCGCTCGCCGACGGCCAGGAGGTAGATCTCCCGTTTGTGCTGCGAGGAGGCGGGAGCATCCCGGTACTGGATGACCAGCCGCCAGCGGGTCTCGGGATCGACATAGACCTTGTGGCAGCCCGCCAGTTCGCGCTGCAGGGCGGCGCCGCGTTCGTTGCCGTGGACCAGGTGCTGCAGTTCGAGCAGGGCCAGGTCGCGGATGGTCTCCGGTACGGCACGCAGGTCGGCGAGGGCCTCGGGATGGGCGGCGAAGGCGTACCGCGCCCGGCTCATCGCGTACCCCCACGGGAGCGGGTCGGGGCAGGCTCTCCTGCTGACCGCGGTGGTGACACGGGCGCCGGAGCTACGGCGAGGCCGTTGCCTGTGACCGTGGAGCGGGCGCGGGCGGCTGACGTTCGGCGGCCGACAACTCCCTGTGGGTCAGGTGCCAGAGGCAGCGGCGACTCCCGCTCCATGATCCACGTGTCGGCCTCCTCGGCGCTGGTGAAGGCGCCTTCCCGCACGGTGTAGGAGCGCAGGTCCCTGGTCGTCTCTTCGAGGAAGAGGCGGTACGGAGTGCGCGCGGAATCGGGGTGGCTGTCGTAGACGAGGGTGCGTACCTCGACGCCGAAGTCGAACGAGCCCGGGTTGTCGGTGTAGTGGTCGAGGACCTCGTACCGGTCGCCGGAGTTGGTTCGGAGCAGGTCCTCAAGGCGTGCTGTGAGCGCGTCGGCGGGCCGGGGTCCGTGGGGGCTGGATGCTTCGGCGGCTTCCTGCGGGCAGCCCTGGCGTTTCAGCCAGTTCTGCGCGAGCGGAGCGACTGGGTGGCGCTCGGACGTGAAGTCGAATGTGCGCTGCTCGACGTCTCGGGTGATGTGCACCGCAACGTACTCCGCCGTCCCGGGGATGTCCCAGATCGCGGACTGGTCGTACAGCAGCAGGTAGCTGTCGCGGCCATCCGCGCGGTGATGCGCGGCGAGGGTGATGAACAGGCCGTGCGCGAGCATGGTGAAAGCGAAGTCATCGCGGATCTGCTCGGTGGCGGCTTCGAAGCCGTCGACCTGGTAGTCCGGCGTAGGGAGTTCGTACGTGGGGGCCATCTCAGACTCCGGCGGGCTCGGGGGAGGCCAGCAGCCGGTGGTGGGGTCGGGCCGCACTGGTGGTGCAGGCCCCGAACGGCCCGTCCGGGGTGCGGAGTTGGAGCAGAGCCGGGTCGAGGTGGTCGCGGTGCCAGGTGGAGGGACCGGTGAGGCCGGCCTGGGCGTCGGTGAGCTGCTGCCAGGCGAGCCACAGGGCGTGCAGCCGGGCGACGGCCTCGGGGTGCTCCTGCCACTGCCGACACCATGGGCGGCCGGTGGTGATCTCCCGTCCGTAGACCGGCAGGAGCAGGTCGTGCACCCAGTTCGTCAGCGCGGCCAGTTCCACGGCGTACGCCTTGGGGCCGAGCGCCAGGATGAAGACGGAGGTCGGCCCGTCCTCCGCGGGTGTGTGGGGATTACCTTCTGCTGCGGCGGAGGCGGATGCCGTGCTGCCAAGGTGAGCGGCATCGGCCTGTTCGCTGACCTGCGGAGACGGCTGGTCGTCGGTGAGCCGGGCGAGGGTCTCGCCCTGTTTGCGGCTCTCGGTGACGAGGCGGGTGACCGTGGCGACGAGGTCGTCCAGGTCGTGGTCCGGTATGCGCACCGGCTTGCTCTCGTGGGCGGGTTCAGACATGGCTACCCCTGTGCAGGATCTGGTGGGTGGGGTGTCGAGGTTCCGGAGAAACCGGGGTTTGGCCCGGCCGTGAAACGGGTGTAGAAGCGCAGCTCAACGCGGTGCGCGATGGCGGCAGGCGGGAGGAGGCGGCGCCAGGAGTTCCAGCGCGCGGGCGGCCTGTTGCGGCACAACTCCGTTGCCCAGAGCGGTCAGTTGGGCGGGGCGTCCCAGGCCGGGTGTGTCGGTCACCCAACCGGGAGGGAGGCCTTGCATCCACTCCACGAACAGCGGGCTCAGGCGGCCCGCGTCGTCGGTCGGCCGTGGCGCGGGACGGGTGAGGCCTTCCCAGCGGGCGATGGCGGCGGCGTACGGGCCCCAGGTCTCGGTCCGTCCTCCTCGGACGCCGGATCCCCGAACAGCGGCAGCGGCTGAGCGAATGGCGTCCAACTCGCGGCTCCCTTGCGCCGACCCGTCGTACGGGTGAGGTCCGCGTTCGTGGTGGGCCGTAGGCGCGCCGCAGCTGAGGGCAGGGTCAAGTCCCCGTTGCCGTGGCGCTGGTTGGGCGAACCCTTCGTACCGTCCGAGGCTTTCGGGGTGGGCAGGAGCCACTCGACCTCGTCCGCCAGGTTCGGGCCGTGGCCGCCCTGCTTGCGTTTCGCCGGGTGCTGACTGCCGCCGTTGGCCCCCAAATTGCTGGTCGGCGTCTTGAGCAGGGGCGATCCGTCCGGTGGGCCAGGCGGTGAGGAAGATCCGCTCCCGGCGGTGCGGGGCTCCGACGTCAGCGGCGCGAAGCACGCACCAGCGCGCATCGAACCGGAGGTCGGCCAGGGAGCCAAGTACGGCACCGAGTGCGCGCACAGCAGGCTGACCTGCGGTGTCTCCCAGACACCACGGGCAGAGTTCCACGTCGCCAGGGGAACCGGCGGGCGAGGTGAGGAGCCCTCGGACATTCTCGATCACCACCAGGCAGGGGTTGAGGGCTTCGACGGCGCGGACGATGTGGTGCCAGATCCCGGACCGGGTGCCATCAGCCAGTCCGGCTCGGCGGCCGGCGACGGAGACGTCTTTGGCAGGGGAAGCCGGCCGTCAGGACGCACACCTGCGGGACTTCGGCCCAGTTCACAGCCGTGATGTCGCCGAGATTGGGCACGGTCGGCCAGTGTCGGGACAGGATCCGGGCCGGTCCCGGGTCGATCTCGGCATGCCAGGCGATCGTTCCGCCGAGGACTGCCTGGACGCCGAGATCCAGACCTCCGTACCCGGAGCACAGACTCCCGATCGACGGCTGGGGCGGTGTCGTCGGGAGGTCAGCGCGCACGGCGGGACACCGGCATGTAGGCGAGACGGATCGGCTCGGTCGCGGGGAGCTTCGCCGGGACGCGGTAGATCGAGTTCGCTGGGCGTGCCGATCGGCTCAGCGCGGCGAGAACACGGGGTGGGGTGCCGTCGATCCCGTCGGCAGCGCGCCGCAGCGTGACGAAGGTTTCCTGCAGTGAGTCCACCGTGAGGTCCAGCCGGTCCTGTGCGACGTTGAAGGCGGCCTGGCGGGCATCGCGCAGATCTGCCGAGGCTGGGGCCTCCGCGTACCTGCGCAGGAATCCGAGCTGTTCGAAGGCATCGGTGAAGTTGGTCATGGCGCGTCCCGCCGGGGCGCACGCACTGGTGTAGGCGGCGATGACCGGGCCGAAGTCGAGTCCCGGGTCGTCGGCGGTGGCGCGGAAGAGGACCTCGTCGGACAGGTCCTTCACCAGTCCTGCCAGTGCGCCGAGATGACGGGAAGCGGGCGCAAGGCCGGGCAGGGAGCTCTGCGTGTAGGACCGGACCATTTCGGAGCGGAGCATCTCGAACTCCCGGGCCACCGCGTAGAGTTCGTCCTTCTCCAGGCCCGCGCGGCCGGTGTGGTCGGTCACGACGGACTCCGATGGTTGTGTCGGTCGGGAGACGAGGCGCAGGAGGGCGCGACCGGCGCCGAGGGGGCCGGGGTAGCCGCGAGGTGGCTGCGGGCTCGGGCCGCATCGATACGGGCGGCCGGCGGCGAGGTACCTGGCTCGCTGGTCCGCCGCGGCGGCTCGGGTTCGGCTTCGTGTGTGAGGCGCAAGCGGCGGCGTACGTCGTCCAACGGACCGAGGGCGTGCAGGGCGTAGCCGATCAGCCGCCCCGGGGCCAGGGACTCGTTGTCCGCGAGCGCGCGCACCTGCCGGGCGGAGGCTGCGGCCGTACGGACGAGCGAGGCCTGGACGACTTGTCCGCCGAAGTGCTCGGCCACACCGGAGAGGGACAGCGGATCGCAGATCCGCAGGACGCGTTCGGCGTCGAGCGTTCCGTCGGACAGCGCACCCCGGCGCTGCGTCTCCCACAACACGGTCAGCTGATCGATGGGTTCGCCCCGGTGGTGCAGGGCGCCCAGGGCGCGGTAGATCTGCTGATGGCCGATGTCCGCAAAGTCGCCGGGATGCAGCCAGCCGACGACGTCGAGCAGTTGCGCGGGCCGGGCGCTGATGCAGCCGAGAAGGAACTCCTCGTCGGCGAGGACCTGTTCGTCGACGGGCTGCGGCTGTGGCTGTGGCTGTGGGGAGGACAACGTGTCTGGCGCCGGAGGCTGTACCGGTCGAGGCTCGGTTCCCCACCGGTGGGCGAGGTCGGCGAGGACGTCGGACAGGATCTGGGCGTGACGGACAGTCTCTTCGACTCCGCCGCGAACGGCGTCGGCACGAGCGGCCTGGTGGAGGCGGATCGCGTGCTGGGTGACGCTGCGGTGGATGGCGCCCTCCAGAACCATCCGCCCGTAGACAGGCGCATGGGTGGTTCGCGGGCATGCGGCGATCAAGGAATGGGCGTACGGCGCGGTGAGCCCACGGGTCCGGGTGCCGGCCTCCTGCACCGTGTCCGTCACCCAGGACAGCGGGATCGGGTCTCCACTCTTCGCCGCTGTGGCCGGGTGACCGTCGGCACGGAGCTTGAGCATCGCGGCGTAGAGGGCGGCGTGCGCCGGACGGGAGAAGTGATCGGGCCGCAGCCAGGGCGAGAGATGGTCGAGCTGGCCGGGGTCGAGGAAGACCGAGCCCAGGACCGCTTGCTCGGCCTGGATGAGCGGCGTCACCGTCGGTCCTTGCGTACGGCCGTGCGCTCGGTGCGCAGTTTCGCGATGGCGCGGTCGGCGGCGGCCATGTCGGCGGCGAAGTGGTTCAGTTCGCCGGTGAAGTCGGGGTCCGAGGCCGGGACGGTGCCGGTCGGGGTGACCAGCCACCAGTGGCCGTCGCGGCGTACGGCGGGAGTGCCGGCAAACCGTTCGGACGGGCGGACGGATGCCCAGGTCGGTACGGAGTGGGACATGAGAACACCTCAGGAAGAACAGGGGGAGGTCGAGCAGCGGCTCGGGGACGTGGTGGGCCGTACGGCCGCGCGTCTCGTGCGGGCCTCGCGCCGGGCCGGGGCGGTCATGCCGCCGGGCCGAAGCCGTCGCGGTGCAACTGCTTGGCCAGCGCTCGCTCGGTGATGGCCGCGGTCGCCCGGGCGGAGGCGGCCCCGAGCCGGTCGGCGTCCGGTTCGCGGTACCACGGCTTGAGATCGAGCAGGGCGGGACGGACGCCGGTCGCCAGCAGCAGTGCGGAGCCCTTGGGCAGGGCCCGGATCGCGTCGGCCGGCAGCACGCGCTCCTGACGCATCGACACTGACGTCGACCTGCCCGACTCGCTGGTGGACACGGACACCGTGCGTACGTCGTGGTCGCCGACGAGGCGGGAGAGCTTGTCGGCGAAGTCGGCGTCGTCGATGCCGGAGCCGATCAGCTTGATCGTCGCGGCGGACCACAGGGCGTCCATGCCGGCCTCGCCCCACACCCGTACGCCCTGGCGGTAGGACTGCAGGATCGTGATCGGGATGACGCCACGGGACCCGAGGTGGGAGTAGAGGTCCGGGAGGTCCGAGATCTTGCAGACGTTGGCGGCCTCGTCGAGGATCGCGAGCAGCGGCGCGTCGAGGCGCCCGCCGTCGCGTTCGGCCTGGATGACGGCCGCTCGCATCACCGCGTCGGCGGCTGCGGCGATGATCGCCGATGCGGAACCGCCGCCGTCCTTCGACAGCAGGAACAGGGTGTCCTTGCTGGTCGCGAATGCCTCGGGCTTGAACTCCCGTACTTTCTCAAGGCCGTTGGGCGGGGTGACCCAGGCTGCGATGGCCGGGTCGAGGAGACAGCTGGCGTACTGCCGGGCGGTCTCGAAGATGCCGTCGCGGGTCTCGACGGCCCCGGCCACAGTGCCCTGGAGCTGGGCGGCGACAGCGTCGAGACCGGCGTCCTGCAGGAGGTCGATGGGGGTCCGGTCGGCGGGGGAGGCGAGCCAGGCCAACACATCGGTGATGGGCCGGTGGTCGCGGGCCGAGGCGAGGAACAGCGCCGTGAGGGTGTTGGCGGCGGCCGTGGACCAGAAGTCGCCCGCGCTCGACTCGTCCACGGAGGCGGTCACGAAGTGTCCGGCCAGCCGCCGGGCCCCGGCGAGATCATGGGCGTCGGCGAGGATGTCCCACCACATGCTCTGCGGGGCGTGGGCGATCTGCTGCGGGTCCAGCGTCCACACCGTACCCACCCGGGAACGCTCGTCGAGCGTCGCCGTGAAGGCATCGCGCGCCGCCTTGTTCGAGGTCAGCAACACCGCGCCGGGGGCACGGAGAATCGCGGGTATCGCAAGTCCGGAGGTCTTCCCGGAGCGGGGCGCCATGATCGCGAGGAGCACGTCCTCCCAGGAGGAACGGACCTCGGTGCTTCCCGGCTTCAGCGTGCCCAGCAGAACGCCGCGGTCGTCCGGGACCACGGCCTTGGGCTTGACCCCCTTCAGGCTGGGCCGCAGATCGATCGCCTTCGCGGCGATCTTCTTGGGCAGCAGGTCGGCCAGGTCCCGACGATCGGCCAGCCCACTGGGATTCCGGCGAAGGCGCAGCCAGAGCCGGGTGCCGACGACGGCCGCCACCGTGAGCGTGGCGGCGGGCAACAGGTAGCAACTGGTGAGGACGGCGGGCTGGGCGAGATGTGGCCAGACGAGCTCGGGGTGCAGGAGCGCATCGGTCGGCTGGAAGGCGGCCCACGGATCGGAGCCGGCCGCGGCGTTGGTGAGGTTGCCGAACAGCCAGGCCAGCGAGCCTCCCGTCATACCTAGACCGGCGATGCCGATCAGGAGGTAGAGGAGGAAGTCGGTGCCGGTGGTGGTCGAGGGCGTGCTGGTACGCGGAGATGGCAAGGCGGGATCCAGAGGGGTGCGGACCTACGGGTGGCGGCGGGGCGGCGAGTTGCTCTGGCGATCACGAGCGGGCTCCTTGCGGTTGGGGCGCTGAGCAGGGGAGTTGGACGAACAGGCGGGGGAGCGATCAGCGAGTCCTGCCCGGCTTGGGCGTGGCGGGCGGCGTGGCGGTGGGTTCTTCGGAGGCGGCGGGCGCGGCTGCGGTGCGTGGGCTCGGGGCGGTCGCGTAGTAGCTGGCGACGCCCTCCTGCCAACCGCGCTTCCGGGGCGGCCCGAGCGCCCGCATCTGGCTGCCGGCACGGCGCAGGTCATCGCCGAGCGAGGTGAGCGTGGAAGCAGCGTCCTCGAAGAGATAGGACAGGTCCCAGCCGTCTGCGGTATCGGCGACGTTGGCGTGCACCGCGGCGGCCTCGAAGAACTCGCCGAGGCGGACGAGTACACCGTCGTCCGGGTCCACGACGTGCTCCATGAGGTCCGCGGCTCCCACATACGTGGCGGCTCCGTTGAGCTGGTCAGTCAGGGCGAGGATCTGCTGCCCGTAGACGCGCGTGCCGAGGGGATCGGTGGGCGTGCTGACGCGGGTGACGTCCAGGCCTGGATCGAGCTCGACCTGGTAGCCGACGGCCGCGAGCATTCGGGCGGCGTGGCTGGCCATCTGGTTCTCGCGCTCGTCGCCCATGTCCCAAGGCAGGCGATACCAGAAAGAGCGCGGTGTGGTCTGTATGACGAAGCCGGCGCGCTTGAGGAGCGTGGTGGCCAACTCGTCCCCGCCTTCGGCGGTGACGTTGCCGGTCGGCTCGCGGGTGATCACTACAGCGGGCGTGGTGGACATGGAGGCCTCCGCAGACGGGTCAGAAGTGAGGGTTCTCGGTGGGCCGGTCGCCCTCAGCCGCTGCCAGCAGCTCGGGCAGGTCGGCCGGGTCGGCATCGCGCTGATCCAGCCACCACCCGGCACGCGTCAGAGGCCGCACGGCGTCCTCGATCGCCGCCCACTCCGCCTCGCTGGTAGTGCCCTCCATGACGAGAGCGGTGTACGCGGCGGCCACGAGCTGGTGGCGGCAGCGGGTGCCCCAGGCGACTGCGCGGTCGGTGCCGTCCAGCGGCGGCATCCGGTACCGCGTCGACCAATCATCGGCCTCGGCCTGCTCGGCGGCTCGCTTCTTCGCCAGCCACTCGGCCTTCGACTCGGTGTCCTCGCCTTGGGCAGCACGCCAGCAGTCGGAGCAGTCGGAGCAGTCGGAGCAGTCGCGCTCGGCGAGCCAGCGGGCGTAGCCGGCACGACGGTCGGCCGGGCGGTCGGAGAGGTCGGCCCGAGTGGTGTCTCCGCAGGCGTGGTTGATGGTCCAGAACTTCTTGACGGCCATGAGCCGGACTCCTCCGTGGAATCGAGAGAAAGGTCAGCGCGTACGACGGGGGCTGGGCGGGACAACCGGTGAACGGGCTGCTTCGTCCGGCGAAGTGGACTGTGCGGCTGGGCGGTTCGGGGAGGATGCGAGAGCGGCGCGGGCACGGGCGGTGTGCGTGACCGACGGGAGCTCGTACCGGGGCAGCAGCGGTACGTCGGCCAAGGCCGGGGCGTTGTCCGGGGTCACGTCTGGCATGACCGCCAGGTCGAGCTGGGCGGTGACGAGCTGGTCGCCGAGGAAAGCGACGTGGTGGGCGATAGTGCGTAGGTGCTGGCCCAGCTCGCGGCCGTTCGCGGTGTCGAGCCGATCGCACCAGGCGGCTGCCGTGTCGATGAACTCCTCCAAGTCCCCGACGACGCCGTGGTGTTCGTCGAGGATCTGCTCCAGGACATCGGCGACGTCGGCCGAGCGGCGCAGCTCGTGGAGTTCCCCGGTCAGGGCGGTCAGCGACTGCCCGGGCAGCGCCTGGCGTACGGGCACCCCGTCCGGCGTCGGGATCGGCGGCGGCATCATGATGCGCGGATCAGCGGCGACCGAGAGGCCGACGTCCTGGAATTCGCGGCTGGCCCGGGCCACGGTCCGCACCGCCGTGTTGTGTGGGGTGTCACCGGGCAGGACGTAGAGATCGAGGGCGCTGCTGCGGCGGAAGTGGTGCCTGCGCAGCACCTCGTCGATGAACGGCCGGTCGTCCGCCACGGCGGCGGCCACCCCGAGGCCGGGGTGAACGCCGAAGGCGACGTCGGGATCGAGTTGCAGATTCATGGTGAAAACTTCCTTCGGCTCGACAGGCCTAGCGGACGCGGACCGGTTGCTGGGCAGCCGGGGCCGGGCGGTAGGAGACGGTGACGTCGGGCCGTTGAGGCACCGAGGTACTGGCGCGGGCCGGGGAGATGGCGGTGGCGGCCTGGGCCCGGCGCTGCCATGTCGCGGGAGTCGGATCGGGACGGCCGTTCCCGCGGATGTAGGAGAACGCGTCGAACGCGAGATCGGTGCTGTCCAACCGGCTCTCGACGTATCGCAGATCGCCCTCACCGTGCAGCAGTACGCCCTCGCGGGTGCGCATGTCGGTGCCGACCGCGCGCAGCGTGCCGTCGGGGTCGCGGACCTGGTCGTGCACGATGATCCGGGCGGCCTGGATGTCGGCGTCGAGGGCGCGGGCGGACGCGGAGACCGCCTCCTCGCCGCCGATGGACTCCGGCACCGAGTCGTTCTCCGGCCGGTCGAGCAGACCTCGCCCGCCGTGGAGCCGGGTGGGGGGCTTGAGGTCGAACACAGCGTCGGAGGTGACGCTGTACTGCGCGGCGCGCAAAGACTGGACGACCTGCTGACCGCGCCGCGTCAGGTCGTGCGCCGGCTCGGGCAGGGTGTACAGGTGACTGCCGGGCAGCCGCGCGAAGCCGACCAGCCGCAGCATGCGGTCGGCGGCGTGGTTGTCGTGCGATGTCGCGGCAACGACGCCGTACTGATCGTGGTGGGCGATGGTGATGTGCGGAGGTATTTCCGCCACGAGAGTTGCACCTCGCAGTGGTCGGGGGCGGGCGGAGGACGAGGATGTGGCCCGCAGACGGATTTGGCGGTGCCGGGAATCCGCGTTAGCGCGATCGGATAGGGCGGTCGTGCCCAGGACGCCGAGCGGCGGAGTAGTGGCGGAGACTTTCGCCAGCGGGACGGTCTGGTGGATCGCGTGCGGAGACCGGGAGCGGGCGGCCTCGACCTGTGCGGACTGCGGTGGCTTGTCCCGCTGGCTGAGCACGGCTCGCTCGGCCTGCGTTATCTCAACGCGTGCGCCGCCGTTCTCCATCCAGGTCAGGGAGCAGTTGCCAGCCCTCGGCATCGCGCTCGGCGACAGCCGTCGCGAAGGCCGCTGCGGCGCGAGGGTGTTCTGGCACCAGTGCACCAGCAACAAGCTCGAAGTCGGCCTGTACCCGTGCGCTGCCTTACAGGGCTTCGTGTAGCACCCGGAGCCGGTACGGCCAGCGTCCCTCCACACGATCATCAGGATTCAGGAACGGGAGCGTTGCCTCGGCGTGGGCGACCAGGGCCGGGCCGTGGGTGAGGGAAGGGAGCGAATTGCACCCACATCGCTGCGTCCCATTGCTGCTAGCCCAGGCCGTAGCGCTCGTCGTGGGGCCAGTGGTCGGCGTCGCACAGGCTGTCCGACACGGAGTCCCACTCGGTCAGGATGCGTTCTCCGGCGGTCATCGCCGTAGCGAGTTGCTCGATCCGTACATGCCGCACGGCCTGCTCGTAGAAGGGAAGCAACCGATCTGCCACTGCCGATGCCGCTCGTGCCGGGTCCGCGTTGACGACGATGCCGTGGGGCGCTGCCACCGAGTCCGTGGGTGTGACGCCGTGCGGCTGGAGGGCGGCGACCAGGAACTCGTCTTTGTGCCGCAGGCGGTCGATGACGACCAGCTCGGCTCCGGCGTTGCTGGTGAGTACCGCGTCCCGGTTCAGCACGAACTGATCGAAGGCCCAGCTCACATGCCCGAGGTCCGACACTCGCTGGGCGAGAGGGAACTGCTTCGCGTACGCCGCGTGTTCACGGGCGATGACGCCCCATGAGCCCGGCAGCCGGACTGCCAGTCCCTCGGCGAACGCCGCAAGGTCCTCGCGATCGTTCGGACGACGGGCCGAGGAGGCAGTCAGCCGCTCCGAAACCGACGTGGTAGAGGATCGGCGACCATGGTGGGATGTCTGGCGTTCTCGCCGTCGGTAGTCACTGACGGTTCAGCCACGACGAAGGCCTGACTCGGTGCACGACACGGCCTGCCGGGCCTTGAGGCGCCGGGATTCGTCAAGAGCAGCGACCGGGACCTGAGACCAGGGGGATATGACCGTGAGCGGCGTTGGCCGAGGTCGGGGGTTGAGGAAGATCCGTGTCAGATCGTGTGCGAAGCCGACGTCGGTCCTGGCGGGCGGCTGATGTCCCGTCGCACCGAAGGGTGAGCGTTCTCACCGAACTTCGACCGCTTTGCTTGCGAGACGACCCCACCGCCCGCGCTTGGTGCGTGCGTGTCGCCTCGGTCGGTCTGTTCGCTCTGCACGTGACTGGACCAGTCGCGTGACCCGCCGGGGCACTACTCTGGTGAGGACGGGAGGCGGGCTCCTCGACTGTCTTGAGAAGCCCGCCGGTACACGAGGACCCGGGTTCTACCGCGCCGGTCAGACCTGCAGGATCAGCGCTTCCACCTGTTCGAGCGTCGTCACGCTGGCCTGGGCCGCGGCCCGGACCTTCGTCAGTTTCTCCATCCACTCGATCCGCTGCTCGGCCGGGAGCGCGTCCTCTCCGAGCTGGACTCGCAGGCGGTGCGCCTCCTCGAAATCCGTCATCAGGTTGTGGGCGGAGTCCACGGCCTGCTGGTAGCCGCCCTCGATGAGTTCCACACGGGCGGGCAGCTCACGGCGCAGCGCGGCCAGCTGGTCGTGCGGGTCGGCAGGCGGAGCACCGTGCGCGGTGGCGGCAGTGGGATTCGTGCTGGTTCCGGCCGTGGACGAAGCGCTGGTGCTTCCGGCGCCGCCCGGGGCCGGGCGGCCGAGTTCGACGGGGAAGGTCTCGTCGAACCAGGCCTTGTCTGCGATGTAGTGGGTGGCCCGGCCCTCGGTGTCAGGAGCGATCACCATCCCCGCGGTGATCGGCGTCCGGCCCTCAACCCAGTGCTGCTCGCCGTAACAGATCAGAGACTTACCGTCTTCCGTCTCGGGCGGCTGTGTTGCGTCCGGGTGCTCCAGCACGGCCTTCGCGAACGCGAGGAGAAGGGCCCGGCTGACGCCCGGGGCGCTGGTTGCTGTGTACGCCACGATGAGGGCGGCGAGGGCGCTCTTGGGAGTGCGCCGCACGCCCTTGCGGCCGTCGCCTGCCTCGCTGCCCTGACCAGCGGTGATGAACGGCTGCGGAGCGTGGATCAGCGCCGGTGTCATGCGCTGCACGAGGGCGGCCCAGGCGGTTGCGTCGCCGGCCTCCGCCCCGAGGAGGAGCACCTTGAGCGACCGCGGGTCCTGCCCGGCGCCCTTCGCGGTCTCCGGGACGCCGAAGAGGCCGAGAGCGGAGAGGATGTTGCCCCGGTGCAGGAACAGTTGGGCGATGGCGGCGGACCACAGGCGGGTGCGTGCCTCTGCCGTCCTCGCCTTGGTCTGGCTCCACGCCGGCTCCTGCAGCGTCCCCCTGACGATCGGCCAGAAGCGTCCCGTGTCCCGGACGGTGCGAGCGTTCGTCCGCTTCGGGGTTTCGGGCGGGATCTCGGGGAACACGAGCGCGGTGATAGCGCGCACCGCGATGTCGCGGAGCACAGCCGGTGAGGCGTCGTCGCCCGCAGGCACGAGCGGCACCAGCGGGTCGAGCGGCCCGTTGGCAGTCAACGCGTCGCGCACCCCGACCAAGTCGAGGAGATCCGTGCCTCGCGCGTCGGGAAACGCCTCAGTGAGCGCGTCCGCGAGGAGCGATTCCCTGGCGTAGGCGTCGACGAGCGTCGCGAACAGGGCGATCAGGCGCGCATCCTCGTCGTAGGGCTGGATGCCACGCAGGTGGTCGTTGACGTTCAGCGTCCGCAGGACGTGCTCCAGAGCCGCCGGCTTGGTGCAGCCGATCACGATCTCCGCGGAGACCGTGGCAATCTTCCCGGCCCGGACCGACGGGTCGGTCGCCTCCGTCTCCGGCCTGGCGACGGCCTCGTTGAGCCGGTCGGAGAGCCGGTTCAGGATCTCCCGCTGACTCAGCAGCAGCAGCTCGGGATCAGCCTTCTTGCCCTTCGGCATGGGCAGGAGGGACTGGGGCATCCCCGTGACCAGGTGTTCCGGCCGCACGCGGAAGATGTCGAGACGGGCCAGTGCACGGTTGTTCCCAGTCACGGCGGCCAGCCGCCACAGCTTCGACACCGTGCCGTCGGGGCGGATGATTTGCCACTGCTGCAGGACGTTCATGCCCTTGGAGAGCTGGCCTGCGTCCACGAGGGACTCGGCCAGGTCGTAGCCGCGGGTTTTCCCGGCGCGCTCCAGATTCTCGGCGGCGTACCGCTGCATGTGGACGGCCACGTCGTACGGCTGCTCGGCGAGAGTGAGAGCCGCCTTCGGCTCTCCGTCCGCCTCCGCCGCCCGGACCACAGGACGCGGCCGCCGGCCACCGAGGGCAGTGAGGAGGGCCTGGCGCTCGCCTTCGAGTTCCCTCACTCGACGGTCAGCGTCTTCGTGCTTCTGCGTGGCCGCTGCCAGGGCCTGTGCGGCGTACGTGTCGTCACCAGCCGCGCGGCGGCAGCTTTCCCGCTCCTTCTCGGCGGTCTTCGCGGTCTTCCTGGCTTCGTGCAGCGCCAGCTCGGTGGCGATGAGGTCCTTGACGCGCTGGCTGGCCTCAGGAACGGGCGGCGACCAGCAGCTGACGGTGCGGTCGTTGAGGTCCCACGGGATCACCGCAGCACCATGAACGTCACTCATCAGCAGGAGTACCTGCTCCTCGCCGGCCTGCACGAGGCGGTAGGCCGAGGGCTTGAGCACCTTCTTGCCGCTCCGGCTGGTGATCAGGCCCTTGATCTCGGTGTCCGGGAGAGCGGTGGCCAGTCCCTCGGTGATCGCCTGCCGGGGAGGCGGTACGACCCCGAGTTCCGCGCAGGTGTTTTCGATGGCGTCCGCGAGGTTCCGGCCGTAGGCGTCGGTGCCGATGCGCGGAAAAATGCGGTCAGGTCGTTTCGCGACCATGGTGTTGTCCTTTCACCCGGCGTGCCGGGCGAACACAAAACTCCCGTCTCTCGGGAGCGTGTCACGCGCCCGAGAGCCGAAGCCTCGTGCCGACGAGGAACGGGCCAACACCCTGCAGAAGGGAGTACGGCGGTCCTCGCCCCGTACGGCCCACCTGCCAACGCCCGAAGAACGATCAGCCTCAACAACGCCTCTGTGGCGTCTGGACGTCTCGCAACTTGCTCCTGCTCCGCCGACGGCGGCATGAGGCGGACGCCGGTGATGAGCCACCGACGTGCATCACGGAATCTGCCACCCGGTCCCGCGCAATGCCGAACTAGGACGGCGGAGTTCATGCGATCAGGTGAACTAACAACCAAGCGTTCTGCCCATAGGCCGATTTAAGGTAAAGCGCGGTGGCAACGAAGCGGCGTCAGCTGGTAAGCCGGGCTATGCAGTTCTGGCTGCGGGCCGTCGGCGGTGCCCCGATGAGTAACTCCGGCCTGCGCGGTACTCCTGGCTCAGTAGGCCCGCGAGGGGGTCAAAGTTCGATGAGAACGCTCAACCTTCGGTGAAACGGGACAGTTGACGGAGCGTTGGTGACCGGACCCGTCTTGTCCTGTCTCATCCAATCGAGGCGCTTCTCAGCCGCTAGGCGATTGGCCTTCTGTCTCAGCGAACCTAGCCGTGCGGGGTAACGCCGAACGTGTCACCAGCCGCAAACCGCAGAACCATTCCGAACCACGACGGCGCCCTGTGGATCCGTGGCACCCTGGGGTGATGTCAACGAACGCCGTCACTCTGGCCGTTGCGTTCATCGCTCTCGCGGGAGTCATCTTCACCCCCGTCTTCACCGCGAAGGCAACGGAGCGCAACCGGCAGGAGGACCGCAGGCAGGCAGAGGCCGACCGCCGAGAAGACCGGCTACGGGCGGCCTGCGACCGGTTCCAGGACGACTGCGACGCCCTACAGGACAAGTTCGAGGCAGAAGTACGGTTCGTCTTCTCCAGCTACAACCTTCCCGGCTACGGCGCTCCGCCGGAGATTGAGGCAGAGAGGATGGGGTCGACGGGGGAGTCGTGGAACGTCGTGCACACCGCCCTCAAGGCGGTCGGCCGGACAACACGCCGCATCTACCAGGAGGACCGTGATCTGGGAGCCGTGGCCCGCAACGCCCACCGGTCACTTCACGAGGAAGTCGACATCCTTCGGGAGGCGGGCCAGACCCCTTCGGGAGAGGCACGGGAAGCCCTGCACCGGCGTTGGCTGCAGGCCCAGCAGCGCTCGGACCGGCTCCGGGAGAAGTTCGACGACGCCGTACTGAAGATCTGAGCTACCACGGCCGGGCGTCCGAGAGATCAGGTGTGAACGGCATACCGCCGATCGACGCTCGATGTTCCGCGGTTTGCGGCTGGTGACACGGCTCTCACCAGCCCTTCGACTCGGCCGTCTCAACGAAGTTAGTCCGGCCAGGTCAGGGACCCGGCATCGACTAACTTCGTTGAGACAGGACACGTCTGAAGTCGTCCCGCGGATAACGCCCTATTATCTGCGGCATCGTTGATCACGACCTGCGGCGATGTCAGCGAGGTCGTGTATGAAGCAACCCTGTCATCTGTAGCAAGGGAGAGACCGGTGCCCGCCGTCGTGCGACTGCCCACCGGGAAGGCACTGACCATCCGCACGGCAGTGGACGTGTTCCTCGACTCGCTCGACAACGCGAACGCCCTCCGCTCGTACGGCATCGACGTCGGCAAGGCCGCCGAACGCCTCGGCGACGACCGTCCGCTTTCCAGCTGATTGACTAGCGGCTTGTCCTGGTGGTTGTGCGAGAGGAAGGCATGCATGCCTTCAGAGTGTCGGGCGCCACCTCTTTTTCGTCAGACTGACGATACGCGGACCGGGGTCTTGAGTCTGCCAGGTGCCGCACCGTCAGGGCGGCCAGCGCTCAGTGGCGTAGATGTCCGGCGGCGGCCCGGATGTCGTCGGCGAGGTCGAGGCCGATGGCCCCGGGCAGAACCCCAGGCGGCTCGCCGTGTCGTCATGGCGTCGGGGCGATCTGGGGCTGCGCGCACCTTGGTTGCGTGATGCAGGTCACATGAAAATCTGTGGAGGCGTTGTCGGATCGGGCCCGTGTGAGGCCCAAGGGGAGAAAGATTTTCCAGCGACGCAAGGAGGCACCCATGGCCACCGAGGACCAGACGCCCAGTTACTACATGGTCGAGGACGACGACTCCATCGACACCCACGTGGCGGAGCGGATCAACGAGTTCAACTGGGACCCGGGTGCCGCAGGGGCGGTCATGGCCTTGTTCCCGGTCGACTGGACCGGGAGCGGAGGCGAGCTCGTGACTCTTCGTGAGGATGGGACCGTCGCCCTCGATATCGACGGTACGTTCGAACTGCCCGAGCCGTTCGATCGCGGCACTCCTCCAACGATGATCACCACCACCACCGGCATGGCGGTGCTCAAGCCCGACCACCCGGCCAACCAGACGATCGAGTCCGGCTTCCAGGCGGTCGGCATCCCGGTGCCCGAGGTGGTCCGGGCGCTGAACGCCCGCGAGGCCGCCCTCACCGGGGACTGGGCCGCGATCCGCGCCTACACCTCGGAGGCGCTGGGAAGGTGGAGCGGGTGGAGCGAGCCGATCTCCACCGCCCTGCTCGGCAATTGGGCGGACCCGCTTCACAACGAAGGCCAGCTTTCCCCCGGTGCCCTGGCCCTGTTCCTGGCCGAGGCCAGCGTCATCAACAAGCAACTCAAGCCGATCTGGGACCGTAAGGCCAACAGGGAGTACGTGCGACTGCTCGACGCCCCGCTCAGCCACGGGATGACCCTGCACGACGTGCTTTCCGGACAGCCGGCCATCGACCTCAGCTTCGATGGCTTCGAAGACTCGCGTCTGATCGAGATCCTGGAGGCGCTGTCCACGGACGAGCGGGCAGTGGTTATGTGGCGCAGCCGCCGCGGAATCAGCAGCTGGGCCGAGGCTGCTATGGCCGCCGGTGTTCCAGAGCCGGAGGTTGTCGGTCAGCGGGTCCGCCGGAAGGTGAAGCGGCTTGCCGCCCACATCACCGGCGGCGCTCTGGAGGCCGGGGCGGGTACGGGGAACGGCCGATGAGCGCTCCCGCTCCGGCCCCGTCGCGCCCGGCCGTACGCCGGGAGATGGTGCTGCGGATCACCCCGCCGGACCTGCCGGCCTGCACTGCAATGCTCGGCACCGGCAGCCTCGGTGCGCTCCTGGTCCACGGTGCTGTCCCGGCAGGATCCCCGTTCGTGTGGCCGCTCGTGGTTCTCGCGCTCGGCGCGATGGCGTACGACGTCGCGCTCCGGGCCGTGCGCCGCCGGGAGGACTGACGCCCCCTCCCCGATGACGTGGACTGGTGCGGCCCGGGGGAACGACCCCCGGGTCGCGCCGTGTCAGCGCTGCCGGAGGCCGGGGAAGGGGATGGCCTTCCAGCCCTCCTCCAGAATCGAGTTGTTCTCCAGAAACTCGTGCCCCTTAAACAACTGCTGCAGCGTTAGGGCACCGTTCGGCGGGTTGGTGAGCAGCAGCTGGGACAAGCTGATGTCGGTGATGGTGACTGCGTGCTCCAGCTCGTGGATCGAGGCCGTGGTGATGGGGATGATCTCGCCCGTCACCGGGTTCGGGGTGGGCTGGATTCCGGCGCGGAGCTCGGCGGTGTTGAGCAGGTGAAACGGCTCCATCGTGATCACCATGCCCCTCCGCGGCAGGTGGGACGGGATCTGCGCGAACGCAGGGTTGCCCTCGGAGATGAGCCGGTCGGTCTTCTCGATCTGGGTGAATCCCTCGCCGGGCGTCTTGGCCAGCATCTGGGCGTAGTTCTCCGCGCCGAGGCGCAGGTAGGCATTGGGTCGGGCGGACTTGACCTCCACCAGCAGCACCAGGTCCGGGAAGACGACGATCCAGTCCACGGACTTGCCGCCGCCCCCCTTCTTCACGCCCGGATGCCGAATCTCGGGGTAGACCGTCGCATTGTCGAGCAGGCCGACCTGGCGCCCGACATACGCCTCGAAGAGGTGCCCGAGGTCGGTGGTGAACAGCTTGCCGCGCGGCGTGGAGTTCTCCTCACCGCCGGTGTAGTAGAGGCCGAGCATGCTCGCCTTGGACAGGACCGCGGCCGGCACCGGGACCAGGTAGCCCTCGCCGAACCCGGCGACCAGCGGGGTCGTCCGCAGGGGGTTGTGGCCGTAGCGGCGAAGCAGCGGGTCCGGAGAGGCCGGGTAGGTCGCCTGGAGCCCGGAGGCGTCGGTCACGAAGTGGCGCTCCAGGACCGCGGTCGCATCGGCTGCGGACCGCAGCGTGGAGAAGGCCGAGTAGTCCGCCGGGGCGAGCATCATGTCCGGGATGAATCGGCCCTTGAGCTCCGGGATCGGCATGCCGGTGGCGGTCGCCCAGACGTAGCGGGCGAGGCCGACGTAGTCGGCCACCGAGCACCCGAGCACGTCCTGCGCCCAGCCGGGGCCGATCACCTTGAGGGGCTCCGGGGTGCTGGTCTGGGTGAGGAGGGCGACCGCGCGACTCAGCTCGGAGTACTCGTCCACCTGCCAGATGAACTGCTGGCCAGCTACCCGCAGGAGCAGGCGCGTCAGCTTCTCCTCCGGCGACTCCTTGTAGAAGGGGTCGTCCAGAGCGAGGTAGAAGCCCAGGATCTGCGCAAGGTCGCGCGGCTGTGCCGGGGCGCGGTTGATCTCCTGGCCAAGGGCAAGGGAGATCCAGGCGGCGTCGGCGAGGGCCCAAGGGCCATATACGCCGAGGCCTTCATGCTCGCGCAGGTCACGGGGGTGCGGGAGCTGGGCGCCCGTGGAGGCGATGAGCTCCACGAGCGAGCTCTGAGAGTGGCGCAGGATGCGCCGGACGTACTGGGAATCCGGGACGCCGGATGCGGGGACGGAGTGCGGCATAACCGATGATTCTTCCGGTCAGTTGGTCCGCCTCGCACCCGGTTTCGCCGGACCGGCCGCGCACCGGCGCTCAGCGGTGCAGGTGCGCGGTGGCGGCCCGGATCTCGGCGGCGAGCTCGAAGTTCTCCCGGTCGAAGCGGGCCCAGCGCCGGGCCTGCTCGGCCTCGTGGGCCGTGCGGGTCCGCCTCATCACGGCGTCGAGCCTCGGCAGGTACGGCGAAGAGGCCACCAGCCGGGCGAACCGGCTCACTCCCGGCAACAGCACCCTCCGCTCGCGCAGCCACCCCACCAGCTCGTCCCGGACCTTGGCGAAGTCCCGCCAGCCCCGTCCTGCTGGATCTCCCCGGCGTGCGAGCGGGCCGTACCGTCCCGCTCGCCGTACTCCGCCAGCACCCCGGCGTCCGCGATCCTCAACTGCTCGGCCAGGTAATCCGCCACCTCCGTCCGCACCTGCCGCAGGTCCGGCATGAACCGCGCCAGGAACCGCACCGTCGTAGCCAAGACCCTCGGCTACGACGACAAGACCGCCCCCCGGCTCGTCACCGAAGCTGGCAGCGCCTGGGGCCACACATGGTGACAAGACTTCCGCCACCCCTGAGGAATACGCGACTCCTCATGCGCGCCTACCAGTCTCAATCCCCAGTTCGCGTTGAGGTAGCGCTGGATGAGTTGGTGCATCGCACAGCGGATCTTGTATTGCTGAGACACGGAGACGGATTTCCTCAGAAATCGTGGGGGAGGCGTCGCTGAAGAGGAGAACCGGAGCACGGCACCGGCTCCCTGCCAGAGGCGAGGGAAAAGTCAAGAACGGGTAATCTTGGACATCCGGGCGTCCGTGTCAAACAACTCGCGCTCCCGCGGATGCAGAAGATGTTGAGTAATGAACGATCGGCCCGCGACCTTCCACAGGCCACGCCCCTTGGTGAGAGCGGAGACGGCCTGCGTCTCGACGCCGGTGAGCCCCAACAGGGAAGCCGCTGAAGCAAGTTGGTCGGCTTCCTGGCGGTAGATGATCCGGGTGGAGCAGTCGGTGAGCAGGCCCTCGGCCAGGGCGCGGCCCCGGGAGCCGGCATCACCTGCCGCCAACAGGTCGCTGAGGCGGTGGATGACCATCAGGTTCGCGATACCGAGGCCGCGGGAGAGCTTCCACTGGCTCTGCATCCGTTCCAGCAGGGCGACATGGCGCATCACGCGCCAGGCCTCGTCGTAGATGACCCAGCGCCGGCCTCCGGCGGGGTCGGCGAGCGCGGACTCCATCCAGGCGGAGGCGCAAGTCATTGCCAGGACGAGCGCGGTGTCGTCGCCCGCGCCGCCGAGGCGGGACAGGTCGATGGACAGCATCGGCGCGCTCGGGTCGAACGCCACGGTGCTCGGCGCGTCGAACATGCCGGCCAAGTCGCCGTGCACCAGTCGGCGCAGCGCGTGGGCGAGGTCCTCGGCGGCATGCCCGAGTCGGCCGGACAACTCGCCGAGCGCGGCGTCGAGCCGCTCGGGGGAGCCGAGGACGTAGGCGACCTGGCCCAGCAGCGGAGTGGTGCCGTTGGCCTCGGCGTAGGCGACGACCTGGTCGAGTGCCACATCGAGGGCGGTGTGTTCCATGGGATGCAGCTCGCGCCCCAGGATCGTCTTCGCGAGCGAGCCGAGCAGCAGGAGGCGCCGCTTGCGGACCTCGCCCGTCCAGTCTTCCTCGCTGACGCCGTTCGGCCGGGCGGGCGCATCCAGGGGGTTGAGGCGTCCCGGCAGGCCGGGTCCGAGGGCGATGGTCTGACCGCCCAGCTCTTGGGCGACGACGGTCCATTCGCCCTTCGGGTCGCAGGGCACGTAGATCCGGTATCCGAAGGCCACGGCGCGTACGGCGAGGGACTTGGCCAGGGCTGACTTGCCCATGCCGATGATCCCGGCCAGCAGGATGTTGGGGTTCGTGAAGCCGTCGAGGCGCCCGTACAGGGCGAACGGGTCGTACGTGAACGCCGCTTCCGCGTGTACATCACGGCCGATGTAGATGCCCTGAGCGCCGAGGCCGCCCTCCGCGAGAAAGGGGTAGGCCCCGGACGCGGTGGCCGTCGTCATCCGGTGGGCGGGAAGCTTGAGACGGCCGCCGCGGGCGGACGTCGGACCGGGCCGGCCGCTGGCCGGGTAGGTGGCCCGAAGCTCGGGATCGAGACCGGGCGCGGTCGGGCGGGCTTCGGGACGTGCGGCGTGCCGGGCCTGGTCGCGGGCGGCGGCGAACTGATGACGGGCGGCGCGCGCCGTACGGCGGTCGCTCTTGCGCGGGACGAACAGCGGGCTGGCGCTGGCACGGGTACGAGAAGCCATGGTGGTGGTGCTCCTGGCGGTCAGTGGCGGGTGAGGCCGGTGAAGGGGTCGCGCAGATCGGCAGGGGTGTGGTCACGGCGGACGCGGGTGGCGGTGGCCAAGTGGCGCTGACACACGGTGAGTTCGGGCGCTCCCTCGGGCAGCCGGACCCGGCACGCCTTCCGGGTGGGCAGGCAGCCGGATCCGGGCTGAGGGGCGGCGTGGAACGCGGCGTGGAGGTGCTCGGCTGCCTGCCACAGCCGGATCCGGCACGCCCGCAGATGGTCGCCTTCCGCCCTGGCCACCGGGGTGGTCCGGGCGGTGTGGGCATCAAGCAGCCCGTACAGCGCGACGACGTGAGCGTGCAGGGAATCGAGCTCGGCACGGCCGGCGGCGACCGGGGCGACCGGCATGTTGATCGCCCGGTGGAAGTCGAGCGCGGCGGTGGCGAACGGGACGAAGTCCGGAGCCAGTTCGGGCAGGGGCTCGGTCGGCATGAAGGTGCCCTTCGGTAGAGCGCGAGACGGTGGTGCGGGTGCGCTACGGGCGGGCGAGGGGCAAGGCGGCGTTGGTGAAGGCCTCGGCCTGCTGCCAGGTCAGAAGGCGCAGGTCGACGAGGGCGGCGACGGCGGCCGTCTCGATCGCGGCGCACGCGGCGTTGAGCTGCTCGTCGGTATCGGCGCTGACGGTGAGTAGGCCGGTGAGGGCGACGTCGGCGTGTCCGGCGATCAGCTGGCGCTCGCGCTGCTTGATGTCGGCGTACTCGACCGAGTCCTCCTCGGAGTCGACCTGCCCCTTGCGCTGCCGCTCGGCGGCGTCCGCGATCACGGTGGCCTTGCGGCGCTGTACGTCCTTGAGCGCGGAGTCCAGTCCCTTGGGCTCGTACGTCAGCGAGAGCGTGCGGCGCACGCCGGAGGTGAACAGGAGCTGGTGCAGGAAGCCGGGGGAGGTCTCGATGCGGGGCCAGTTCTCGATCCAGAACGTGGCGTGGTGGGCCGAGTCGGTCTGGATCCGGTCGGCCTTCTCGATCAGGACGACGGGGCCGGCGGCAGCGGGCTCGGCCTGCGCTCGGCCGGAGGAGGACCACTGGTCCAGGGCGGCCGACGCCTTCGGGTCGTACGCGGTGCGGATCACGGCGGCGATCTCGGCCGCGTCCAGACAGCCGCCGGGCGTGAGACCGGCAGTGCGGGCGGCCTGGTCGAAGGTGGAGGTGAGCTGGGCCAGGACCGCGAAGGCGCCGGTGAGTCCGCCGCCGGCCTGGTTGATCAGACGGCGGGCGGCCTTGAGATCGAGGGCGAGCGCGACGTATGCCTCGTGCGGGGCTGCGGCCGGTCCGGCTGCGGCCAGCAGGTCGCTGTAGATCGGGCCAGCGAGGTGAGTCGCCTCGTTGCCGTGCTCGTGCCAGTAGCGGTTGAGCGCGTCGCCGGAGTCGGGCACCGTGCGCTCCAGGACCTGGACGCGGGCGATGTGCCCGGTGCGCGCCAGAGCGGCCAGCGTGCGCCCCCAGCCTGCGACGTTGCTGGACTGGGTGGCCGGGTCGAGCAGCGCGAAGGCACGCGAGGAGACCTTCACGACCGCGGTGAGCGTGCCGTGGTGGGGATCGTGCACCGCACCGAAACGGCCACGCGGGGCGGTGACCACGCGCAGGGACGCTGCCGTGCCCGGGAGATGGAGCAGGCCCTCGCGCTGCGGCCGGGTGGACGGTCGGGCGAGCCAGACCAGTTGGCCCCGGAAGCGGCGCAGTGTGTACCGGGCGGCGATGGGTGCCCAGTCGGCGAGGGACCGTCCGCGGTGGCGGATGAACACCGCCGCCAGAATGACCGCCCACAGCGGGATGAGCTTGAGTGCCCCGGCGACGCCGGAGGTGAGCAGCACCGCGAGCAGTAGCAGCCCGGTGATGGTGACGAGGATCAGCTGAGGAGCCGACAGGCCGAGCAGTACGCCGCGCCGCGAGCGGTGCGGGAACTTCACGGTGGCCGGGCCGTCAGGCTGAGAGGTGTCGGAGAGCATGGCGAAGCCGTCCTTGGAACGTGGAGAGCAAGAAAGAAAAGAGGGAGAGGAAACGGGGCGGGCGGCGCCGGAGGCGACCTGCGCCGCCCGCCCCGTCAGCCGACGTCTACGAGCCCGATCCACCCGGCGGCTGGGGATAGACCCACCGCTGCGGCGTGGCACCGCCCTGCGGAGAAGGCCCGCTCACCGGGGACGGCCCGGTACGCCGGGGTGCCGGCGGATCCAGATGCGTGACCTGCGGCTGCGCCACCCCCGCGCCCTGCGGCGTCGGTCCCGAGGAGACCGGTGCCGCGTCGGCCGCAGTCTCCTGCCCGGGGCGCTGGATCAGCGGCTGACCGCGGTCACCATCGGTCGGAGGCCGTCGGATCAGTGCCCGGCCCTTGTCGCCGGTGGCGTTCGGGTCCTCGCCGAAGCGGAAGCGAGTCTGCTTCGGCTGGCTGTCCCCGACCGACCCGCCGGTCGGGTCGATGCCGGAGGCGACACCGCCCGAGCCCTGGCCCGGAACCTTCGACGGGCCCTGCGGAGCCCGCATGCCGGTGCCGGCCTGCATTGCGACCTGGCCCGCGGTCTTCGCTGCACCGGCAGCAACCGCGACCCCGGCAACGCCCGTACGGTGCAGGTCGTCCTGGCCGCCGCCGTCGGCCGCCCAGTGCACGAACTTGTACGTGGCGTAGGGACACAGCATCACCAGGACCATCACGACGATGCCCGCCATCGCGTCCGACAGGGCGGAAAGCCCGTCGGAGGCGTCGCTCTTACCCATGGCCGAGACACCCAGCAGGAACACGATCGTCATCAGCAGCTTGCTGACGATCAAAGTGCTGGTCGCCTCGATCCAGCCGCGTCGCCAGCGGCGCGCCACCTCCCAGCCACCGCCCGCGCCGGCGAACACCGCGAGCGTCACCAGGACCAGGATGCCGACCTTGCGGGCGACCATCACCGCCCAGTACAAGAAGGCGCCGATGGCACACCCCAGGCCGACCATGGCGGGGATCGTCCAGCCCAACGCGTACATCGGGCCGAGGTTGTTGACCTCGATGACGCGGCGGATCGCGTCGTCGACCGAACTGTTCGCCGCCTTGAACAGCCCGGCGGACAGCGCGTCGACCACAGTCAGTGCGACGGTGGTACAGGCGATGGCGGCGAACGCGAACAGGACACCCGCCACCGTCCCGGTCACCGCCTGCGCGAGAGCGCGCTCGTCACGACGCCAGGCCGCCCGCATCAACTGCAGACAGAACGTGCCGACGGTCAGCACGAGACCGATGGGCAGCAGCAGCTCGTAATTGTTGCGGAACCACTCCGCGTTGAGATCGACGGCCGTGGTCTTGTCGACGGCCGTCGAGGCGAGGGCGGCGGCGGACTGGGCCAGCTCGCCCATCGACTTGGCGATCCAGGCACCGATGCCATCGGTGATTGCCTCGCCGGTCGAACCGACAACGCCGCCGACGGTGTTGCACACCGTGTCCATCAGGGGAAGGTCACAAGCCCCCATGAGGGCACCTCCTTTCGGGGATTGGGGGCGATCAGGGCGCGACGCTCGGCAGCACGCCGACCAGGGCGCAGGCCTGGTCGGGGCGGCACTGGACGGCGAGCGTCGTGGAGCGGGACTCGGCTCCGGCCCCGGCGCCCTTCCAGGCGATGGACTGCTTGCCGGTGACCGTGACGGCGTAGACGTACGCCTCGGATATCGCGCCGGGGTCCTGGGCCAGGGCGGTCTTGAACGCCTGCGGGAAGTGGCCCTCGCCGACCTTCGCGGTCGCGTGCTGGTCGTTGTCGTGCATCCGAGACCACAACACCGGGGTGGGCACCTGATCGGAGACGGACGTCCAGTCGGCGTACTTCTTCTCGCTGGTCATCCAGCGCTTGAGCCCGGCGATGTGCTCGGCCTGGGAGAAGGCGCGAGTGTCGTACGTCCACAGGACCTTGGTGGCCGCCTTGGCGAAGGCGATCGGGTCGCTCGTCCGGAGCGGCGGCGCAACGGCCTCCCGCTTGCCGTCGGTCGCCGTCGGCGAAGCCGCCCGCGGCGTGGACGTCGGAGTCGAGGAGGGCTTCGCCGGGGCGGAGCCTTCTGCGCGGGTCAGATACGCGAGGAGACCGGCGACGGCCAGCAGCACGGCGAGGACGAGACTGCCCAGCAGGGCACGTCGCAGGACCGAGGACGGTGCCCCGTACGTGCGCTCCTGAGTGATGAGGGACCGTTTCTTCGGCATCAGTGGACCTGCGTCCCCATCGCCGAGAAGAACGCGACGATGCCGTTGGCCGCGCCGAGCAGCAACGCGCACCCGGCGGCGATGACCGTGCCCTTCTTCCCGTTCGCCTCGGCCTGGTGACCGCCGCTGTGGTGGCCCCACGCCCAGACGATGGCGGAGATGGCCATGGCGCCGACCACGGCGATGATCCCGAAGAGGTTGATCGAGGAGATGACGTTCTTCAGCACGTTGAGGCCGGGAAGACCGCCCTCCTTCGGCGTGATGCCGGGGTTGTACGCCAGGTACTGGGCGTGCTGCATGAGCTTCACTTGGAACTCCAGTGCGAACGTGGGCGCGCGAGGGCCCGAGAGGGAGGGGGCGGAGCGAGGGAAGGGGGGAGAGGAGGCCGGTCAGACGACTCGGCGGGCGGCGAGGATGTCTGCACGCCAGTCGGCAAGGGTCGAGATCTTGACCACGTCGCCGGTCTTGGGGGCCTGCAGGATCAGCCCCTGTCCGATGAACATCCCGACGTGTTCCGGCACTTCGGCCGTGCCGCGGGTGAACAGGAGGTCACCCGGCTGGAGAGCATCGACGCTGACCGCCTTGCCCTCCTTGACCTGCGTGTACGTCGTCCGGGAGATCGAGATGCCGCCAGCCTTGTACGACGCCTGCATCAATGACGAGCAGTCGCACCGGCCCATCGGGTCCTGGCCGTGCGGAGCGGAACACGTGCCGCCCCACTGATACGGGGTACCGAGCTGCCCGAGCCCCCAACGGATCGCCGTACGCACCGACTTGGGCGCACTCGTCGGGATCTGGTACCCCTCGGGGACGGCTCCTGCGGGAATCGGGCCGAACGAGGACCCGTCCTCGCCGGTGTCGCACCCAGCAGCGGCCGAGGAGGTCGCCTGCTCGACCTCATTGCCCGTGTCGCCGTCTTCGCCGGAACTACCGTTCTGGTCAAGCGACTTGGCGATGGCGTTCTGAAGGGCCGTGGCCAGCGGCTCCCACTTCGCGTACGCCTCGGGGAAACCGCTCTTCTGAACCGCCTGCGCGGCCTGGGTGACGGTCATCGACTGCCAACCCGAGACCTTGAGCAGGCCCTCGTAGAACTTCGTCGAGGCGTGCACCGGATCACGAACCTGCGCAGCCGTACCCCAACCCTGACTGGGACGCTGCTGGAAGAGACCGAGCGAATCCCGATCACCGTAGTCCAGATTCCTAAGCCCCGACTCCTGTAGAGCCGTGGCCAGGGCAACGATCTGCCCCCGCGCCGGCACCTTCATCGCGACGCCGGTGGCCTGGATCGTCTTGGCGTTCGGTATCTGCTCCTCGGGATCATCCAGTCCCGAAACGGACACCGACCCCTTACCGTCGCCCTTGAGGATCGACTCCACCTGCTTCGCGACCGCCGCGCTGTCCACAGCCTGCGCGCCGTCGGCGGCACAGGAGGCCTGGGCGCTGCTCGAACCAGCGAGAGCGACAGCGACCGGAACGATCAACAACGTCGGGCTGAGAGCCACGGCCCCCGCTATGGCAACGACCTTCTTCACCGGCGCTGTCCGAACACCGAACGGCGGTTCAGGGAACTTGGCCCTGGGGATGGGCGCGCCTGGGCATGCTGCATCGGCAGCTCCTTACTCGTAGGCAGCGCGGAACAGGCGTTCTCGTCGAAAAGGCCACCAGCACCGCGCCGGTTATGAATTCGCAATCCCTGAGGGAGGCAGGGAAACCAGGGCCGGGAGCTGCTAACTCCCGGCCGCTGGGCTCCTCACTGGAAAGCGGCAGCCAGCCGCGCTCGTAATCTCACTCGCCACATGGGGAGCCCACTTCGCCGATTAGGAAGCCAGTCGGTGGGATGTCAGGCACGCTGCCCTTTGGACGGAACAGCACGCATCGACACAGCTCAGCAGGGGCGGAACCAGATCCCGTCCTGCGAACACGGCGAGACTGTAGGGACGAAAACCGGCCGCACCAAACGACCCGTGCCTCGGACGGTTTCAGGTTGCTGAACGCAGAGCCGACTCATTGGGTGCGGCCGGAATCCGGGGTTAACCTCCAGCGCATTGCTCGGCCTGGAAGCTGCTTCCGTAGTTCCGCGGAGCGACCCATGCCGACGTGCGCAGCCCTCCCCGAATGGAGAAATACGCGCACGACCGCCTCCCTGAAAGAGAGAACCGCGCAATGCCGTACACCCTGTACCGAGGCGACGCGCTGACCGCCCTCGCCGGCATCCCCGACAACAGCGTCGACGCCGTGATCACCGACCCGCCCTACAACAGCGGCGGCCGAACGAGCAGCGAGCGCACCGGCCGCTCCGCGCGCGCGAAGTACACCTCAGCCGACGCCGAACACGACCTCGCCAACTTCCCCGGAGAGAACCGCGACCAGCGCTCGTACGGCTTCTGGCTCACCCTCCTGCTCACCGAGTCCTACCGCGCGACTGTCGAATCCGGCACCGCGCTCGTCTTCACCGACTGGCGGCAGTTGCCGACGACAACGGACGCGCTCCAGGCCGCCGGGTGGACCTGGCGGGGGATCGCCTCGTGGCACAAGCCGGTCTCCCGGCCGCAGAAGGGCCGACTCAAGCAGTCGTGCGAGTACATCGTCTGGGGAACCAAGGGGCCCGTCGATGCCAACCGGAACCCCGTCTACCTCCCGGGTCTCTACACAGCGAGTCAGCCCCGGAAGCACCGCGTGCACATCACGCAGAAGCCCGTGGAAGTGCTGCAGGAGCTGGTGAAGATCTGCCCGCCGGGTGGAACGGTCCTCGATCCGTTCGCCGGCTCGGGGACGACGGGCGTCGCCGCACTGCGGGAGGGGCGTCGGTTCGTAGGGGTCGAGCTCTCCGAGCACTATGCGGACATCGCGGAGCAGCGGCTTCAAGGTGCTTTGACCCAGGGCGACTTCGAACTCGCCGGGCCCGAGGAGTGAGACCGGGAAGCCCCGGCAGCAGGGGCATAGCGCAGAAGCGGGCGGTTGTTCCACCACTCTGGTGGAACAACCGCCCGTGGTCATGCGGGGGGCTTACGCTGCCTCGACGCTCCGCTGGATCAGGTCGGTCGCTCGTACGAGGTCATCGCGCGAGCCGATCCGCACCTCGACGCCGTCACGGATTCCGAGGGCCCCGAGGCCGCGCATATCCCGGGAGAAGCCCTCCCGTAGTCCGACGGTTTCCGGATCCAGCCTCAGATTGACCACGAGGAGCCGGTTGCGCGGTTGCACGCGCACCGTGGCCACATTCATGATCCGTCGGTAGGCGACGTAGTGGAGCTGGGGCTCCTTGAGTACATCTCGGTGGGACAACAGCAGCTCGTCGAGGTCCGCGTACAGCCCCTTGAGATCCTGAGGCGACTCGTCGAGATACTGCTGGACCGACTTCGGTGACGCAGACGTTGCTTCGGTCGATCCCGACGCTCTGCCCCGTGAGGATGTGCGGTTACCGCCGACGGACGCGATGAGCTGCAGCGTGAGTACATCTTCAAAGACCTGGTACGTCATCAGGTCGATCCGGTGACCGATCATCTCCACGGCCACCGTGTCGTGGCGGGTGAAGGCGCCGGCGACGCAGACGATCCGTGGAGTGCTCCAGTCGATGTCCGCGGCAGCCTGGTCGCCAAGCTTCTCCCGGGTCAGACTTTCGAACTCGTGATGGTGGTCGTGGAGCCACCAGAGGTATGAGAGCCCCTGACTGATGACGTTCTGGTCGCGGTTGCGCTTGTACTCGACGATGACCGGCGTGCCGTTCTCGTCCAGCCCGAGGGAGTCGATCCGGCCTCCGTGATGGCCGGTGCGGTACTCGGTGGCCAGGAAGCGGATACCGAGCATCGCCTCCATATTGGCCTCGATCAGCCGCTGCAACTCCACCTCCACCCCAACGGACGCTCCCAAGACCTCCGTTGCCTGCCCGCCTCTCACCCTGAAGACCTTCAGATTGCTCATGAACCTCCCCCACCTCACCTTGATCGCCGAAAAGGAACAATGGAGGTCAGGAAGCATTTATTCCGGTCCCAGTTGGATCAGCCTTCACACCCAGTGGGACTGCTCACTGCCGGAGGCACCCACCTCGAACAGTGTCGTTGGCTGGCTGTGGCGAGCACGAAGCCGCTGGGCTCCGCTGCAGGTGCCTTATCTGTGGCGTCGGCGACTTCGACGGCGTTGCCGTTCAAGGTGGTGAGGACCTGGGCGGTGTCTCCGTCCTCAGCGACTTTTCGCCCGCACGATGGAAACACCAACTCCCGCGTGTTGCTGGAATTGCCGTCCCTGCCGAGGCGGGGCGAACCGATGTGGATCTGAGAGATGGCCAGGCTTCGGCGGGCCGATCCCGCTGACATGGAGGTGTCAGTGGTCTGTGGTTGTGTCAGGGGGCGGGGATGTGGTTGATGCGGAGAAGGAGACATGGTGCTTGGTGCATCTGCCGAGGTGGATGAGTCGGCATGGGGGAAGGCTCGGGGGCTGGATCGGGAGTTGGGCCCGTACCCGTTGGTGCGGCATCTGCTGGATGCGGCGGCCGTGGCGCTGTTCCTGTGGGATCACTATCTGTCCGAGGGACAACGGCTTTGTATCGCGGCCGGGTTGGGGATGCCGGGCGATCCTGGCCGGGCTCGGCTGTGGACCGCGATGTGCGCCGGGCTGCATGACATCGGGAAGCTGTCGGGCTTTCAGCTGTGCGATGTCCGCGCTCGTGAGCAGCTGAGTGACGCCCTGTCCAAGGACCGGGGTCGTATCGGCGTCGATCGTATCCCGCACGAGGTCGCCGGGATGCACTCGGCTGCCGAGGTCTTGGCGGCTCTCGGGTTCCGGGAGGGCGACAACTCGGTGAACGGGGCTCTGCGGCGGGTCGGGGAGATCATCGGGGGACATCACGGCCGTTTCCACGAGTCCACGGGCATGCACCCGGCGAACATGGATCTGCTGGGCGGTCCGGCTTGGGCGCGGCAGCGGGTCGCGCATGCCGGTGCCGTCTTCGGGGTGCTGGGCCGCCCGGCTCCGCCCGAGCGGGTGGAGGCACCGGCGGCGGTCCTGGTGACGGGCGTCGTGATCCTGGCGGACTGGCTGGTCAGCCAGGAGACCTATCTGCGCAAGCGGCAGCGGGAGTTGGATGAGTCACCGGCCGCGCATTTTCATCAGTCGTGTGTCGATGCCGAGGGCCTGGTGCACGGGGCGGGCCTGCTGCCCGTGGAGCTGGAGCGCAAGGGTTTCGCTGAGGCGTACGGGATCACCGGAGAGCCGAATCCACTGCAGCGGTCGGTGGCGGAGGAACTCGCCGAGGCCTTCACCCGGTACAAAGACCCGTCCGAGGGCGGGCGGCGGGGCGGCATCCTGCTGGTGACGGCCGCGCCGGGGGACGGCAAGAGCGAGACCGCTCTGGAGGCGGAGCGCGTGCTGTCGGCGCGGTTCGGCACGCGCGGGTTCGTCTTCCTGCTGCCGACCATGGCGACCAGCGACCAGATGTATGGGCGGGTGGCCGGGGTGGTGGCCCGGCAGGCGGGGCCGGATGCCGGGCTCACGCTGACGCACAGCATGGCCTGGCTGAACAGCGCCTACGCGGAGGACGAGCCGGGCACGCTGAGGGTGCTGACGTGCGAGGGGGACGAGGAAGACGAGACGGACGGGCCGGCGCGGCGCGAGGCGGCCATGAGGCCGCGGCGCTGGCTTCGCGGTGCCAAGCGGGCGCTGCTGGCCCAGTTCGCGGTCGGCACGGTGGACCAGGCGCTGCTGGGAGTGCTGCCGGTACGGCACAACGCGCTGCGCCTGCTGGCGCTGTCCGGCAAGACGTTCATCCTGGATGAGGCCCATGCCTACGACCCGTACATGCAGGTGCTGTTGGGCAGGCTGCTGAACTGGCTGGGCGCGTACGGGGTGCCGGTCATTCTGCTGTCCGCCACGTTGCCCGCCTCGGTCAGCGACCAGCTGATCAAGGAGTACCTGCGGGGGACGGGCCATGCCACGTCAGAGCTGAAGAAGCGTACGTTCGCAGCCCCGTATCCGGGATGGCTGTACGTGGACGCGGCGGACGGTGCGAGCATCCGGATGTCGCCGGCGCGGCAGCAGGAGCAGGCCGCCGAGCGGCCCATGAACCTCGTGGTGCGGGTCGAGCCAGTGGTGCACGGCGACGGCGGGGGACAGCGAAACCGGCTGGCGGTGATCCGGCGGTTGCTGGAGCCGGTGATCGACGGTGCGGGCGGCTGCGCGCTGGTGGTGTGCAACACCGTCGCCGAGGCCCAGCAGACCTATCTGAGTCTGGCCGAGCTGCTGCCGTCGAATGGTGAGGATGGGGTGCAGTTGCTGCACGCCCGGTTTCCGGGTGACGACCGTGAACGGCGTACGCAGGCGGTCACGGCCGGGCTGGGGCGGCACGGGCCGCGCCCCGAGCGGCGGATCGTGGTGGCGACTCAGGTCGTCGAGCAGTCGCTCGACCTGGACGCGGACGTGGTCATCAGCGACCTGGCTCCGCTGGCCTTGTTGTTGCAGCGGGCGGGCCGCTGCTGGCGGCACGAGACCTGGTGGGCGAAACACGGTCGGCCGCAGGGCCGGGAGCGACCGGCCTGGGCGGCGCAGCCGCAGCTGGTCGTGCTGGACCCGCTGGCCGCAGGTCGCGGAGTGCCGGTCCAGTGGGGCGAGGTGTACGCGGAATTCCTCCTGCGGGCGACATCGGAGGTGCTGGCCCGGCGGGGCACGCGGCCGGTGGCGATTCCGCAGGACGTCCAGGAACTGGTCGAAGTGGTGCACGGCGACCGTGCGGACCGGTTCGTCTGGAGTGATCCGGAGCAGTCGGAGGCCTGGACCGCCTACCGGGGCAAGGAGATCGCAGAGCGTAGTGTCGGAGACGTCCTCGTCATCCCCCGGGCACGCAGCGTGCCGGGACTGGACGCGCTGCATCATCTGCGGGGCGCGGAGGAGGAATGGGAGGCGGCGACCCGGCTCGGCGCCGACGCCGTGCGCCTGCTGTGCGTCTACACCCACGCCGACGGCACGACCACCCTGGACCCCGAGGGCGGTCGGCGGCTTCTGGGCCTGGACGGGGACCTGGCGGCGGCGCAGGTGCGGGCAGTGATGGCGCGCACCATCCCGGTCAACGTCGACTGGTTCAAGGGCAAGTTGGATGCCCACCGGGTTCCGGACGGGTGGGTGGAGCATCCGCTGCTCGGTGATCTCGTCGTGCTGCGGCAGCCGGTCGCCGGGGGCCGGGTGAAGCCGGTTCCGGTGGGCGACAGGAGCCTTTACCTGGATCCGGAGTTGGGACTCGTGCGCGAGTAGGACAGAGCAGACCCGCCTCCTGCCGGGCGTGCCTTGGCAGTTGGCCGGACCCGACTGCGGATTTGTGCGCAGTGCACGGGCTGTGTTCCTTCATCCGGCCACCCCCGCTTCGGCGAGGAGATGGTGGCTCCGCCCTGGTTCACGCCCGTGAGGATCCTAGTCGCATCCGACGGTGCGTCTCGGTGAGCGCCAGGAGAACTGCGCCGCAGGTCGTTGCCAGGACTGGTGTCGGTCGAAGAACCAGAATCACCACGACCAACAGCACCAGCAGCGGGAAAGTCCAGGTGCTGGGCCAGGCCGGTAACGGGAGCGATGGGATGAGCCGTGACAAGGGGTCCTCCTCATGGGGACGGCGGCTGGCTACGTCTGCCGAGTCCGATGATGCCCCAGGAACCGGAACGGCCGCAGGAGAACCGTCAAAGCCAACCGGACCTTCCACCTTCCATGCCAGGCTGGGCACTCCACCTTCTACATCAGGCTGGACCTTCCGTCATGTGTCGGCGGTATCGGGCCTCAAGCCCTCTGAGGCACACGGTAGTTCGATCTGACTGCTTGCGGTCAGGCGTTGTCAGTGGCGGCTGCTTCACTGTGCCCACGGCTTCGCCTGTCACTACGAGAGTGGAGCGCGGGGACGCGTCGTGCCCGCGTGCGGCGAGACGAACAGAACAAGGGAGGGGATATGACTCAGGGGTTTGATCTGCGTGAGGAGCCCTGGATTCCGGTCCGGTGGGCGGATGGTGCGTCCAGCCGGTGCGGGCTGCGGGAACTGCTGCACCGGGCCCACGAGATCACGGACCTGGAGTTACCCGTGCCACCGGCCGCGTCCGGGCTGCTGCGCATCCTCGCGGCGATGGCCGCGCGCATCGCCCGTGATGCCGACGGGGTGCGGCTGGACGACGGAGACGTGGCCGAGGAGATTGCCACCTGGCTGGAGACCCGTGACCGTGTGCTCGATGAGGGCCGGTTCGACTCCAAGGCCGTCGACGCGTACCTCGATGAGCAGGTGCCCGCGGGGCGCTTCGACCTGTTCGACCCGCTGCGGCCCTTCCTCCAGGACCCTCGGCTGGCGGCAGAGTGCGTGGATGCGCAGGGCAGCTCGAACCCGTCGGGGGTGAACAAGCTGGTCTTCGGCAGGCCCACCGGGGTCAACGGGGCCGTGCTGTTCGGGCACTTCACCGACGGCGAGCCGGTGGCGGTACCGGCGGCCGAGGCCGCCTGGCACCTGATCGCCCAGCTGTACTGCGGGCCGTCCGGACAATGCACCCCTCGGCGTATCACCGAGGTACGCCCGGGCAGCGGGGACGCTGGCCCGCTGCGCAAGGCGGTCTCCTACCATGCGTGGGCTCCGGACCTGTTCACCACTCTCGTGCTGGCCATCCCGGTGCCAGTCGACACCCCTGACACCGACGTGCCGGATGAATCCCCCTGGGAGACAGAGGAGTTGCCGCATCCGCTCGCACGACTGACGGAACTGACCTGGCCGGGGCGCCTTTTGACCGGACGGTTTCGGCACGCGGTGCTGCTGGTGCCGTCCGCGGACCGCACCGCGGCCGTCAACGCATACATCACCTGGTCCACTCATGAACCCAGGCTCGCCGCCCGTGATCCGTACGTCATCCTCGATCGCAGTAAGGAGGGCCAACTCTACATCCGCGAAGCGGACGGGGAACGGGCCCTTTGGCGGGATGTCGACGCGCTGCTGCTGATGGACGGCAGCCACGCCACGCTTCGGCCGCGCAACCTCAACAGCCTGCCGCTGGGGCTGCGGCAGCGCCTGTCGGTTCGGGCCTACGGATTTGACCAGGACGGCCAGCAGAAGGACACGACCTGGTTCGAGGCCACAACTCCGCCCATCCTGCACTGGCAGGAAGAGACCGATCCACAGATGGCCCGCCATCTGGCGCGCTGCCATCAGGCCGCCGAAGAGGTGGGCGACCGCCTGGAGTTCGCCGCTCGCCTGGCCTGGAGACTCGCCACCGACGCCAGCGCCGCTACGACAACCACGGTCAAACTCGACCGGCGCAAGCCCGGCCCGTGGGCTAAGGCGGCCATAGGCCGTTACTGGCCCGTGGCCGAGCAGGAGTTCTGGCAGATGGCCCACGACGACCGGCGCGACACTGCGCCGCTGCCTCCCTTCGTGACGGTCGCACTGATGGCCCTGGACGACGCCACTGGAGCGGCCAACCGGGCCGACATCCGGGTGGTCCGCGCCCGCGCCCGCGCCCGCTCGGCCCTCCGCGCTCTTCTGCGCGCCTCCTGACCCGCCATCCAGCCATTCAAGGAATCCATCCATGACTGCTGCTCCCTTGCCTCCGGAGCCCGCGCCGGCACCTGTTGCCCGGCCACGGGCGTCCGAGGCGTTCGTCGGATACGTTCTGTCGCTGTGTGAGAACAAGCGGACCCAGTCCGACCTGCGTACGGGACTGGGCCAGCCCGTCGAGCGCTGCAACTACCTCCATCGCCATCTGGTACGGCGCCTGCCCGAGCGGATGCACCGTGATGCTCGGAGGTCCCACTATGCGGTGGCCGCCTTGATCGCCGCCCGCCCCCGCGCGGCACGCACCGCCGACGCCGAACGTGCCGATTCCACGGACACCGAACGGGGGTGGCACGGGCGGCCCAATCTCGGAGCCAGCCTGGCCGCCGCGGTCAACGCCCAGATCATCAAGGCCGGTTCGGCCGAGGACGACCTGCACCTGTACAGCCGCCAGAGCAGCGATGCCCTGTACACGCGGCTGCCCGCGATGACCCGGCATCTGCTGTCCGGCGGCATCGCCATCGACTGGGCGGTGCTGCTGGAGGACCTCACCTGGTGGGACCGCGACCGCGACCGCATCGCGACCCGCTGGCTGGAGAGCTACTTCCGCGCTCTCCACCCGGACGCCGCCGACGAACCCGCCGGCACTGCTGTTTCGACCGACACCCCTGACCTGCACGAGGAGACTTCCGCATGACCGCCGCCCTGTACCTGGACCTGAGCGCTCTCCAGTCGGTCCCGGCCGCCAACCTCAACCGCGACGACCTCGGCTCACCCAAGACCGTTCGCTACGGACACACCCCCCGCATCCGGGTCTCCAGCCAGTCCTGGAAGCGGGTGATCCGCCACGGCGTCGAGCAGGACCTGGGCGAGAAGGCCGCCCGCACCCGGATGGTGCCGGTCAAGGTCCGCCAGGCCCTCGAACGGGAGGGATGGCCGGCGGAGCTGGCCGAGTTCGCCGGCGCTCAGATCGCCGCCAGCGCGGGCAAGAAGGGCATCGGCACGGAGCAGGGGGGCCACACGTCGGTCCTGCTGTTCCTGCCCGAGAGCGGCCTGGAGGAGCTGGTTGCGGTCTGCGTCGAGCACCGTGACGGCCTGGAGAAGGACCTGGGCAAAAAGAAACCCGGACAGATCCTCCCGGTGGAGCGCATCGTGGAGATCCTCAAGCGGCGCACCGCCTCCATCAGCCTGCTGGGGCGGATGCTCGCCGAACTGCCGGGCGCCAACGTCGACGGCGCCGCCCAGGTCGCCCACGCCTTCACCACCCACGCCGCCGAGCCGCAACGCGACTACTTCACCGCCGTCGACGACTGGCTCGGCGACGCAGACACCGGCAGCGGCCACCTGGACACCAGCGAGTTCAGCGCCGGCGTCTTCTACCGCTACGCCACCGTCAACATCACCGACCTGCTGACCAACCTGGACGGCGACACCAAGGCCGCACGCACCGTTCTCGGCTCCTTCGCCGAACACTTCCTGCTCTCCCTGCCCCAGGCCAAGAAGAACAGCACCGCCCCCCACACCGTCCCCGACCTGGCCTACCTCGCCGTGCGCACCCAGCGGCCTCTCTCCCTGGCCGCCGCCTTCGAAACACCGGTCAAGGACAGCGACGGAGGCTTCGCCCGCACCTCGCGCCAGGCCCTGGCCGCCCACGCCGACCAACTCAACCGGCTTACCGGCAACCGCAACCGCCCCTTCCACGGCCATGCCGCCGTGAGCGACGAGGCCGTGGACCTCGCCGCCCTGGGCACAGCCCACGACTCCTTCTACGACCTGATCGACGCGGCCCTGGACACGGCCCTGCCCACCGCCGGAGACAACGCGTGAGCGGCCTGCTGCTGCGGCTCGCCGGACCCCTGCAGTCCTGGGGGGAACGCTCGGCCTTCACCCCGGACCGCGACACCGCGCCCTTTCCCACCCGCTCCGCGCTCACCGGCATGTTCGCCGCCGCTGAAGGCATCCACCGCCACAACGCCGCCGCCCTGGAGCACTACCGGGCACTGCAATTCACCGTCCGTGTCGACCGGCCCGGCACCCGGATCGTCGACTACCACACTGTCGGCGGCGGACAGCCCAAGGAAAAGACAGCCGCCACCAGCGGTGGCAGCAACAAGGGTGCCGCCGTCATCACCCGCCGCCACTACCTGGCCGACGCCGTCTTCATCATCGCCGTCGACGGCCCCCACGACACCCTTACCCGCATCGCCGACGCGCTTCACCAGCCACACTGGTCCCCCTACCTGGGCCGCCGCTCCTGCGTCCCCGACGAGCCGCTGCTGCTGCGCACCCACACGGCAGACCCGGTCGACGACCTGCTGCACCACGTGCCGCTCAGCCCGGACACCGCCAGACCCGCACCCCGCGAGGACAGCGTCCCGGTCACCTTCTGGTGGGAACACCCGAAGGCACACCAGAGCGGCGGCGTGGACGGGCTGAACCTGTACGACATGCCGCGCAGCTTCGCCCCGCACGATCGCGGCCACGACCGCCGCCACCTCTACCGCACGGTCGAACGCCTGCCCGCCCGCCTCGCGGTGAGCCCCCACACCCTGCACCGGCAACTGATCGACTACGCGACGAAAGAGGGTTCCGCATGAGCGCGGCGCTCGCCTGGATCCGCCTCAACCCGCACCACCGTGCCGTCCAGCGTGACCTGCACGACGCCACCCAGATGCACCGCACCCTGATGCGCCTGGTCCCCGACAACCTGGGCGACGCTCCCCGTCAGAAAGCCGGGCTCCTCTACCGCCTCGACGAAACCGACACCACCAGCACCCTCCTCGTCCAGGCCGCCACCCTGGACCCCGCCCGCCTGCCCCACGGCTACGGTGACACCGAACTCAAGGACCTCACCCCCATGTTCGGCGCCCTGACCAAAGACCGCCCGATCCGCTACCGCATCGTCGTCAACCCGGTCAAAACCGAGCGCCTGTCCCTGGACCACAAAGGACAGCGCGGACAGCGCATCCCGCTCACCGGCCAGGAAGCCGACCAGTGGTGGACCCGCCGGGCCACCGAAGCCGGCCTCCACCTGCACACCATGCTGCCCACCCCGCTCGACCCCGCCCGCCCCCGAGCCGGCCGAGCCTCCCTCGGACGCCACCACCTCGTCCGCTACGACGGAACCGCCACCGTCACCGACCCCGAAGCCCTCACCCACGCCGTGCTGACCGGCATCGGACGAGCCAAGTCCTACGGCGCCGGCCTGCTCAGCCTCGCCCCTGCACCCCGTAAGTGAGCACACACAACGGGGGCGGCGACGCCCGCAGACGCCTCGCCGCCCCCACTCTCGCCATGCTCCCGCGCATCGCGGACTCCCTGTCCTTCCTCTACCTCGACATGGTCCGCGTCGTGCAGGACGACACCGGAGTCTGCGCCCAGATCCGCGTGGACGACAACCGGACCGACACCGTCTACATCCCTACCGCCGCACTCACCTGCCTGCTCCTGGGCCCCGGCGTCTCCATCACCACCCGCGCCCTGGCCACTCTCGCCCGCCACGGCACCAGCGTCATCTGCACAGGCGCAGGAGGCGTCCGCGCCTACGCCGGCGTCCTGCCCGACTCCCTCACCACCCGCTGGCTCGAACAGCAGGTGAGCGCCTGGGCCAACCCGGAACAGCGACTGGACGTCGCCACCCGCATGTACGAGATGCGCTTCGGCGACGACACCGTCCCCCACGGAACCACCCTCGCCCAACTACGCGGCCTGGAAGGCCAACGGATGAAGGCCCTCTACAAACTCCACGCTCAAAAACAGGGCATCGGCCGTTTCCGCCGCAACTACCACCCCGACCAGTGGCACCAGCAAGACCCCGTCAACCTCGCACTGTCCGCCGCCAACACCTGCCTGTACGGCATCATCCACGCCGCGGTCCTGGCCCTGGGTTGCTCACCGGCCCTCGGCTTCGTCCACACCGGCACCCAGCACGCCTTCGTCTACGACATCGCCGACCTCTACAAAGCCGACACCACTCTGCCCGTCGCCTTCGCCCTCCACCAGGCCACCGACCCCGAACAGCAGGCCCGCCGAAAATTCCGCGAAGAACTCCGTCTCCTGCGCCTCCTGCCCCGTGTCATCGGCGACATCCAAACGCTCCTCACCCCGAATGCCGAGATCGACGACGACCTGACCGAACGCAACGACGTACGCCTCGTCCACCTCTGGGACCCGAAAACGGGCACCCTTCCCGCAGGCGTGAACTACGCACCGGACGGCGAATGACATGCCCTCCATGCTCGTCATCGCCACCACCGCCGTCCCCGACCACCTCCGCGGCGCCCTCAGCCGCTGGACCACCGAAGTCGTCCCCGGCATTTTCGTCGGCACCGTCTCGGCCCGCGTACGCGACCAACTCTGGGACGCCGTAGCCGAAGTCGTCGCGGACGGCGCCGCTGTTCTCGTACACCCCGCCCCAACGGAACAGGGCTACGCCATCCGAACGGCCGGCACTCGACGACGTGTCCCCGCCGACTTTGACGGCCTCACCCTCATGCGGATGAGCGCAGACCCGCAGCCAAGGTCGGCAAAGGGAAGGCAAAGCGAGAGCTAGGCTGCAGGTCACGAAGTGTGGTCCCCGCCGACGCGGGGGTGAACCGGTCAGCCCAGATGTACCGGACGGTGATCGATCGTGGTCCCCGCCGACGCGGGGGTGAACCGACGTTCGAGCTGGAGGCCCGTTACCGCAAGGGGTGGTCCCCGCCGACGCGGGGGTGAACCGACCGGGCCCGGCGACGCAACGGCGTCCTGTACGTGGTCCCCGCCGACGCGGGGGTGAACCGGGTCCGGGCAACAACGGGCGGGAGACGGCCGCGTGGTCCCCGCCGACGCGGGGGTGAACCGTCGATCAGCCACAGTTCGAGGCTCCGGCCGGGGTGGTCCCCGCCGACGCGGGGGTGAACCGTTCCCCGGCCGCTACATGAGCCGCCAGCTCATGTGGTCCCCGCCGACGCGGGGGTGAACCGTACAGGAGTGCCCCGCGGATCTCCGCCTTGCGGTGGTCCCCGCCGACGCGGGGGTGAACCGGTGACTGGCTCCGGTGTCGCCACGGTCGCCGTGTGGTCCCCGCCGACGCGGGGGTGAACCGGTGAGGGTCGGGTCGATGACGGCGTAGAGGTGGTGGTCCCCGCCGACGCGGGGGTGAACCGCGGTTCACCCTCGCAGCCGTCGACACCGGGGCGTGGTCCCCGCCGACGCGGGGGTGAACCTTCCGCGCAGAGATCGAGATCGGGTTCGTCCTGGTGGTCCCCGCCGACGCGGGGGTGAACCGCCTTCGGTCTCCAGCTCCAGGAGGAGGGCCAGGTGGTCCCCGCCGACGCGGGGGTGAACCGTTGGTGTTCTCCGTCATGTCGCGCTGGTCGACGTGGTCCCCGCCGACGCGGGGGTGAACCGCCCGCGTACGACGAAGTGATCTGGCGGCGTACGTGGTCCCCGCCGACGCGGGGGTGAACCGTCGCCGTGGTGGCAGCAGTTCAAGACGGAGCTGTGGTCCCCGCCGACGCGGGGGTGAACCGTGTCAGGGCTGCGGCCGTGCGTTGCGCAAGAGGTGGTCCCCGCCGACGCGGGGGTGAACCGTCGTCCCTCGGGGATGCCGCCGGGCAGATGGGGTGGTCCCCGCCGACGCGGGGGTGAACCGACCCTCAGCTACACGCTGAAGGCCGCGGACGCGTGGTCCCCGCCGACGCGGGGGTGAACCGCACATGGCCGCCGGGAGCGAGGCGCGGGTGTCGTGGTCCCCGCCGACGCGGGGGTGAACCGGTCGTCCTGACCAACATTCAGACCCGTTACGCGCCCCTGTGGTCCCCGCCGACGCGGGGGTGAACCGCCGATTGAGCACGAGATGTGGGACGCGATCATGTGGTCCCCGCCGACGCGGGGGTGAACCGATGTACGCCCGCATGCTGCCCGGATCCCTGGCGTGGTCCCCGCCGACGCGGGGGTGAACCGCCGATTCATGGTCTTCGGTGCGGCGAACTCAAGTGGTCCCCGCCGACGCGGGGGTGAACCGTCGGGGGCGTTGGAGAGGGCCAGCCGGTCGGGGTGGTCCCCGCCGACGCGGGGGTGAACCGGCCGCGGGCGTCCTGCTGGAGGTCGAAGACTCGTGGTCCCCGCCGACGCGGGGGTGAACCGTCCCCGCCCAGATCCAACGGCACCGTGAACGCGTGGTCCCCGCCGACGCGGGGGTGAACCGATCACCCGTCCGAGGAGCCCGCCGTGCACGCGGTGGTCCCCGCCGACGCGGGGGTGAACCGCCGCCGTCCTCGCCATCCGGCGGGGCCTGGCCGTGGTCCCCGCCGACGCGGGGGTGAACCGCCGCGGGGACCCTCATGGGCTAGCCCCTCGGGGTGGTCCCCGCCGACGCGGGGGTGAACCGTTGGCCGTCCACGGGGCGGGCTCGGTGAACGCGTGGTCCCCGCCGACGCGGGGGTGAACCGGCGTCGCAGGAGGGGCACGGCGCGTCCTGGGCGTGGTCCCCGCCGACGCGGGGGTGAACCGGAGCCGGGGACCTTCGAGCCGCCGGAACCCCCGTGGTCCCCGCCGACGCGGGGGTGAACCGTTCGACACAGCCGACGATGAGGGCCCGAGCCCGTGGTCCCCGCCGACGCGGGGGTGAACCGGTGTGCTTCGGTCTCGGCCTGATCGTGTCCCCGTGGTCCCCGCCGACGCGGGGGTGAACCGTCCCGGACTGGTACGGCCTCCTGTGCACCGACGTGGTCCCCGCCGACGCGGGGGTGAACCGGTGTCCAAGGTCGCCGTCGGCCAGGTCGGCGGGTGGTCCCCGCCGACGCGGGGGTGAACCGTTCACGGTGTTCTCCATCCGGGCAGATGCGGGGTGGTCCCCGCCAACGCGGGGGTGAACCGAACGCCGACGCCCCGGGAGCCCTCCAGGCCGCGTGGTCCCCGCCGACGCGGGGGTGAACCGCGCTTCCATGAGGTGCCTTCCTTACGGGGGTTGTGGTCCCCGCCGACGCGGGGGTGAACCGTCCGTTGTGGGTGAGGCCCTCACCCTTCCCGCGTGGTCCCCGCCGACGCGGGGGTGAACCGTCGAACGGATCGCGGATCGACGCCGAGAGCGGGTGGTCCCCGCCGACGCGGGGGTGAACCGCCGGTCGGTGTCAGCGGCCGGGCTCAGGACGCGTGGTCCCCGCCGACGCGGGGGTGAACCGTCTGCCCAGGTCAGCCCGCCCGGCGGGAAGCTGTGGTCCCCGCCGACGCGGGTGTGAACCGGCGTCCGGGTTTGCCGGACGACCCGCCGTCGCGGTGGTCCCCGCCGACGCGGGGGTGAACCGTCGGCTCCGTGGCTGGTCACGATGTGGGTCATGTGGTCCCCGCCGACGCGGGGGTGAACCGGTTGAGGATGCTGCACCCGAACGCCCTCACGAGTGGTCCCCGCCGACGCGGGGGTGAACCGCACGGCCGGCCGACGTTCCGTGAGACGGAGCCGTGGTCCCCGCCGACGCGGGGGTGAACCGGAGAAGCAGCTCGGCGAGCTGGTCACCAAGGCGTGGTCCCCGCCGACGCGGGGGTGAACCGTGGGCGGAGGTCAAGGAAGGTCTCAGGGATGAGTGGTCCCCGCCGACGCGGGGGTGAACCGCCGTCGGGGTCGACACGCCGGCGGCGGCACGGGTGGTCCCCGCCGACTCCGGGGTGAACCGCAGCCACCGTGGTACCAAGTGTCACGACAGCCGTGCTCCCCGCCAACGCGGGGGTGAACCGGCCGGGTGGGAGTGGGACAGGGTCGCGATCCAGTAGTCCTCGCCGACGCGGGGGTGAACCGACCGCGTACGGGGACATCGCCGTCCTGCTGCAGTGGTCTCCGCCAACGCGGGGGTGAACCGCGGATCGAGGCGGCGGAGCGTGCGGCAGAACTGTCGTCCCCGCGGACGCGGGGGTGAACCGGTGACGACGAGGCCGAGGATGGCGGACAGGCTGTGCTCCCTGCCGACGCGGGGGTGAACCGTCCCGGGGTGAAAGCCCTCGATCGGGCTGGACGTGTGGTCCCCGCCGACGCGGGGGTGAACCGGACTACCTCGACCTCGCCCGCACCACCCTCGCGTGCTCCCCGCCGACGCGGGGGTGAACCGATCCCCGGGATCATCGCGATCACGTCCACCGAGTGGTCCGCGCCGACGAGGGGGTGAACAGCCGGACGGCTCCGAGGCCACGACCAAGCTGCTGTGGTCCCGGCTGACGCGGGGGTGAACCGTCAGCCCTGAACGGGGCTATCGGCCTGGCCAAGTGGTTCCCGCCGCCGCTGCGTCCACGGCCCGGATGCGCCCTACGGTGGTGGCCCCCGCCGACGCGGGGGTGAACCGTCTCCGAAATGAGCCGCGGCATCAAGCTCATGGTGGTCCCGCCGACGCGAGGGTGAACCAAACATGGCCAAGGCCCTCAACGACGCGTCCGGGTGCTCCCTGCCGATGCGGGGGTGAACCGACCCGATGAAGGCGGAGTTTGCCCCTGTCGTGGTGGTTCCTGCCGATTCCGGGGTGAACCGGAGTGGATCGAGGCCCGGGACGTCACCGACCGGTGGTCCTCGCCGACGCGGGGGTGAACCGTACGTTTACCGCGACGTCCGGATGTGCCTGGAATAATCCCCGCCGAAGCGGTGGTAAACAAGGTGGCTGGCGACTCGGAGCCGTGGTCCCTGCCGACGCGGGGGTGATCCGAGACGGAAGCCAAGTTGCCGCCGACGAGCCGTGTGGTCTCCGCCGACGCGGGGGTGAACCAAAGTGGCCCGGCGCCGTCGTCGTGATCAATCCGTGCTCCCCGCTGACGTGGGGGTGAACCGTTCTGGTTCGAGCACGTCCAGGCCAAGGTGCCGTGCTCCCCGCAGACGCGGGGGTGAACCGAGTAGGAACACGACTGGAGCGATCACGCCGAGGTGCTCCCCGCCGACGCGGGGGTAAACCGGTGTCGACGAGGGCATGGCAGTGGGCGACAGGGTGGTCCCTGCCGACGCGGGGGTGAACTGCTGCACCCGCAGCACTTCGGGGCTGGATACTGGTGCTCCCCGCTGACGCGGGGGTGAACCATGCCTGTGCAGGCGGGTCTCGCTGGAGAGCAGGTGCTCCCGGCCGACGCGGGGGTGAACCGAAGGGTTTCGTCAAGCTGGCCTGCGCCGACCCGTGCTCCCCGCCGACGCAGGGGTGAACCGCAGGCCCAGGAGGTCACCGCAGTACTGCGCGCGTGGTTCCTGCCGACGCGGGGGTGAACCACCGTGGGTCAACGGCATGGAGCGGCCCACCACCTGCTCGCCGCCGACGCGGGGGTGAACCGGACGTCACGACCTACGCCAGCCTCGACTGGAAGTGGTCCCCGCCGACGCGGGGGTGAACCTTCGCCTAGGCCGACCAGGGCTGCGGCGATCTTGTGGTCCCCGCCGACGCGGGGGTGAACCGGAGAAGTGACCTTGCTTCCCACCCTCACGGGCGTGGTCCCCGCCGACGCGGGGGTGAACCGAACCGCAGCGCCATCACGGCGGCGCTCGCTTGGTTGGCTTTGTAGGTGAGTCTTGAGGCCAGTTGTGGGTGGGTTCTGACTCCAGTGATGTCGGTGGGCAGTTGATGTCGGTGAGTTCTGACTCCACTT
>NZ_JBSFMT010000027.1:0-119954 GCF_053599695.1 Streptomyces sp. NPDC000878 | reverse complement strand
ACGCCGTGGCCCCGGGCGTCATCGACACCGAGATCCACGCGACGATGGGCGATCCTGACCGGGCGAAACGCGCGGCCTCGGTGCCCGCACACGCGCGGGAGGCCACCGCCGGGGATTGGCCTTCCCACCGATGAGCACCGTCAGTGTTGTCATCCCCTGCTACAAGTACGGCCATTTCCTCGCCGACTGCGTGAGCAGCGTCCTGGACGAGCAGGACGGCGTTGACGTCCGGGTACTCATCATCGACGACGCCTCGCCCGACGACTCGGCGGAGATCGCGCACAAGCTGGCCGCCGCCGACCCGCGTATCGAGGTCCGCGTCCACGAGACCAACAAGGGGCACATCGCCACCTACAACGAGGGCCTCCTGGAGTGGGCCGACGGCGACTACGTCGCACTCCTGTCCGCCGACGACCGGCTGGTCCCCGGCGCACTCGTACGCGCCGCCGCACTCCTCGACGCCCACCCCGAGGCGGGCTTCGCCTACGGCCGCCCGCTGCGCTTCCAGCACGGCGGCCCGCTGCCCAAGGCCCGTACGCAGAGCACCGGTTCGGTGGTCTACCCCGGGCACTGGTGGCTGGAGCGCCGCTTCCGCGAGGGCACCGGCTGCATCACCTCGCCCGAGGTCGTCGTCCGCACCAGCCTCCAGCGCGAGGTCGGCGGCTACGACCCCGCACTGCCGCACGCCGGCGACATCGAGATGTGGATGCGGCTCGCCGCCCGCGCCGACGTCGGCTACATCAGCGGCGCCGACCAGGCCTTCTACCGCGTCCACGGCAAGAACATGTCCACCACCGACTTCGGCGGACAGCTCGACGACCTCCGTCAGCGCCTGGTCGCCTTCGACTCCGTCCTCGCCAAGTGCGCCGATCTGCTCCCGCAGGCCGAGCAGTTGGCCGACCTGGTGCACACCCGGCTCGCCCGCTACGCCCTGCGGCGCGCCTACCGCGCCTACGACCGGGGCCGCACCGACGTCGTCCCGGTCGACGACCTCGTCGCCTTCGCCGCCGAGTGCCGCCCCGGCTTCACTTCCCTCCCCGAGTACCAGGCGCTGTACCGGCGCCAACGCATCGGCGCGGGCCTGATGCCGTACCTCCAGCCGCTGGTGTGGTCGGCCGTGGTCGACCGCGGGCGGGAGTGGCTGTGGTGGCGGTCCTGGAAGCGTCGCGGCATCTGATGCGCGAACGCTCCACGCGGTACGCGGTGTCGGTGCCCCGCTCAGTTGGCCACGGGCACCGCACCCGCGTGACGGCGCGGGTCCGGGGAGGAGCCCTTCCTGTTCCTGCGGCGCAGCGCGTACTGGTCGAACCACAGCGCGCCCAGGATCGCGACGGTCCCGCCCAGCAGAGCCGTACCGGCCAGGGCGCGGCTCTTGGTGCCCTGCACCTGGGCGGCGCTCGGGGCGACCAGGACGGAGGAACTGATCCGGGCCCCCGCCGAGATGTCCTGCGCGGCCTGGAGGTCCGACACGTGCTCGGCGTAGACGTCGATGATCCGGCGGACCGCCGTGTTGGCCTCGTCGGGGCTGCCCGCCCGTGCCTGCACCTGCAACGAGGGGATGAGATAGGCGGGCGTCGCGCTGGTGCCGCTGTTGCGGGGGATCAGCTGGTACGTCCCGTGGACCCCGGCGGACGTCAACTCCTTGCGCCCGGTGGGCGATTCGAGCTGCTGGATGACGCCGTACGAGAGAGTGGCGAGCGGCGGCTGGAGATTCGTCAGCTGGTTCGGCTGGTTCCCCGTCACCGGCGGCTTGAGGACGACCACCGCGGAACTCAGATACTGCGGGGCCGGGCGGATCACCGGATAGGCCCCGGCGGCCGTCAGCAGGAGCGCGAGCACCAACACGTACCAGCGGCGGAGCAGCGCTTCGGCGACGTCACGAGGCGACACAGGGATTCCTTCCGTCGGCCCCGATCCTCGCAGGCCCCGGGGCGGATCGCCACCACATCACGAGGCCTATGCTGTGCCCGAGCCCGGACCTCCGGTACCGCAGCACCGGGCCGGGGGGAGTACTCATGAGCCTTGGCGACCTCTGGGCGATCATGTGCAGGCGCTGGTACTTCATGGTGCCCCTCACCGTGCTCAGTCTGCTCACGGGCGGATACCTGTACCGGACCATCCCGGTGTCCTACCAGTCGCAGAGTTCCGTCACCCTGCTCGACTCCACGGCGGTCTCCGATCTGGCGCCGACCTTCGGCAACCCCATCTCGAACGCGGGCGGTTCACTGGTCGTCACGGCCGACGTGCTGATCAGGGCGCTCCAGTCGAGCGACTCGGCCAAGGAGTTGCGCTCCCGGGGCGTCACGGACCGGTACACGGCCGGTTTCGCCCCGGAGGCCGACAGCCCGCTGCTCACCCTGAGCGTCACCGGCACCGACCGGGCGAAGGTGCTGCGGGAGACCACCACCCTCACCAAGTTCACCGCGGAGCAGCTCAAGGCCCTGCAAGCCGCCTCGAAGGTACCGGCGGACTACTTCGTGCAGGCCACGCCGGTCGTTCTTCCCCAGACACCGGTCTCGGAGTCGAAGGCCCGCTACCAGAACATCGCGGCAGTCCTCATCGTCGGCATGGTCAGCGCGTTCCTGCTGTCCATCCTGGCCGAGGGCGTCGCGGTGGTCCGCCGCCGGGGCCGCGCCCAGGCGGGATACCTTCCCCGCCGCCATCGCGCCGAGCCCCCCGAGCGCGCCCCCAGAGGTCTGCTGACCCGACGCCTGGACGCCACGACGATCCTCACCGGCTATCTGGTGCTGGCCTTCTTCGTCCCGTCGAACCTCACCCTGCCCGCGCTGGGCGGCGTCGGCACCCCGGCCAACGTCTTCGCCCTGCTGGGACTTCTCTGGTACCTCGCGACCTGGCTCGGCGGCCGGATCCGCCCGGCCGAGGGCACCAGGCTGCCGCGCGTCGCGATGTGCGTGCTCGCCGTGGCGGTGCTCCTGTCGTACGTCGCGGACGCGACCCGCGACAGCTCGCACGCGGAGGTCCTCGGGGCCGACCGGGGGCTCATCGGGCTCGGGGTGTGGGTGGCGCTGGTGGTGCTGGTGTCGGCGGGCATCCAGGAGCGCGGCCGGCTGGAGACCCTGATGCGCCGGCTCGTCGTCCTGGGCACGGTGGTCGCGCTGATCGGCTACTACGACTTCTTCGCCGCGACCAACGTCGCCGACTCCATCCACATCCCCGGTCTGCAGTCGAGCACCGCCGGGGTCAGCGTCATGGACCGCGGCTCCTTCACCCGGCCGCGCTCCACCACGTCCCACCCACTGGAGTTCGGCGGGATGCTGGCCATCCTCGTCCCGTTCGCTGTCCACCAGGCGTTCGATCCGGTACGCCGTCACGCCGGCGCCCTGCGCCGCTGGGCCCCGGTGGCGATCATGGCGGGCGCGCTGCCGCTGACGGTGTCCAGGACGTCCATCATCGGCGCCCTCATCGTGATCCTGGTGATGGTGCCCCGCTGGAAGCCGCAGCGCCGCTGGGCCGCGATCGGGATCATCCTGGGGTCGGTGGCCGGCTTCAAGGTGATCATTCCCGGGCTGATCGGAACCATCACCAACCTGTTCGCCAGCTTCCTGTCCAACTCCGACAGCAGCACCCAGGCGCGCACCGTGAAGTACAGCGCGATCGTCCCCTACTTCGAGGAACGCCCCTGGTTCGGTCGGGGGTTCGGGACCTTCACCCCCGACCTGTACTTCTTCACGGACAACCAGTACATGCTGACCCTCGCCGAGATGGGCATCGTGGGCCTCGTCGCCCTGTTCGCCCTGTTCGTCACCGGGATCCACACCGGCGGCGCCATCCGCAGACTCGCCCGCACGGACTCGGACCGGGAACTGGGCCAGGCGTTCCTCGCCTCCGCACTGGTCGCCCTGGTCATCAGCGCCACCTTCGACGCGCTGAGCTTCCCCATGTACGCCGGGATGTTCTTCCTGACCCTGGGGGCGGGTGGCAGCTACCTGGGCTTCATCCGCCGGGAGGCGGCAGAAGCGGCAGCGGCAGGGGCGACGGTCGCGACTGAAGTCCCCGCCCCCGAAGGCCGTAGGACATCCGAAACCGAAGCCAAGCTCCCCCAACTCGTGGAGTCCCGATGAGCCCCGTCGCCGTCATCGTCGTCACCTGGAACAGCGCCGCCGTACTACCGGGCTTCCTGGCCGCACTCCCCGAGGGCATGGCAGGCCTCGACTGGCGGCTGGTCGTCGCGGACAACGCCTCGGCCGACGACACGGTGGAGGTGTTGCGAGAGTTGGCCCCGGACGCCACGGTCGTCCAGACAGGCCGCAACGCCGGGTACGCGGCCGGGGTGAACGCGGCGCTGGGCGCGGCCGGCGAGCACGGCGCCGCCCTCATCTGCAACCCCGACATCCGCATGCGGGAGGGCTGCGCCAAACGCCTCGTCGACAGCCTCGGTGACGGGGTCGGAATAGCCGTACCCCTTCTGTACGACGAGGGCAAGGACACGCCCCACCACTCACTGCGCCGCGAGTCGAGTGTGCTCCGGGCCCTGGGTGAGGCGGTGATCGGCAACACGAGGGCCGGGCGCTTTCCGCGTCTGAGCGAGCTGGTCACGGACCCCGCCGCGTATCGACAGCCGACGCGCGCGGACTGGGCGACCGGCGCACTCATGGCGATATCGCGGGACTGCCTGACCACGTGCGGTCCGTGGGACGAGTCCTTCTTCCTCTACTCGGAGGAGACCGAGTACTGCCTACGCGCACGGGACCGGGGCTACGCCACCCAGCTAGAACCAACAGCCCAGGCCGTACACCTGGGCGGCGACTCCCAGGTGTCCCCCCGCCTATGGACCCTCCTCATCCTCAACAGAGTCCGCCTGTACAGCAAACGACACGGCCCCGTCGCGACGGCCGCGTTCCGCGCGGCCGTCCTCCTCCGAGAAACCTCACGAGCGGCGCTGGGCCGCCCGGCGGCCCGAGCGGCAGCAGCAGCCCTGGCGAGACGGGGCGCCCTACACAAAACGCCGGGCCCGTAACAACGAGCGTCCACAGGGGCGTGGTTAAGGGGCGCGGGGAACTGCGCGACCAGCCACAACGGCGCTACAGCCGACCGACAACCCAGCGTGGTACCCCCCCTAGTCGGCAGTCCGAGGCCGACAAACCATCGCCACAAAATCATGCCCGACATCAGCCAGCACCGCGTCCTCCGCAGCAAAACACCGCTCCAGCAAAGCCACCGTCTCGGCCTCCTGGTCAAGGAAGTTGTGCGCGATCCCAGAGAACGCGATGTGCAACACCGTCCCCCCGTACGGCCGTTCCTCCACGACATCGAAATGCCGCCGCAGACCAGGCAGCAACGCCGCCGCATCCACCGCCTCCGACGGATCGTCCAGCACCATGGACAGCCTGCTGGGCCGAACGACACGCCGCTTGACCCGCCCGTCGGGCAGCCGCCGCCGCTCCTCGGGCAGCTGAGCCAACAACTCGTTCGCCGCCGCCAGTTGACCATCGGTCCACTGAAACCGCGTGGGCCCGACGAACTCGTCGACGACGAACGTCCCGCCGGGCGAGATCAGCCCCGACAGCCGGGGCAACGTCTCGTCGAGGCTGTCGAAGTGGTGCAGCGACTGCAGCCCCAGCAGCACATCGAAGCGCTCCCCGTCGGCAGCCATCTGATTCACGTCGGTGACCCGGAAACGCAGCACGTCGGCGAGGCCGTTCTCGGCGGCGGCGCGGGTCGCGAAGTCGATCCGCTGCTGCGCCACATCCACGCCCTCCAACAACCTGAACGCACCGGTCCTCGCCCAGAGCAACTCGTTCCCGCCGGTGCCGCATCCCAGCGACAGGCCACGCAGATCGGTACGCGGCGCGAAGTGCTCGGCGGCCACGTACTCGGGAAAGGAGGTGTCCGCGTCGCCGGTCATCAGCAGGTTCCACCGCTTGACGACCGCCGGTATCGCCCACCACTCGGTCAGCGACGGGTCCACCTGGGACCAGTGCTGGACCACCCGCGCACCGCCGCGCACCCGCAACTTGGCGAGCACCGGGTCGAGTTCGAGCCGCCGTACCTTGCGCAACAGGCGGTCCGCGTCGTGTCTGTTGATGAGGTTGTTCAGCATGCTGGCTCCGTTCTTACGGCTATGAGCGACTTCGGGGCGCCGAGCACCCGCTCGCTGAGAAGGGCCGATCCGGGGAACAGGTAGCGCATTTCGGTACGGGTGAGCAGTTCGATGTTGATCACCGCGTCCATCGCCGACTCGGGACTGTCGGGACGGCTGTGGACCAGCGGCCAACGCCGCACAAGACGAGCCCTCGCGGCCAACGGCAGGAACTGGAAGCCGGGCGCCACGAAGTGCGGCTCGACGGGGAAGTAGCGGTACGGCGTCTGGATCCAGTGAAGCGGCGCCAGTTGCTCGACGGCGGCGACGAACTTCCGGCGCTGGCTGTGCCCACCCACGTGCTCGATGGTCGAGTTGGAGAACACCAGGTCGTAGCCGCCCTTGGCACTCAGCTCGGCGGCGACCTCCGCGTCGGTGACGTCGGCGACCTCCGCCGTGATCCAGTCGGGCAGTCCGGCGGGATGCTCCGCCAGGTTGATCAGGTGGACGTGCTTGGCGCGCACCGGTGCCCGCAGCCACATCTCGGCCGTGCCGCCCAGGTCCACGACGCTCATGTTCTCGATGCCGGGGAAGCAGCGCCGGAACCGCTCCCAGCGGGCGATGCGCATGCGTTCACCCAGCGAACCGGGCGCGTCGACGAACTTGTTCCTGAGGGCGCGGGATCGGGTCACGGGATCAACCACCTGTGGTCGGAGCGGAATAGAGGGAGCAGGCAATCCTCAAAGGAAGCAGGAAAGCCTCAAGGAAGCAGGAGAGCCTCAACTGGGCTGTCGCCATTGGGTGTAGAAGCTGGCCGGGTTCATCAGGTACCGGACGGTGGGATACGGCAGATGCAGCACCCGGTGCCGACGCCCGTACCGCCGGATCAGCTCCCAGTCCTCCCGGGGCAGCACCTCCGGTGTCCGGCGCAGCCGGCTGAAGTACAGGGAGCGATTGCGGCGGGCGACAAAGGCGTTGGTGTCCAGGAAGGCCTCGCGGGCGGCGCGCCGCCGGTCATAGGGCACCGACAGGACGTCCTGCTCGCTGCCGTCGGGCAGGACACGGCGCAGTGCCGTGTAGACGCCGTCGGGCCTGTCGGACCCATCGGAACCCCCGGACCCATCGGAACTCCCGGACTCATCGGCACCCTCGGAGGCCTCCAGCACCGCCAACGCCCGTTCCAGATGGTCCGGTTCCCACAGGTTGTCGTCGTCCAGGAACGCCACATACCGCGACCGGGTGAGCCGGATGCCCACATTGCGCACGACACCTGCCACACCGGTGTTGTGGGCCAGCGAGACAGCGAACAGCCGGGGATCGTCCGGGAGTTCGGGCAGCCCTGCCCCGTCGTCGACCACGATCACGACCTGGCCGCGGACGGTCTGGTCCAGGGCCGAGCGAACCGCCGCACACAGCGCCTCGGGACGCCGGTGGGTGGCGATCACCGTGGCGACCAGCGCCGAGGGCGGCGATGGCAGGACACCGGCCAGCCGTCGGGTCTCGGCGTCCTCGAACCGGCGCAGCCGTACCGCGCCGGGGGCCAGCAGGACCTTGTTCCTGGCCTCGAACAGCACCAGCCAGCCGAACACCGACTTGAGCAGCGTCCAGGGCGCCCGCGCGACCCGGCGCGTCACGACGCCGACGCCGCTCACGAGGCGGGCTCCGGCGTGATCAGACGGCCGTCGGACATGCGGTTGTTCCGCCACACGTTCCCGGCGCCGCCCGCGTTCCAGTGGGCGACCACTCCGTATCCACCGGACGCGGGGTGGTACTCCGTGGAGAAGATGTTGTCGGTGACCCTGATCCCGGTGGCGCCGGTGCTGCCGCCGTAGAGGGCGTACGCGCCCCCGGCCACCCAGTTGTTGTCCACGGTGACGTTGCGGACCACCCCGGTGTCCGCGAACAGGCCGATGCTGCCCGAGGCACCCTGCTTGAGGCTGGTCGGGTTCAGCAGGGTGTTGTGGCGGATGATCAGATGCCCGGTGTTGCCGCCGCCGCTGATCACCGTGTTGGTGTGCTGCCACTCGCCGCCCAGGTTGATGAACGGCTCGATGTCGTGCACGTAGTTGTCGTGCAGGTTCCCCTGCCCCATGGACAGGGCGTCGCCGAACACCGAGACGTCGCACCAGCCGACCTCGATGGAACTGCCGCCCATGTTCGACACCGCGTAGTCCACGCCGCCGTTGTCAGGACCCTTGCCGGGCACGGCCGTGATCTCCGAGTGCAGGACCTTCAGACCGCTGAATCCGGGACGCAGGTTGATGCCCCACCAGTTGTCCGAGGTGATCTTCGTGTCGATGACGGTGACGTTGTTCGCGTAGATGTCCAGCGAGCCGGTGATGTCCTGGCCCCGGATGACGAGCCCGTCGGTACGGATGGCCCAGTACCCGGCCTTGTGGGGCTTGAGGGCGGTCCGCGGGCCAGTGGTGTCGGCGTCGGGGAAGCCGCAGTCGCCGGGGGACGCGCAGTCGGTCCTCGCCGCGGGTGCGCCGGACGCACTGCCGGTGCCCGCTGTCGCGGTGGGCTTGCCTGTCGGGGTGGGCTTCTGCGTCGGGGACGGCGAGGCGGTGGGGCGGTCCGTCGCCCCACTGGTCGCGGTCGACGGACCGGGTGTCGTCGGCGGGCCGGTGCTCGGTGACGCCGGGGGCCCGCTCGTACGGCAGGTCGGCGCGTCGTCCGGGCAGTCCGCCGACGCGGAGCCGTCCGACGATCCCGAGCAGGCCACGCCCAGGACCGTCAGCAGGGCCGCGAGCAGCAGTCCCGCGAGGGAGTTCCGGCTGATGTGCGGTGACATCAGGTTCACCTCAAGTCCTGTTGGGTGGGCCGGACAGGTGCGGCGGACCCGGGCGGGCCGCCGTGGGGCCGGTCGCCGCGCCCGACACCGCGCAGGAAGTCGCGGCTGGGCAGGACGCACAGCGCGTAACCGGCCAGGGCGACGGTGCTGATGGCGAGGAGTGCGAGCGTGCCGTCGCCGAGCAGGTGCTTCAGGCCGACGACGATCACGGCCATCACGGCCCCGCCGAGGAAGGGCCACGCACAGGCCCTCGCGATCAGGCCGACCCCGATGCCGCCACGGCTCAGGGCGACCAGGAAGACGGGCACCACCAGGCCGCCGGCGACCAGGACATGGGCCTGCGAGGCTCCGACGATGCCGTTCGTCCGGGCGCCGACGAGGAGCACCGGGATCAGGGCGACCAGCCACAGACCCTGCACCAGGAAGAGCGACCTGCGCTGTCCGATCGCGACCAGACAGTCGTACGCGAGTTCGCTGCCGATCCGGATCAGGCCCAGGGCCATCAGCCAGGGCAGTGCCGCGGCGGCGGGCGCCCAGTCACTCCCGTAGATCAGCTGGACGGCAGGACCCGCGAGGCCGGCCAGCAGGACGCACGCCGGGACGGTGCCCGTGACCACCACGCCCAGGGCGCGGCTGAAGCCCTGGGCGAGCGCCTGCGGTGAGTCCGCCAGACGGGAGAAGCCGGCGAAGGAGACCCGGCGGGCCGCCTCGGAGATGATCCGCACGGGCCAGCCGGAGATGTTGAAGGCGAGGACGTAGAAGCCCAGGGCGACATTGCCCAGGGTCGCGCCCACCACCATGGTGTCGACGTTGACCACCGCGAGGGCCAGCATGCTCGCCCCCGCCAGCGGAAGCCCGAACCGGAGCAGCGCCCGGGCCTGTTCGGGGTTCCAGCCGAACTTCAGGGTGCCGGGTGCGGCCAGCCAGCAGCCGATCAGTGTCACGACGTTGCCCGCGACGGCTCCCACGGCGAAGCTCATCGCGCCCCAGCCCTCGAAGGCCAGCAGCAGCGTCACCGAGGTGCTGACCAGGAAGTTGAGCGCGTCGATGATCATCCGCTTGCCCTGCGCGAACTCCCGGGTGAGGAAGTTGGCGGGCACCTGCGCCACCCCGTCGATCACCACGCAGAGGCACATCACCCGCAGTACGCCCGTGGCGTCCGGCGAGCCGAGCAGACTCGCCACCGTTGGCGCCGCCGCGAACAGCGCCACGTACAGCAGGCCGCTGGAGAGGGCGCTGAGGGTCAGTACGGTCGGCGCGAACCGCCGTGCGTCCCCTTCCCAGCGCACGATGGCCAGGCCCACGCCCAGCTCGTTCGCGGACAGCAGGACCAGCAGGACGGTCTGAGCGATGCCGTACACGCCCCATTCCGCGGGGCCCAGGGCGAAACGTGCCAGCACGATGCCGGTCGCGAAGTTGCCCAGGCGCATGACAACGGTGTTGATCAGACTCCAACGGGCCGCCGAACGGACCTTCCCGCCGAGGGAGACGGCAGCCGCAGGAGCGGGGGAGTCGCCAGGCTCAGCGGTCCCGCTGTCCGGTGTGCGAACGCTGTCCACTGGTCGGCTCCTCGTCGAGCGGCTCGGCGGCGGGGGCCACGGCCACGGCGGGCCGTCCCGCCCTCGGCTCCGCGGCTGACCTGTTCCCGGCGGACCGCGCCCAGGCGGGCGGTGTGCGCAGAGCGATCGTCTGTTCCGCGACCGACTCCTCCGACACCGACCGGGGGGCGGCGACGGCGGAATCGGTCGAATCCGTTGGATTGGCTGATTCAGCTGATTCAGCTGAATCCGTTGAACCGGTCGTGGACTCGGGGGTGTCGACCGGCTCCGCGGGCTCTTCCGGTCGCGCCGGGGGGTGTGACCGGCGGCGCGCCTCCACGTAGAAGACGGCGGCCAGGCTCAGGACCAGACCCAGACCCCCGGCCATGATCATGTACTGGAGCCGGGTCTTGGTCTGTGCCACCGGAGGCTGCGGGGCCACGATCGTCGTCAGCCGGATCATGGCCTGCGGGGCGACCGACTGCTGTTCCTGGAACTGCTCCAGCCGGTCCTTGGCGTACGAGGTCAGGATGCGGTCCGAGGCCAGGACGACGGCCTTGTCGGTGCCGGTGACGGTGAGCCACATCAGCGGCCCCTGGGCGTTGTCGGCGAGCTTGGCCTCGAACGTACCGGTGGCACCACGGGACTTGAGTTCCCGGACGGAGGCGTCGGAGTTGAGGTTGCGGGCCAGGCTGTCGGCCATGCCGGTGAGCGAGGTCTGGGTGCTGAGGAAGGGGTTGCCGTCGTAGGCGCGGGTGGCCTTCTCGGAGTTGAGAAGGACCACCGTGCTCTGCGACTGGTAGGTGACCGGGACCAGCACCACCACGGCGGCGATCAGACCGCCGGTCAGCAGCAGTCCGGGCAGCAGGACGTACCAGCGCCTGCGCATGACCCGGAAGATCTCAGCGAGATCCATGGCGGTCCCCCCTTGCAACCAAACGTTCTGCGACCAAACGTTCGACGAGCGTGTATTTCAAGCGGATCATATGGGGAACGTTCGATCCTCGGGTCTCGGCTGGTCGGTCGGTCTCGGCCGGCTGCTCGCCGTGCCTCCCGCCAACAGCACATCGGCGATACGGTCGCTCGCCCGGCCGTCCCACAGCTCGGGCCGGCGCGGCGCGGGCGGAGCGTCCAGCACCCGGTGCACGGTGGACACGATCCGCTCCGGATCCCGGCCGGCCAGCACATTGGTGCCCTGCTCGACGGTGATCGGCCGCTCGGTGTTGTCCCGCAGCGTCACACACGGCACGCCGAGCGCGGTGGTCTCCTCCTGGATGCCACCGGAGTCGGTCAGCACGACCCGGGCGGAGTCCTGGAGGGCGATGAAGTCCAGGTATCCGGCGGGCGGTACGAGCCGGATGCCGCCGGGGACTCCGATCTCGGCCAGCTTGTCCGCGGCCCGCGGATGCACGGGCAGCACGAGCGGGAGGCGGCCGGCGATCTCGCCCAGGGCCTTCAGGAGCCCGGAGAGGACTGCAGGATCGTCCACATTGGCGGGCCGGTGGAGGGTGACCAGGCCGAACTCGCCCTTGGTCAGGCCGTGTTCGTTCAGGACGTCCGAGGCCCTGGCCCGCTCCAGGTTGGCCAGCAGCGTGTCGATCATGACGTTGCCGACCAGGTGGATCTGGTCGTCCCGGTAGCCCTCCGCGCGCAGGTTCTCGGCGGCGTCGGGGGAGGGGGCCAGCAGATAGTCGCTGACCCGGTCGGTGGCGACGCGGTTGACCTCCTCCGGCATGCTCCAGTCGCGGCTGCGCAGCCCGGCCTCGACGTGGGCGAGCAGCGGGCCCGCCTTGGCGGTGACCAGGGCGCAGGCCAGCGTGGAGTTGATGTCGCCGACCACGACGACGATGTCCGGGGCCACCTCGCCGAGCAGCGGCTCGAACGCGGTCATCACGCGTCCGGTCTGCTCGGCGTGGGAGCCCGAACCGACCCCGAGGAAGCGGTCGGGCGGACGGATGCCGAGGTCGGCGAAGAACACGTCGTTCATGGCCGGGTCGTAGTGCTGACCGGTGTGGACGAGGACCACCTCGGCGCCCCGGTGTTCCAGGGCGTCCATCACCGGCTTGATCTTCATGTAGTTGGGGCGGGCCCCGGCGACGCAGACGACTCGCATGGGTCAGAGCACCTCGACAGTGGATCCCGACGACAGCCGACGACGGCAGTCGAGGACGAAGGGGGCGTGTTCGGCGACGAGTTCGTAGTCGAAGCTGTCGTGGTCGGTGAGCAGGACCACCACATCGGCGGCCGACAGCTCCTCCGGCACCGGTTCGACCCGCACCAGCCGGGTGTCCACCGGCAGGCTCTCGACGACGTGCGGGTCCGCCGCCCTGACCTGGGCGCCCATGTCGAGCAGGAGTTGGGCGATGCGCAGGGCGGGCGACTCGCGGGCGTCACCCGTGTTCTTCTTGTACGCCAGACCGAGCAGCAGGATGCGCGAGCCGTTCACGGACCGGCGTCTCTCGTTGAACAGGTCGCTGATGCGTCTCGCCACGTACTCGGGCATGTGGTTGTTGATGTCGTTGGCCAGCTCCACGAAGCGGAAGCTCTGGCCGAGTTCACGCTGCACGCGCCACGACAGGTACGAGGGGTCGATGGGCAGGCAGTGGCCGCCGACGCCAGGACCGGGCGTGAACCTCATGAAGCCGAAGGGTTTGGTGGAGGCGGCGTCGATGGCCTGCCAGACGTCGATGTCCAGGTGGTGGGCGAACATCGCGATCTCGTTGACCAGCGCGATGTTCACATGCCGGAAGGTGTTCTCCAGGAGCTTGGCGAGTTCGGCCTCCTTGGGCGAACTCACCGGCACGGTCGTGTCGACGAGTTGGGCGTAGAAGTCCTGAACTGCCTTGAGGGACGCCTCGTTGACGCCGGAGACGACCTTTGGGGTCTCCTTGAAGCCCCAGACGGCGTTTCCGGGATCGATCCGCTCCGGGCTGTACCCGAGGTGGAAGTCGGTGCCCGCGGTCAGCCCCGAGCCGTCCTCCAGGATCGGCGCGAACAGCTCCTGGGTGGTACCGGGATACGTGGTCGACTCCAGGACGACCGTGGCCCCGGGGCGCAGATAGCGGGCCAGGGCCACCGCCGACTCCTTGATGTAACGGAGGTCGGGAGTGCCCTCGTACAGCGGGGTCGGCACGGTCACCACGGCGATGTCGAAACCGCCGCAGTCGCGCGCCGACTCGCTCGGGCGGTACGAGCCGGCGTCCAGCGCCGCCCGGATCCGCTCGGAGGAGACGTCCTCGACGAAGGACTCACCCGCGGCGAGGCTCTTGACCCGCCGGGAGTCGACGTCGTACCCGATCACCTCGTGTCCGACCTCGGCGGCGCGGATGGCCAGCGGCAGGCCGACGTATCCCTGTCCGACCACGACGACGCGCATCAGTTGCTCCTGTTCGCGGAAGCGGGCGACGGGGTGAGCCGGATCAGCTCCCGCGCCGTCATGAGGACGAAGGCCGCGTTGGTGGTGAGGTAGCGGCGGCCCAGGCGGCGCGGTTCCTGCAGCGCGCGGTAGAGCCACTCGACCCCCCACCGCTGCCAGGACTCGGGGGCCCGCTTGGTGATCCCGGCGAGGATGTCGAAGGAGCCGCCGACTCCATGGACGACGCGGGCGCCGGTGCGGGCGCCGTACGCGGCGGTGAAGATCTCCTTTTTCGGCGAGGTCATGCCAAGGAAGAGCATCTGGGCGCCGCTGTCCGCGATATCGCCCGCGATGGCCTTCTGCTGGGAGTCGTCGAAGTAGCCGTTGCGGCTGCCCGCCACCTTCAGCCCGGGGAAGCGGTCGGCGACTCGGCGCAGCATCTCCTCCAGCACCTCCTCCTTGGCTCCGAGGAAGTACACCGACATGCCCGCAGACTCCGCCTCGGCCAGCAGCCGCAGGAACAGGTCGATACCGGCCACCCGTTCCGGCAGCGGGGCGCGCAGGATCAGGCTCGCCCAGACCACGGCCTGTCCGTCGGCGAGCACGAGGTCACAGCCGGACACGGCGTCCGCGAGGCGCGGGTCCCGCCGCATGTTCACCAGCTTGGCGGCGTTGACGACGCCGATCTCCAACTGCCTGCCGTCCCGCACCGCTTCGAGGCAGCGCTCGACGGTCTCGTCCATGGTCAGCGGGTCCAGCTCGACCCCGAACAGAGTCTGGCGCTCGCTCATATCCGTCCCCCCTGCCAGGCGTGCAGCATCCAACCGAACTCGTACGGACGGCATTCGCGGTCCACGGACAGGGGGCGGTACACCCGGTCCAGGGACTTCAGCCGGAGGTTCGGAGCGAGGCGGGTCCCGAGGCCCCGGGCGGCGCGTACGGCCTTCTTCGGGTCGCCCCGGTAGACCTTGCGCCAGGTGACGCCGAGTTCCTCGCGGATCATCGACTCCTCGTGCCCGGCGGCCAGTTCGGGTACGTCGGTCATCCAGCGCAGGCCCTTGCGGATCGCCGCGCCGAAGTCGCTGCCGCCGGCGTCGGTCAGGTCGAAGAGGGCGGTCGGCGCCATCGCGTGCTGGTGGACGCTGTAGACCGGGTAGCCCTCGACGACACCGCCGGTGCGCGCGTCGTAGTGCCACCACCACTGCCCGCCGTCGCCCTGCAGCCCGCAGATGCGCGCCGCGCACGCCTCGGACGCGGCCAGCGCCTCCGGGTCGCCGCCCCGGTCGTCGCTGGCGTGTGCGCGGGCCAGGGCCTGGAGCGGGTACGTCTGGTCGGCGAAGCAGCTCACATGTGACCGGTACCAGGGCACCAGACCGGGCCCGGTGGCGTGCGGGAACAGCGGGCTGTCGCCGATCCGGGCCCGCAGCAGCCGGTCGCGAGCTGCGGAGAAACGTCTCTCCACGTCGACCGTGCCGCGAGCCGCCGCGAGGGCCGACAGCACCCAGGCCGCCTCCACGGTGTACTGCGGCCGGTCCTCCTCGTCCAGGGCGTCGACCCGTGCGAGGGCGTCGGAGAGTTTGGGGTGCTCGGTCTCGGCGGCGGCCCAGGCGATGAGCGCCGCGTCACCGAGGTTGGTCACCGCGGGCAGCGACTCGACGAGCAGACCCGTGAACTCCTGGGCCGTGTGCCCGCCGAGCACCGCGTGCTGACGGTCCTCGGGGAGAAAGCGGGCACCCAGCACGGTGATGGCCGCGTACCGGGTGCTGATCCCGCGCCGCTCCAACGTCCAGGAACCGCCGGGAGTTTGCCGCCCGGACAGTGTGAAGACGAAGGCCTCACCGCCGGGGAGCAGCATCGACGGGAGCCCCGACTCGGCGACGGCGAGGAGCCGTTGGGCGAGCGGGAGCAGCGGCGGCTCGTCACGACCGAGCGCCGCCAGACGTGTTGTGGTCATCGTTTGGGCACACCAACCCCCCTGTGGGTCCTCTGCTTTTGAACAGCCTGGTGATCGCCGCGGCGCCAAGGGCCGCACGGCGGAAGGCAGACGTCAGACATCACGCGTCGGAGCGGTCCTGGCTCCTCGCTTCAGGCACAACTGTCCCTACCCGGTAACCCCCCCTGGGCACTGGTTTCGTGTGCTCATTGTGCTAGGTCTGCATAGTTCGCACACATGTTATGCCTGAGGATGTTCGAAGATTTGCGTTTTGTGGGAAACATGGGAAACAGGCGTCATGCGCGCTCCATGAGTTCGCCGTCCTTCTCGTCGAACAGCCCGCCTGTCTCGGGGCACTCCCACACGCCCGGCTCGCCTTCCCGTTCGACCAGCCGTACGCCGGCCCGGCCGACCCAGCCGATCCGGCGCGCCGGAACACCGACCACGAGCGCGAAGTCCGGCACGTCCCGGGTCACCACGGCACCCGCCGCGACCAGCGCCCAACGGCCGACGCGCACCGGCGCCACACACACCGAACGGGCCCCCAGCGACGCCCCCTCGGCGACCACCACGGCCACGGCTTCCCAGTCGTCGCCGCGCTTCAACTTGCCCTGTGGGTCGACCGATCGGGGGAAGTAGTCGTTGGTGAGGACCGCCGCCGGGCCGACGAACACCCCGTCCTCGAGCACCGCGGGTTCGTACACGAGTGCATAGTTCTGGAGCTTCACGTTGTCGCCGATCCGCACCCCGGGGCCGACATACGCCCCCCGGCCCACGATGCATCCGGTGCCCAGCCGGGCGTCCTCGCGGATCTGGGCCAGATCCCAGACCGTCGTTCCGTCGCCGACCGTGGCCGCCTCGTCGACCTGAGCGGTCGGCTGGACTCTGAAGCTCACCTGGTTGAACCCTTCTGTTCGTCGAGGCTCGTCGAGAGTCGTGGAGTCTCGTGGAGACGACAAAGGTGCTTTCACGAGATCACCATATGTACGCCGAACTCGGGTGCGGGAGAGCTCAAATGTGAACGTTTGCTGCCTGTCAGTTGGCGACGGTGATCAGCACCCGGCCTCGTCCGCCCGCGTCGACCCGGTCGTGGGCCTTGGCGATGTCGGTGAGTGGGTAGCGGTCGCCGATGTCGACGGTGAGGGCGCCGACCGCTGCCGCCGCGGTGAGGTCGCGGGCGGCCTGGCGTTTGGCGGCGGCGGGGAAGTCGTCGCTGCCGAGCAGGCGCAAGGTGATGTTGTTGAACAGCAGGGGCCAGAAGGGGAGTTCGGTGCGGTCGGTGTGGGTGCCGTAGGCGGCGATGACGGCATCGGGTGCGGTGACGGCGTTGTCGAGGTCGGCGTTGGCGGACAGGGAGACCTCGACGACGCGGTGCACGCCGCCGGGCGCGTACGCGCGGATGGCTGCGGCCGGGTCGGCGGTGTCCAGGGCGACGGCGTGGGAGACGACGGCCGGGTCCACCTGGTCCAGGTCGCCGCCGCGGCGGACGGTGCCGATGACAATGGCCCCGCCCCAGTGGGCGAGTTGGGCGGCGATGGAGCCGACGCCGCCGAGCACCCCGTGCACGAGGACGAGCCTCCCGTCGACCGGGCCGTCCGCGAACACCGCGCGGTGGGCGGTGATTCCGGGGATGCCGAGGCTCGCGCCGAGTTCGTCCCCGAGGTGGTCGGGCAGCCGGACGGCCTGCTGGTCGGGTACGACGGTGTACTGGGCGGCGGTGCCGGACGCGCGGTAGGACTGGGCGCCGTGGACCCATACCCGCTGCCCCACGCGGCGGGCGTCGACCCCGTCGCCGACCTGGTCGATGACTCCGGCGGCGTCGCTGTGCGGGATCACACGGGGGTAGGGCATCGAGGAACCGAGCCAGCCGCGCCGCTTCTTGGTGTCGCCGGGGTTGATGCCGGAGACGGTCACACGGACACGGACCTCGCCGGGTCCGGGCGCGGGGTCGGGAAGCTCGCCGACGTGCAGGACGTCGGCGGCGGGGCCCTGTTCGTCGTACCAGGAAGCCAGCATGGACGTACCTCCAGAGTCTTACGGGGCGGGGATCCAGAAGTTGCCGGGCGGGGGCGCCCCGCACTGCTTCACGGAATGCACACAGAAACACATCGGATCTTTAAGTTTCAAGCGCTACGCTCGGGGCAGTCGAGTGGCCGCCGGAGTCCACCCACCGCGCGGTGCTCGCTCCCCCCACCAGGCACAGGAGACCCGGCGTGCGTGACGGCGACGTAGTGGTGATCGGCGGCGGCTATGCCGGCGTACGGCTGGCGAGACGGTTGGACGAGACGGCGCGGGTCACACTGGTGGATCGCAAGGAGGTCTTCTTCCACCGTATTGCCTCCCTGCGGGCCGGCGTGCACCCGGAGTGGACGGTCGCTCCGTTCATTCCGTACGACCGGCTGCTGCGCCACGGCCGTGTCGCCGTGGGCAAGGCGGTCCGGGTCGAGACCGCCGAGCGGGAGGTGGTGCTGGCCACGGGCGAGCGCCTCCCGTACGACGTGGTGGTGATCGCCACCGGCGCCGACTACCCCGAACCGGCCCGCTTCACCGGCACCACCGTCGAGGAGGCGGCCGAGTCGTTCGCCGGGCACCAGAGGCAGATCGCCGCCGCGGATCATGTCCTCGTCGTCGGCGGCGGGCCCTCCGGTGTCGAGCTGAGCGCCGAGATCCGCCTGGCCCGGCCGGACGCCCGGGTCACCCTCGCCCACTCCGGGCCGGCGCTGCTGCACGCCACGGGCAGCGAACGGGCCGGACGCAAGGCCCGCGCCTGGCTGGAGGCCCACGACGTGGAGGTACGGCTCGACTCCTTCATGTCGCCCGGCAACGACTTCGGCACCTATCGCGACGCGCATGGGAACATCATCGCCGCCGACCGCTCCTTCTGGGCCACGGGCACCACCCCCAACACCTTCTGGCTGCGCATGGCCGGGCACAGCGACTGGCTGAACGCCTCCGGGCATGTGAAGGTCGACCGGACGCTCCGGGTCGAGGGACGGCCGGACGTGTTCGCGGTCGGGGACGTCAACGACGTCAGCGAACTCAAGATCACCCCCGTCGCGCTCGCCCAGGCGGACCTCGCCGTCCACAACATCCGCTCCTACCTTCAGAGTTCGGGCAGACACCGCCGACAGCCCCGCTTCTACCGGCCGATCCACCGCACCCCGCTCGTCGTGCCGTTCGGCTCCGCCGACGGAGTGACCATGGTGCCCGTGCCCGGCGGCGAGACCGCGGTCCTCGGCGGACGCACCGCCACCCTGGCCAAGGCCAAGACCCTCATGACGCCCTACATGAGGCGCCAGCTCGGCTACACGGCGGCCTGAGACCCCACGCGCGGCGACGGCGCCTCCGCCGGGATCGGCGGAATCGGTGGGACTGGCGGAACCTGTGAGTCCGGTGGGGTCGCGACTGTGGATTGCGCCCCCCTTGTTACCGCGCCGTACGCACTGCGGTATGGTCCCCAGCGTTTCCAACTACCGGCTGAACGTAAGCCGGTACGGGGAGTGTTGGAGGGGCGACGCGACGATGGAATCCCAGTGGGGCGACGGCGGATCCGTGGACCTGGACGGCGCACGGTTGGAGGAGATGTCACCTGAACCGTTGCTGACCAGGGACTACGAGACGCGGCCCTCGCTCGTGTACGAACGGCTGAGGCAGCGGCACGGCCCGGTCGCACCGGTCGACCTGCTGGGCGTACCCGCCTGGCTGGTCCTGGGCTACCAGGAGTCGCTCCAGGTCCTCCAGGACGACGACGGCTGGCCGAAGGGGCTGGAGAACTGGCGGGCCCGCTCGGAGGGCCGCGTGCCGTCCGACTGGCCGCTCGGACCGTCCCTTGAGGTCAACCATGTGCTGATCCAGGGCGGCCCCGGATACCGGCCGTTGCGGGCGGCGTGGGACATCGCGCTGAAGCCGTTCCAGGATCCCGGCCACCCCCAGGCGAGGCGGCTGAAGCGGGCCGTCACCGCCTACGCCGACGAACTGATCACCCTCATGGGACAGGGCGGCAGTACGGGCCTCGCCGACCTCTCCGCCCAGTTCTCCCGGCCGCTGCCGCTCATGGTGGCCAGCCATCTGCTCGGTATCCCCGGTTCACAGGGCGACGACGCGCTGATGGACATGTGGCGGGTACTGGACGCCGGTCCGGACGCGGAGCCCGCCCTGGAGCGGCTGCTGGCGACGCTGGCCGAACTGGCGGCGGCGAAACTGGACAAGCCCGGGGACGACTTCCCGTCGTACCTGCTGGCCGCGCACCCAGGGCTCTCGATCGACGAACTGGCGCGCGAGCTGTTCATGCTGCTGGGGATGACCTCCGACCATGTCGGGATCCTCATATCCAACACGGTGGTCGAGGTCATCTCGGGCGAGGGCAGCGTGCGTGCCAGTCTGTCCGCCGGGATGGTGAAGGAGACCATGAACCGGGTGGTCATGCGCAAGCCGCCGCTGGTCAACTTCGTGCCCCGCTTCGCGGCCAGGGACACTCCGCTGGGCAACTACACGATCCGGGCGGGCGACCCGGTGTGGGTCTCCGCTGCGGCGGCCCACGCCGACCCGCTCTTCGCCAAGAACGTGTGCCCGAGCACCACGGTCAGCACCCGGGCACATCTGTCCTGGGGCGCGGGCCCACGCCAGTGCCCGGCGCGCGAACTCGCGTCGACGGTCGCGGCGGTCGGAGTGGACCGGCTCTTCGAGCGCTTCACTCACCTGGACCTCGCGCTCCCGGTCGACCAACTGCCGTGGCGCTCCTCGCCGTTCATGCGCGGCCTGCGGTCACTGCCGGTGCGGTACGAACTCGCCCCGGTGGCTCCCGAGCGACGACTGGCGTACGACCAGTCGACGCCGTCGACGGAGTCGGAGTCGGATCTGCCGGATCCGTCGGCCCGGCAGCGGTCGTCGCTGTGGCGGTATCTGACGGGGCTGATCCGCACGGGCCGGTGAGTCGGGGCGCCGGCGTCGGTTCACCGGAGTGCGTGGTGCGTGGGCCGGGACCGGAAGTCCTGGCCCACACACGTACGTCCACGCACTTGCGTCAGGCCACCGTGCCGGCGATCCCCGTGCGGCCGTCCGGGACGCCGACGATCGTCACGATGATCTGCTTGCGGATGTCCTCGCCAAGGACGCCGACCAGTGCGTCGGTGGTGGTGGCGACCAGGCGGGCGGGAGCGTCCGGGATCGCCGGCAGGTGATAAGCGGCCTCGCGCATGCTGAGGGTGACGAGCGGGGCGTCGATCTCGGCGGGGACGCCGCCGATGCCCCGGCGGTGCTGGGGGATGCCGATCAGGTCCACCCCGACCAGGCGGCGGAAGTCCTCGCCGTAGACGGCGCCGACCGCGTCCGTTAAAGCGCTGATCAGCTTCGGTTCGACCGTCCCGTCGAGGGCTCCTTCGCGGATGTGCACGGTGAAGTGCGGCATGGTGGAATCTCCGTTCGCGTTGGTAGGTACCATGAAGAGAATTGGCTTTGTGGGCAAAGCTAAATGTCTTTGGGGTCAAAGGTAAGTGGGGAGGGGTGTGCGATGTCAACACCCAGGGCGCACGAAGCCGGCCAGAGTGACCAGAGCGACGGGAGCGACGAGACCGGAGTCGATGACACCGTCAGGGCCCTGCTGCTGCTCATGCCCCGGATGGTGGGCCGGGTCAAGAAGATTCCCGTGCCCGAGGCGCTGCGATCCTTCTCGCTGGCGCCGCGTCACCTCTCCCTGCTCTCCTACCTGCTCTTCGACGGGCCGATGACCGTGAACGAGCTGGCCGCTCGACTCCAGGTCGCCCCCACGACGGTGAGCCTGCTGGTCGGCGACCTGAGTCGGCAGGGAATCCTGGAGCGGCGCGAGGACGAGGCGGACCGGCGCCGACGGATCATCGGCATCGCGGCCGACCAACAACCCGCGATCACCTCCTGGCTCGCGCCGGGCGCGACCGCATGGCGCAAGGCGCTGGCTCCTCTGACACCGGATCAGCGGCAGATCTTCGTCGACACACTGCTCGCGTATGAAGCCGCGGTGAGTGGCGAGGAACCGGGCTGAGCCGAAGCCCCGCCCGCAAGGGCGCCATGGCGGGCTGTCGAGCATCGCCGCCCACGGCAGGGGGTGTCTGGCGCGGGGCCGACCGCGACCACCGGGGTGTCGCGTGTCGGGAGGTCGCGGTCGCGGTGACGGGGCGGGGGCGGACAGGCCCTGGCCGCCGGGGCGCTGGGCCGCCGAACGACCGGTGGATGACTGCGTTGGGGGCGCCGACCGGGATCTGTCGGCGCCGCAGGAGGGGTTGGGTCGAACTCTCCACGCACACCAGCCCGCGCGCACCAACCCTGAGCGCACCAGCCCCGCGCACACCAGCCCCGAGTACGCTGGCCGCCGCGCACGCGGGCAGGCGTCCCGGCCGGCAGAGCGCCGCCCAGGGCCGCGCACCCGCAGGCCGCGCTCAGGCTCCGTACACCGGCGCGGGCGAGGCCACTTCGGTGAGCAACTCGCGTACCGCCGGGCCGATCTCGCCGGGGGACCAGCGGCGGTCGCGTATCCGCCGAGGACCGTGCTGCCAGCCGTCGGCGACGGCGATCGTGCCGCCCTCGGCCTCGAAGACGCGCCCGGTGACGTCACCCGACTCGGCCGAGGCCAGCCACACCACCAGCGGGGAGACATTGCCGGGGTGCGGGGCGTCGAAGCCGGACTCCGGGGCGCGCATCTGCTCGGCGAAGGCCGTGACCGCCTCGGTCATCGGGGTGCGGGCGGAGGGGGCGATGGCGTTCACTGTGACGCCGTACCGGGCCAGTTCGGCGGCGGCGATCACGGTGAGCGCCGCGATACCCGCCTTCGCGGCGCCGTAGTTGCCCTGGCCGACGCTGCCCAGCAGCCCGGCGCCCGAGGTGGTGTTGACGACCCGGGCGTCGACCAGCCGGCCCTGTTTGCTCAACTCCCGCCAGTACGCGGCGGCGTGACGCAACGGCGCCGCATGTCCCTTGAGGTCGACCTTCAGGACCAGGTCCCAGTCGGCCTCGGTCATGGAGACCAGCATCCGGTCACGATTGATGCCCGCGTTGTTCACCAGCGCGTGCAGTGCGCCGAACTCGCCGACGGCCCGCCCGATCAGCCGCTCCGCGTACCCCCAGTCGCTGACGTCACCCAGGTCCGCGACAGCGGTACCCCCGGCCGCCCCGATCTCCTCGGCCACCGCCTTCGCCGCCTCGCCCAGATCGTTGACCACGACCCGGGCCCCCTCGGCCGCCAGCGCGAGCGCATGCTCACGCCCCAGGCCCTGCCCCGCGCCGGTGACGACGACGACCCGGTCCCGACAGATACCGCTCACGTGGCTGCTCCTTCGCTTCCTTCACTTCTTTCACTGGCGATGCCGAGTCCGAGCTGCCGCGCGATGAACTCCCGGTGCTGCGCGGGCCCGCCCCAGTCCGTGGCCAGTGCCCAGGCCCGTTTGGCGTACAGATGGAGGTCGTACTCCGTGGTGTAGCCCATGGCGCCGTGGCACTGGATCGCCGTACGGGCCGTCTTGCGGGCCGCGTCCGACGCGAGCACCTTTGCCATCGACGTCCGTACGGCGGCCTCCGTATCCCCGGCCGTCTGCGCCCAGCCCGCTGCGAGGACCGCCGGCCGGGCGAATCGCAGCGCCAACTCCACATCGGCCAGGGCGTGTTTGACCGCCTGGAACGAGCCGACCGGCACGCCGAACTGCTGGCGCTCCCGGACATGAGCCACCGTCAGTTCGAGCATCCGCTCGCCGAGCCCGATCAGTAGCGCGGCCGTGGCCAGCACCCCGTGCCGGTAGGCGACGGCCAGTTCGGTGGGCCCCTCGGCCAGCAACTGCCCGCCGCCCGCCGGGGCGTTGACCCGGGCCAGCCGCCGGGAGCCGTCCACCGAGTCGACCGGCTCCAACTCCACCTCGTCGCGCCTGTACAGGCGCAGCCCGTCGCCGACGGGTACGGCGATCAGGTCGGCCCGTGCGGCGAAGGGGACCGGGGAGCCCGGGGTGAGCGACACCGTGAGCAGCGCCGATCCCCTTAGCACGGACGGGAGTTGAGGGGAGCCCGCTCCGGCGAGCAGCGGGGCGCCGACGGCCACCGTCTCGGCGGCCGGTACCGGCAGGCCGCTGCGGCCGAGGGTCTCCATCAGCGGCGGAATCGCGTTCTCGTCGAGCCCGAGCCCGAGGCCGTCGGAACTCTCCGAACCCTCCGAACCCTCGGGGACCAGCGCACCGGTGACACCGACCCCCGCGAGAGTCCGCCACACCGCGTCCACGGCCTCCACCCGGCCCCCCGGCCACCCCGCCCGGATCTGCTCGGCGCCGGCCTGCTTGGCCAGCACCTCACCGGCCGCCTCGGCGAGAGCCGTGTCCCGTTCCGCTACGGCGAAGCGCATCGCTTCCGGTCACCTCCTCGGCAGGCCGAGCAGCCGCTCGGCGACGATGTTGCGCTGGATCTCGTTGGTGCCGGCGTAGATGGGGCCCGCCAGAGAGAAGAGGAAACCTCGGCTCCAAGGCCCGTCCAGCTCGGCCTCGGGGCCGAGCAGTTCGGCCGCCGTCTCGTGCAGGGCGATGTCGAGCTGGGACCAGAACAGCTTGTTCAGGCTGGACTCCGCGCCGACCGGCCGCCCCTCGACGATCGAGGTGACCTGCTCCAGGGTGAACAGCTCGTACGCCTGCGCCTCGATCCACGACTGCACGACCCGGTCCCGAAGCGCACCCGCACGCACCCCCGCCTCCATCCCCGGCCCCGCACCCGCCCCCGCTTCCGTCCCCGCCCGCATCCCCGCCCCCTTCGCCCGCGCCAGGTCGAGCAGTCGCTCGGCGGTGTGCAGGAAGCGGCCGGGGGAGCGCAGTGTCAGCCCGCGCTCGGACCCGGTCGTCGCCATCGCCACCCGCCAGCCCTCCCCGACCCCGCCCAGCACATCGGCGTCGAGCACGAGGACGTCGTCGAGGAAGACCTCCGCGAACCCCTCGTCACCGTCGAGGCGTTCGAACCCGCGCACTGTGACACCGGGCGCGTCCAGCGAGACGAGGAAGTACGTGAGCCCTCGGTGGCGCTCCGCCTCCGGGTCCGTGCGGAACAGACCGAACAGGTGGGTGCAGAAGGCGCCACGGGTCGTCCACGTCTTCTGGCCGGTCAACCGCCAGCCTCCGGCCTTCTCATCACGGACCGCCCGGCTGCGGATCGCGGCGAGGTCGCTGCCCGCGCCGGACTCGGACCAGCCCTGCGCCCACAGGTCCTGGGCGGCGGCCATCCTCGGCAGGATGCGTCGCTGTTGCTCCTCCGTACCGAACGCGAAGACCGTCGGGGCCAGCAGGAAGATGCCGTTCTGGGTGACCCGGGCGGGCGCCCCGGCCCGGTGGTACTCGTCCTCGAACACCAGCCACTGCCACAACGACGCGTCCCGCCCGCCGTACGCCTCGGGCCAGGACACCACCGACCAACGGGCCTCGAACAGCGCCCGTTCCCACTCCAGATGGGCGGCGAACCCCTCGCGGGTGTCACCCGACGGGAGCGGGTTCCGCGGCACGTTCGCCGCGAGCCACTCCCGCACCTCCTGCCGGAACGCCTGCTCCTCCGGGCTCCAGGTGAGGTCCATGGCTCACCCCTCCCCGTCCGGGCGCCCGCCGAAGGGGTCGCGGACCTCGGCGGCGACGCCCGAGAGGTTGATCTCGAAGGTGAAGCCCTGTTCGTAGCGGTAGCTGCGCTTGACGTCCCAGAGGTCGATGCCGTTGAAGGCCTCCTTGGCGGCGCGGATCACCGTCGGGTTCTTCCCGGCGATGTCGGCCGCGACCTCCAGGGCCCGGTCTCGGAGGCCGTCGGCAGGTACGACGTCGAACACCGAGCCGAAGGCATGCAGTTCGGCGGCGGACGCGGTGGCGCAGGTGTACATCATCGCCCTGGCCCGGTGCTGCGGGACGAGACGGGAGAGGTGCGTCGCGGCGCCCAGCGCGCCCCGGTCCACCTCCGGCAGCCCGAAGTAGGCGTCCTCGGCCGCGACGATCACGTCCGAGTTGCCGACCAACCCGATCCCGCCGCCGAGACAGAAGCCGTGGACCGCAGTGACGACCGGCACCGCACAGTCGTAGACCGCGGCGAAGGCGGCGAAGCAGCCACGGTTCGCCCCGATGAGCGCGGCGTGGCCGGTGTCGGCCTGCAACTCCTTGACGTCCACACCGGCGTTGAAACCGCGGCCCTCGGCGCGCAGTAGCACCACCCGTACGTCCGGATCGCGACCGAGCTGTTCGAGCGTCTCCGCCAGCTGCCACCAGCCCGCCACCGGGAGGGCGTTGACCGGCGGACAGTCGACGACCACCTCGGCGACACCGCGCTCGTCGACGGTGGCCCTGATGATTTCCGTGCCCATGCGCACTCTCCCGTCCTGGTCACCGTTCCCGTCCTGGTCACCGTTTGCTCCGTGCTGCGTCGGCCGTGGTCAGGCGGGTCAGGACCGCGTCTGCCTCCGCGACGATGCGTTCGACGAGTTCCGCGCAGCTGGGCAGGTCGTCGATGACGCCCGCGACCTGGCCGGAGGCGAGGGTGCCGAGGTCCGTGCGGCCGTCGACCATGCTGGCCCGCAGCATCATCGGAGTGTTCGCCGCCATCACGACCTGGGACCAGCCCAGTTCATGGCTGCGCCGCATCGCCAGTCCCTCGCGGACCAGGTCGGACCACGACGTCCCGGAGACCTTCCGGAACGCGACGGCGTGCCGCAGCGAACGGACGAGCCGCGCGGGCGCCCGTTCCCGCAGCAGCCGTTCCACCGCCTCGGTGCGCAGTACGCGTTGGGGTATGCCGTCGAGAACCGGGGTGACGACGGTGTCGGTGACGCCCCGCTTCAGGTACTCGGCCTTGACCGAGTCCCGCACGGTGCTGTCGCTGGTCAGCAGGAACCGCGTGCCCATCGCGATCCCCACGGCACCCTGCGCGAGCGCGGCCACCAGCCCCCGCCCGTCGCGGAACCCGCCGGCCGCGATGACCGGGATGTCCACGGCGTCCACGACCTGCGGGACCAGGATCGAGGTGGGCACGCCACCGGTATGGCCGCCGCCCTCACCGCCCTGCACGACGACCGCGTCCACGCCCCACGCCTGGACCTTCTCGGCGTGCCGGCGGGCGCCGATGGACGGGATGACGACCAGCCCGGAGTCCTTCAGCTCCCGGATGACGCGTTCGTGCGGCGCGAGGGCGAAGGACGCGACCTTCACGCCCTCGCGCACCAGGAGTCGGCCGCGCTCCAGGACGTCGGGCGCGTCACCGCGCATGTTCACCCCGAACGACGCGTCCGTGCGCTCCCGTACGGCCCGGACGGCATCGCGGGTCTCGTCGAGCGAGAGCGTCGCGCTGGCCAGGATGCCGAGCCCGCCGGCCGCCGCGGTGGCCGCCGTCAGCTCCGGGCCGGACACATACCCCATGCCGGTCTGCACGATCGGGTAGCGGACGCCGACCAGGTCGCACAGCGCGGTGTGCAGGGCCGGATGGACGGGGGCGATGGGGGCGCTCATGCCGGGACTCCTTCCGCTTCCAAGGGGTTGTCGGTCGACCCAACGTAACCTAACAATTGTTTGCTAGGTAAGGCTGTGGATAACTTGGACGCTGGGGAGGAACAGCCCATGGGCGACAAGTCGATGTCCCTGGAGGACGTCGCCGGAACCGTCGAGTCGGGCATGACGATCGGTATCGGCGGCTGGGGATCACGGCGCAAACCGATGGCGCTGGTGCGTGAACTCCTGCGCGGAGACGCGCGCGACCTGACCGTCGTCAGCTTCGGCGGCCCGGACGTGGGGCTGCTGTGCGCTGCGGGCCGGGTGCGCAAGCTCGTCTACGGCTTCGTCTCGCTGGACAGCATCGCGCTCGACCCGCACTTCCGCGCCGTACGGGAGCGGGGCGGAGTGGAGACCGCCGAGTACGACGAGGGCATGTTCGTCACCGGTCTGCGGGCCGCCGCGAGCCGGCTGTCCTTCCTGCCCACCCGCGCGGGCCTCGGCTCCGACGTCCTCACGATGAACCCCGACCTCGTGACGATCGCCTCTCCGTACGACGACGAGGAGTACGTCGCGATGAAGGCGCTGCGGCTCGACGTGGCGCTGGTGCATGTCAACCGCGCCGACGCGGCGGGCAACGCGCAATACCTGGGCCCGGACCCGTACTTCGACGACCTGTTCGCGATGGCGGCCGACCGCTGCTACGTCAGCACCGAGCGGATCGTGGAGCCGGGCGGCCTGCTCGCCGGCGGGCCCGCGCAGTCGTTGCTGATCAGCCGCCTCTTCGTCAACGGGGTCGTCGAGGCGCCCCGAGGTGCCCACTTCACCTCCTGCGACCCCGACTACGGGCGCGACGAGGCCTTCCAGGCGCACTACGCCTCCGCGGCGCGGGACGCCGACTCCTGGGAGCTGTTCCGCAAGACCTTCCTCGACGGCGACGAACAGGCGTACCAAGAGGCCGTGGTGGAGTTCCACGCCAACCGCGACGGACGACAGGGGGAGGGGCGATGACGGAGACCACCCGGGCCGGGGCGGGGAGCAACCAGGCCGAGCCGGAGACCACCCGCGCCGATACGGAGATCACCCGCGCCGAAGTGTGCGCCGTGGCCTGCGCCGACGTATGGCGCGGCGCCGGGGAGATACTCGCGCACACGGCCGGTGTGGTGCCCTCGATCGGCGCGCGGCTCGCCCGGCTGACGACCAGCCCGGACCTGGTCCTGACCGACGGCGAGGCCTACTTCATGAGCGATCCGCCACCGCTCGGCCGAACAGCCGCTGACGGAGGCGTAGTTGAGGGCTGGGTGCCGTACCGGAAGGTGTTCGACATCGTCGCCAGCGGTCGTCGGCAGAGCATGATGGGGGCCAGCCAGATCGACCGATACGGGAACCAGAACATCTCCCTCATCGGCGACTGGCGCCGTCCCAGGCGCCAACTCATCGGTGTACGCGGCGCTCCCGGCAACACCGCCAACCACCGCACCGACTACTGGGTGGCCCGGCACATCCCGAAGGTCTTCGTCGAGAAGGTCGACGTGGTCTGCGGTGTGGGCAACGACCGCGCGCGCGGCGCAGGCGGAAAGGGCCTGAGGTTCCACGACCTGGGTGTGGTAATCACCAACCTCGCGGTCCTCGACTACGGGGAGGACGGGCGGTTGCGTGTGCGCTCGCTGCATCCCGGTGTCACCGCGGAGGAGGTCCACGCGAACACCGGCTTCGAGATCGACGCGAGCGGCGCCACGCAGACCCGGCTGCCGGACGAGACCGAACTGCGGCTCATCCGCGAGGTCGTGGACCCGCGCGGCCTGCGCGACCGCGAGGTGAGCCGGAGCACCGGATCGTAGGACCGGCACCCCGGCACCCCGGCACATCACCTGAACCACGAGAACTACCAGAACAACTGGCAGGTCAGCAGGGCGAGTTGGTCTGAGTGAGCAGGCCGAGCCGCCACGGCAGGGTGTTGTAGTCGCCGGTCGCGCCCGGGTCGAGGCCCTGGTACACGTACTGGAGCCTGCAGCCGGGGATCGTCAGCGTCTGGTCGTTCCCCGCGCGGATCATCTCGCCGTGACTGATGTCCCGCGTCCAGGCCCCGGCCGGGAAGGTGACGTTGTTCGCCCGGGCGAACGGGTTGCTCTCCGTGGCGGCCAGCGCCGTCCATGACCCGGCGAGACTGGTGGACGTCCAGGAGCGGAACCAGCGTTTCCCGTCAGAGCCGATCGCCTCGACGAGCAGCAGATACTGGTTGGTGCCCTGCACCTTGTAGACGTTGGCGGCTTCGAACAGGGCGTACCTGTTGGCGTCCTGGGCCGCGATGACCGTGTTGGTGAAACCGTTGGGGAACTGGCCGACGGTCGTCTGCGAGCGGTACAGATGGCCGTTGTCGTCGGAGGAGAACAGATAGCAGTTGGCGCTGTCGCAGATCACCCACATGTCGACCCAGTAGCCGTTGCCGATGTTCTGCTTGATGATGTCCGGCATCGCCGAGTAGAAGTGGCGGGGCGCGGTCCAGCCGTTGGGGTTGCTGATGTCCGGGTTGGTGGAGAAGGAGGCGTTCCCGGTCTGGTAGACGAGGTACCACAGGCCCTGCGGCGCGTAGTAGAACACCTGTGGCGCGGCCCGGTACCCGGTGCCGATCGCGGAGCGGTCCAGATAGTGGTGCGTGGCCGAACCCGCCTGCGACCAGTCGGTGAAGTTCAGATACACCAGGTTGTACCCGGACGCGCTCGCGGTGCTCGCGAACACGTGGTACCTGCCGTTGTGGTACACGACCGACGGGTCCTTGATCCCGGCGATGTTGGGGTGCGTCGAGTCGGACTTCGGAGCGATCAGCGCACTGCTGGAGCTCCAGGTGAAGTTGCCGGGCAGGGCAGCAGCCGAGGCGGCCGATCGGGTGCTCGCGGCGGACTTCGCCGCCACCGTGGCCGCGCTGCCGCCCACCGTGGTTGCGCTGCCGCCCAGCGCGGTCAACGTCGCCTGGTAGGCCGCCTTCTTGTTGCCACTGCCGTCGAACAGCAGCGGATTCTCCCCGGCGCGCCAGGAGTCGGTGTCCCGGATGCCCCACACGGTGATCCCGGTGCAGCGTGACACGTTCATGCACGCCCGCACGGTGTTCGTGTACGCGGCCGACGGCGCCTGCGCGATGTCGAGTTCGGTGATCTGTACGTCCACACCGAGCGCCGCGAAGCTCGACAGCGTGGTCTGGAAGTTCGACGGCGGGCCGCCGGTGCCGAAGTGCGCCTGGAAGCCGACGCAGTCGATGGGCACGCCCCGCGCCTTGAAGTCGCGCACCATGCGGTAGACGCCCTGCGTCTTCGCGGCGGTCCAGTTCTCGATGTTGTAGTCGTTGTAGCAGAGCTTGGCGGCCGGGTCGGCCGTCCGCGCGGTGCGGAAGGCCTGCTCGATGAAGCCGTCGCCCAGCAGGTTCTGGAACACCGAGGCCCGGTGCGCGCCGCTGCTGCCGTCGGCGAACGCCTCGTTGACCACGTCCCAGGAGTGGATCCTTCCCTTGTAGCGGTTCATCACCGTGGTGATGTGGTTGTTCATCACGGTGCGCAGCGTGTTCGCGTCCGTGATCGAGCCGACCCAGCCGGGCAGTTGGGAGTGCCAGACCAGGGTGTGGCCGCGCAGCCGTTGCCCGTTCAACGAGGCGTGGTTGGCGATCCGGTCCGCGGGTGCGAAGTTGAACGTGCCGCGCGAGGGCTCCGTGGTGTCCCACTTCAGCTCGTTCTCGGGCGTGACCATGTTGAACTCACGGTTCAGGATGCCCGTGTAGGTGGCGTCGCCGAGCTTCCCGGCGGCCACCGCGGTCCCGAAGTACCGCCCGGACTGGGCCGCTTGGGCGCCCAGGGTGGAGGCCCGGACGTCCGCCGCGGGCTCGGCCGTGGCGGTGCCGGTCGCCAGCAGCATGGTCGCGGACAGCAGCCCCAGCGCCGGCGCCCGGCGCCACCCCACTCGTGTTTGATGTAGGCATGACATGCGAAATGCGCTCCTCTTGGGTGCGGGTTAAGAGGTGTGCGAGGTCGGCACGGATACTAGGAGGCGCCCGGCGTGCGTCAATCCCCCTCGCATCATTCGCATTTCACATCGAAATGTTTCGACACTTCTGGGCTTCTACGGTCAGCCCTTCCCGGTGAGCAGCCGTCGCGGATTGGCGATACGAAACGCGTAGGCCGCCGCTCCGCCCAGCCCGAACCCGGGATGCAGTGGCGGCTCCGCGTAGGGCCGGTCAGAGCCCTGGACGACGGCGCCGGTGCCGAGAGCGCGGACGACCGCGTCGACGGCACGGGGGCCGTAGGACGACGTGTCGACGAAGACGCCCGGGTCCACGTCCGTCTCCTCCAGACCGCCGGACCGGGCGGCGAAGCGCTCCCCGTGCAGCGGAGCCAGCCCGGCCAGCAGCGCGAAGCACACGCGCAGACGCGGATGGCGCGGCCGGCCGAAGGCACGGAAGGCGAACCAGGCGGCGTGCATCTGCTGGACGTACGGCACCATCGCGGGCCACCAGCCCGGGCCTTCCGACTCGCCGGCCGCCGGTCCCGGGTGGACGAACAGTGGCAGGTCGCGCTCTTCGAGCAGATCGAGCAGCGGGGCGCAGCGCGCGTAACCCGCCGCGTCGACAAGGGCGTTCGCCGGGAGCTGGAGGCCGGCGAACCCCCGGTCGAGGTCCTTGGCTGTCGCGTCCGCGTCGATGCCGCGCACGCAGGCCGCGGCCCAGGCGTCGAACGGTTTCGGAAGAGCGGCCGATCCTTCGTGGTACGCGTCCAGCAGGGGCCGGGCCTCGGCGGCGGGCAACCACTCCACGCCGATCGGGGCGGACAGCGAGACGAGCACCCGGCCCAGTCCGTCGGCGGCGGCGAGTTCCGTACGGCGGGCGATGTCGTGGTCGGCGGGCGGTATCTCGAAGGGCGGCTCACCGCGCAGGTGCAGGGTCCAGCCGTCCAGGAACGGTGGTTCGCGGCGGGCACGCAGGGCCGCCACCAGCGACGGGGTCCACAGATGCTGGTGTACGTCGACGCTGGTCATGACGTTCCTCCCGCCGAGGCTGACGCGTCTCCCAGCAACGCGCGGAGCGCGTCCCGGACGTCGTCGGACCCCAGGATGCCGTCACTCACCGCCGTCACGTCCACCCCGCAGGGCCGGTCGTCGTCGAGACGGGGCACGGCCGCCCGGATCGCCGTGTGCAGAAGGCGGGGTCCCCCGCCCAGCACCGGGGGTGCCGCCAGGTCCACCGCCTGCGCGGCGACCACGGCCTCCACGGCGAGCAGGTGCCGCAGCCGGACCAGGATCGTGGCCAGCCGCCGGGCACCCAGCGACGCGTTGGTCGAGTCGTCCTCGACGGCGTCCGCGCCATGGCGGGGATCGGTGGACACCGGTGTGGACAGCATGCGGATCTCGGCGACGAGTGCCTGCGCGGTCTTGGTCAGGGGCGCGAAGCCCGAACGCTCCGGCCCGTACGGGGAGAGGTTCGCGGGCAGCCCGCTGACACCGGGGTCCAGTAGCCGGCGCATGCGCTCGGCGGAGACCGCGGCCGTCTGGGTCAGGGCCAGCGCGAGCGTGTCGAGGGCGAGGGCCAGCCCGGGGGTGTGGAAGTTGCCGGAGGACAGGATCTCGCCGGTGTCGGGCAGCACCACCGGGTTGTCGCCGCAGCCGTTCAGCTCCGGATCCAGGGCGGCCCCGGCGAAGTCCAGGGCCGCGTACGCCGCCCCGTGCACCTGGGCGGCGCAGCGCAGACTGACCGGGTCCTGCACCCGTCGCGCGTTGCGGGGATCGCCCAGCTCGCCGCCGTCCAGCAGGGCGAGCAGCTCGCGCGCGGCGCGCGACTGGCCGGGGGCGGGGCGCAGGCCCAGTACCCGGGCGTCCAGCGGACTCGTGTTCGCCCGGAAACCCTCGTACGTCAGTGCTGTGACCGCCTGGGCCAGCGCGAGGAGGGCGCCGGCCTCGTGCAGGACGAGCGCGCCCTGTCCGGCCGCCAGCGGGCTCGCGCTGCACAGCACATGCCCGTCCTTCGGGCCCAGCCCGGCAGGCGCGAGACCGGCCCGCCGCAGTGCCGTCGCACCGTCGAGCACCTCCCCGTCGAACTCGGCGCTGCCCTCACCGATGACGACCAGGCCGACATGCGCCAGCTGGCACAGGTCGGAGGCGCCGATCGACCCCACCTCGGGGATCACGGGATGCACGCGCGCGTTGAGCATCGCCACGAGCAGCCGCACGATCTCCGGCCGCACTCCGCTGCCACCGCCCGCGACGCCGTTGACGCGGGCGAGGACGGCGGCGCGCACGACGGGCACCGGCAGCGGATCGCCGACCGAGTTCGCCCGGCCCCGTACCGTACGGACGCTGAACGCCTCCAGCTCGGCGCGCGGCAGGGCGTACGACGAACGGGTGCCCAGACCCGTCGTCAGGCCGTACGTCGGCACCTGGCGGTCGACGATGTCCTCGACGACGGCCCGCTCACGCACCAGCCGTGGCAGCACCTCGTCCGCGAGGGAGACCCGGGCGCCGTGGTGGGCGACGGCGACGACATCCTCGTACGACAGAGTCCGCCCGTCGACGACGACCGTACTGCCGCTGCCACCGATGTCCGTCATGAGAAGCGCAGCTTCTGGCCGAGGCCGCGCTCTTCGGCCTTCTTCAGCATGGCGGCGCCGAGTGCGATGTCGGAGAGGGAGAGTCCGCGGTGCCAGAACAGGTTCGTCTCCTCGGGGCTCTCGCGGCCGGGCTTGTGGCCCGCGACGATCTCGCCCAGCTCGCCGTGCAGGTTGTCCTTGTTGAGCCTGCCCGAGTCGACGTGGGTGCGCAGGGCGCCGAAGGGTCCGGCGTGGGCCTGGCCCCAGTCGTCGACGACGATCTTGTCCATGATGTCCGTGAGGCTGAGTTCGACCGCGCTGTTCGTGCCGTAGGGCACGACCAGGGCGCCGGGCGCGATCCACTCGGTCTTCAGAAGCGGCTCCGGGCGTTCCAGGCGGGACGCCTCCACCACGATGTCCGCGCCCTCCACACAGCTCTGCCAGTCCTCCGTCACGACGACCGGCTTGCCGAGGTCCCGCTCCAGCCGCTCCGCGAAGGCCTCGCGGCTCTCGGGGCGGCGCGAGTGGACGCGGATCTCGGTGAGGTCGAAGATCCGGTCGAGCAGACGGACGTTCCAGTACGAGGTGGCGCGGGCGCCGATGTGTCCGAGCACCCTGGAGTCCGGGCGGGCCAGATGACGCGCCCCCAGCGCGGTGAGGGCGCCGGTTCGCATCTCGGTGAGGGCGGTCGCGTCGACCACGGCCACCGGCATGCCGGTACGCGGGTCGAAGAGGTTCAGCAGGGCCATCTCGGACGGCAGACCGGCCTTGTAGTTGCCGACGTAGTCGCCCACGATCTTGACCCCGGCCAGCGCGAGGGGCGCGACATAGCCGCGCAGCACGTTGAAATGACCGTCGAACGCGGGGTCGGGGACGAGGTGGACGCGCGGTTCGATCACCGTCTCGCCCTGTCCCTGGGCGCGCAGACCCTCCTCGACGGCGTCGAGGATCTCGCCGTCGGTCAGCTCCAACTGGTCGATGTCCGAGCCGTTCAGAAAGGTGAACCAGACCGGATTCATGGAGGTGTCTCCCTATATTTCGGACGTCCCTGGCCTGATTTCGCGTGACTGTAACGTGCCGTTTACAGATGGGCATTGACTGTCATTCAGGCACGGATAACTCTGCATGACCATATGCAGTCGGGTAAGGGGCAGCTTTGATCAGATTCGACGCGGTGAGCAAAAATTATCCAAACGGCACCACTGCGGTGGACGATCTGTCGCTGGAGTTGGCCGAGGGTGGCATCACGGTCCTGGTCGGTCCCTCCGGCTGCGGCAAGACCACCACCCTGCGCATGATCAACCGCATGGTGGAGCCCACGGCAGGCACGGTGAGCCTGCGCGGCCAGGACATCCGGGAGGTGCACGCCCCCGAGCTGCGCCGCGGCATCGGGTATGTGATCCAGCACGCGGGGCTGTTCCCGCACCGCACCATTCTGGACAACATCGCCACCGTTCCGCTGCTGCTCGGCTGGAGCCGGAAGAAGGCGCGGGCGCGGGCGGCGGAACTGCTGGAGCTGGTGGGGCTGCCGGCCGAGATGGCCAAGCGCTATCCGAACCAGCTCTCCGGCGGACAGCAGCAGCGCGTCGGGGTGGCCAGGGCGCTGGGCGCCGATCCGCCGGTGCTGCTGATGGACGAGCCCTTCAGCGCGGTCGACCCGATCGTCCGGGCGGAGCTGCAGGCGGAGTTCATCCGGCTCCAGAAGGAACTCCACAAGACGATCGTGTTCGTCACCCATGACATCGACGAGGCGATCAAGCTCGGTGACAACATCGCGGTGTTCAGGACCGGCGGCAGGCTGGCCCAGTTCGACACCCCCGAGCGGTTGCTCGCCGATCCGGCCGACGACTTCGTGGCCGACTTCGTGGGGCACGACCGGGGCATCCGCCGGCTGTCCTTCGTCGACGCGGCCGACGTTCCGCTGCGCGACGGCCCGGTGCTGCCGGCGACCTCTTCAGTGGCCTCGGCCCGGACAGGCGACGAGCCCTGGGTGCTGGTCGTCGACGACGGCCGACGCCCGCTCGGCTGGGCCGCGGTCGCCGACCTGCCGGAGAGCGGCACCCTCGCGGACGCGACGCTGGCACCGCTCGGCCACACCTTCAGCCTCGTCGGCGACTCGGCCCGGGCCGCCCTCGACTCGGCGCTCCTGTCGCCCGCCCGGCTCGCGGTGGGCGTGGACGCGGACGGCGCGGTCGTCGGCGTCGCGGACGCCCACGAACTGTCCGCCGGGACGGCCGACGCCACCGACTCGGCCGATCCCGCCGGTACGGCGGACGAGGGCGCCGACGGGACGGGCGGTGCGAAACGATGAGTGACGACGAGCCCTTGATCCGGTGGCAGTGGATCGGCGACCACGCCGCCGAGCTGGCCGACTACACCGGAATCCATCTGAGACTCGGCCTGCTGCCGGTGCTGTTCGGGCTGATCATCTCGGTGCCTCTCGGCATCCTCTGCCACCGCTGGCGCTGGCTGTACCCACCGGTGCTGACCGTGGCCAACATCCTCTACTCGATCCCGTCGCTGGCCCTGTTCATGATCTTCGTCCGCTATACGGGGCTCACCGAACGCACGGTGATGATCCCGCTGACGCTCTACACGCTGTCGGTGCTGGTGCCCAACGTGGTGGACGGGCTGGCCTCGGTCCCCGAATCGGTCCGGCTCGCGGCCACCGCGATGGGGTTCGGCGCCATACGGCGTGTCGTCCAGGTCGAACTCCCGATCGCCGTACCCGTCGTGATCGCCGGTGTACGCGTCGCCGCCGTGTCGTCCATCAGTCTGGTGGCCGTGGGGCAGCTGATCGGGCAGGGCGGACTCGGGTACTACATCACCCGTGGCCTGCAACTCGACTTCCCGACCCCGATCATCACGGCGATCGTGCTGATCATGCTGCTCGCACTCGCCACCGACGCCCTGCTGGTTCTTGCCCAGCGGCTGCTGACCCCGTGGTCCCGGAACAAGGTGACGGCGCCATGAACGACTTCCTGAACCAGGTCGAGCTCGTGTGGGACTGGCTGACGTCCTCGCAGCAGTGGCACGGCGACGACGGCATCCCTCATCGGCTTCTCGAACACCTCACCTACAGCGGTATCTCCCTGCTGTTCGCCGCCCTCATCGGGCTGGCCTTCGGGCTGCTCGTCGGGCACACCGGCCGCGGGGCGTTCGCCGTGGCGAGCGTGGCGAACCTGGCGCGGGCGATCCCCACCTTCGGTCTGGTGGTCCTCGTCGTCACCCTCGCCGGGCTCAGCGTGACGCCCGTCCTCGTCGCCCTGGTCGCGCTCGCGGTCCCGCCGATCCTCATCAACACCTTCGAGGGCGTCCGGGGTGTCGACCCCGACACCAGGGACGCGGCACGCGGGGTCGGTATGACCGAGTGGGAGGTCCTGGTACGGGTGGAGGTGCCGATGGCGCTGCCCCTGATCCTCCTCGGCCTCCGGGTCGCCGCGATCCAGGTCGTGGCCACCGCCACCGTGGCCGCCTACCCCGGTCTCGGGGGCCTCGGCCGCTTCATCGTCGACGGGCTCTCCCGCAACGACTACGAACTGGTCATCGGCGGCTCGACCGTCGTCGTCGCACTGGCACTCGTCGTCCAGATCGCCTTCACCGCGCTACGGCGCGTCGTCGTCTCGCCGGGCCTGCGGGTCTCGGCGTCGAAGTCCTGATTTTCTTCCTCTGCAGAGTTGCCGAGCCTCCGGGCTCCGAGAAAGGAAACACCATGAGCACCATGCGAGGCATGTACCGTGGCGCCGCCTTCGGTCTGATCGCCGCACTCTCGCTGACCGCCTGCGGTGGCAGCGACAGCGACAGCAGCAACCCGCTGACGGGCGACAGCGCCGACAGCGGCGGCAGCGGGAAATCCATCGTCGTCGGCTCGGCGAACTTCCCCGAGAACCAGCTGCTCGCCGAGATCTACTCCCAGGCGCTTGAGGCCAAGGGCCTCAAGGTGACGCGGAAGTTCGACATCGGCGCTCGCGAGGTCTACTACGACCAGGTCGTCAAGGGAGGCATCGGGGTCTTCCCCGAGTACAACGGCGCCCTGCTCTCGGTGGCGGTCGACAAGAACAGCACCGCCACCAGCACGGAAGAGGTCAACGCCGAGCTGAAGGCGAAGCTCCCCTCGTCGGTGGAGATCCTCGACTCGGCCGCCGCCGAGGACAAGGACTCGGTGACCGTCACCTCCGAGACCGCCGCCAAGTACAACCTCAAGACCCTCGCCGACCTCAAGCCGGTCGCCAAGGACATGACGATCGGGGCCGGTTCGGAGTTCAAGACCCGCAAGCAGGGCGGTGAGGGCCTGAAGTCGGTCTACGGCGTCGAGTTCGGCAAGTTCCAGCCGCTGGACGCGGGCGCCCAGACCACCCTGGTGAAACTGCTCAAGGACAACGACGTACAGGCCGCGAACCTGTACACCACCGACCCCGCCATCGTCGAGGACAAGCTGGTCGTCCTGGAGGACCCGAAGAACCTCTTCTCCTCGCAGAACGTGACGCCGCTGGTCTACAAGTCGGCGGTCGACGACACGGCGAAGGCGGCGCTCAACGGCGTCTCCGCCAAGCTCACCACCGAGGACCTGCTGGAGATGATGAAGAAGCTCGTCAACGACAAGGAGGACTCCAGCGACGTCGCCAAGGAGTGGCTGACGAGCGCCGGTCTCGTGAGCTGACCCGGTTCGGCATCGGCTGTGGCAATACCGTCCGCCCTCTCTCCCGCCCGGCCCACAGGGCGGGAGAGAGGGCCCCGAACACGACCGGCTGGGGAGCAGATGAGCGACGGCGTCGGCACCGACACGGCCGAGGCGGCCGGTTCCTCCGTACGGCTGCACCAGCTCTTCGAGGGACGTCGGCTCACCCCGACACAACGCCGGATCGCGCACTGTCTGGTCCGGCAGGCGGCGGACGTGCCCTTCCTGTCGAGCGTGGAACTGGCCCAACTGGCAGGCGTCAGCCAGCCGTCGGTGACCCGGTTCGCGGTCGCCCTCGGCTTCGACGGCTACCCGGCGCTGCGCAGGCATCTGCGGGACGTCGCACCCGCCGGCGTGGAGCCGGGGGAGCGGTCGGACAACCCGTACCAGCAAGCCGTACAGGCCGAGATCGACAACCTGCGGCAACTGGCGTCCCTGCTCGCGGACCCCGGACCCGTGGAACGCGCGGGACGGCTGCTGGCCGCCTCCCGGCCGCTGCCGGTGCTCGGGCTGCGCGCCTCCGCCGCCCAGGCACGGGGGTTCGCCTACTTCACGGCCAAGGTCCATCCCGACGTACGGCTGCTCGACGAGGGCGGCTCACTGCTCGCCGACCGGATAGACGCCGCCCGCAAGGCCGGTGCGAGCGCCCTCCTGTGCTTCGCGCTGCCACGCCACCCGCGCGAACTCCTCGACGCCCTCGACCATGCCCGGGACGCGGGGCTGACGGTGGTGACGATCGCCGACGGTACGTTCGCCCCGGTGGCCGCGCACAGCGATGTGCTGCTTCCGGCGGCCGTGGGCACCGGTCTGGTCTTCGACACCGTGAGCGCTCCGATGCTGCTGGGGCAGGTCCTGCTGGAGGCCATGTGCGACGCCCTGCCGGACGCGCAGGCCCACTTGGAGGAGTTCGACGCGCGGGCCGTGGCGCGCGGACTGTTCGTCGAGTGAGCGCCTCATGCCCAAGCACCAGCCACCGAGAGGGAGTTCACACCCGATGACAGCCCACCTCGTCGACTCCTGCCCCCTCGGCGCCGAGACCACCCTCGCCGAACTCGCCGACGACCCGCATGCCCGCCTCGCCCTGCTCCGCGCACACGAACCCGTGTCCTGGCTACCGGAGTTGGGCGGCTGGCTGGTGACCCGGCGCGATCTCGCGCTGACCGTGATGCGGGACTCCGGGACGTTCACCGTCGACGACCCCCGCTTCTCCACCGCACAGGTCGTCGGCCCCAGCATGCTCTCCCTCGACGGCGACGAACACGCCCGTCACCGAGAGCCCTTCAACGCCCCCTTCCGGCCGAGGGAGGTACGCGAGGGCTTCACCGCCTGTATCGAACGCGAGACCGACCGGCTCATCACCGCACTCCCGCCGACCGGCGCCGCCGAACTCCGGCGCGCCTTCGCCGGACCCCTCGCGGTCGCCGTCGTGACCGAGGCGCTCGGCCTCACCGGTACCACCGCCGACACGGTCCTCGCCTGGTACGACGCCATCGTGCGGTCGGTCTCCGACATCACCGCCGGCCACACGGCGGGCCCCGCCGGCACCGCGGCCTACGCCCAGCTGCGGGCCGCCGTGGAAGCCACCGTCGCCGACCGGGACGCCGCCTCTCTCCTCGTCTCCGCCGCCGGACACCTGACCGTGCCCGAGGTGGCCTCCAACGCCGCCGTGCTGATGTTCGGCGGCATCGAGACCACCGAGGCGATGATCACCAACGCGCTGCTGCACCTGTTCCGGAACCCCGACCAACTCGCCCTGGTCCGGGCCGACTTCGACCTCCTCGACGGCGCGATCGAGGAGTCGCTGCGTCTCGAACCCGGCGCGGCGGTCGTGGACCGCTACGCCACCCGCGACACCGTCCTCGGCCCGGCCACGATCCGCCGCGGCGACCTGGTCACCGTCTCCCTGACCGGTGCCAACCGCGACCCGGACGTCTTCCCCGACCCCGACCGCTTCGACGTCCGCCGCGCGAACGCCCGCCTCCAACTGGCCTTCGCCCACGGCCCGCACTACTGCATCGCCGCGCACCTCGCCCGGCTGGAGACCCGTATCGCCCTTCACCGCCTCCTCGAACGCCTGCCCGCCCTGCGCCTCGACCCGGACCACCCGGTCACCCCGCAGGGCCTGGTCTTCCGCAAGCCGTCGACCCTGCATGTGCTCTGGGACGCTCCCGCCTGAAGCGGGGCCGGGCTGGGATGCTGATGGCTCCAGCAGCGTCCCAGGAGGCATCCATGTCCCAGCCGTCCGTCCTCGCTTCGTTGGTGTCGGGTCTGCGCGGCGGGTCGATCGAAGTCGTCGACCTCACCTCGCCGTTGTCGTCGTCCACCCCGGTGATCCAACTGCCTCCGCCCTTCGGCCAGACCGCCGCGTTCGAACTGGAGGAGATCAGCAGGTACGACGACCGGGGACCGGCCTGGTACTGGAACAACTTCCGCAGCGGTGAGCACACCGGCACCCACTTCGACGCACCCAACCACTGGGTCACCGGCAAGGACCTCGCCGATGTCGCCTCGGTACCGGCGGGCCGCCTCATCGCCCCGGCGGCGGTGCTGGACTTCACCGCCGAGGCGGCACAGGACCCGGACTTCCTGGTCGAGGTCGACCATGTGAAGGCCTGGGAGGCCGAGCACGGCCAACTCCCCGACGGGGGCTGGCTGTTGCTCCGTACGGGCTGGGACGCCCGCTCGCACGCCCAGGAGCCGTTCCTCAACGCGGACGAGAACGGCCCGCACACACCAGGGCTGTCCCCGGAGTGCGCCCGTTGGGTGGCCGAGGAGTCGCCGGTGATCGGCCTCGGCGTCGAGACGGTGGGCACCGATGCCGGACGCGCGCATTCGTTCGACCCGGCGTTCCCCTGCCACTCGTATCTGATGGGCAGCGGCAAGTACGGCCTGACCCAGCTGCAGAACCTGGCCGCGCTGCCGCCGACCGGTGCCGTGGTCGTCGCGGGGCCGCTGCCCATCGTCAGCGGGTCCGGGGCCCCGGCGCGCGTGCTCGCCCTGGTGGAGCGGTCATGAAGGTCGCGGAAGCCGTCGGACGGGCGCTGGCCGCCTCCGGGATCGACCATGTGTTCGGCGTCGTCGGCTCGGGCAACTTCCATGTCACCAACGCCCTGGTGGCGGCGGGCGCGCGGTTCGTCGCCGCACGGCACGAGGGCGGCGCGGCGACGATGGCCGACGCGTACGCGCGCATGAGCGGCACGGTCGCGGTGCTGAGCGTGCACCAGGGGCCCGGTCTGACGAACGCCGTCACCGGCATCAGCGAGGCCGCCAAGAGCCGCACCCCGCTGCTCGTCCTGGCGGCCGAGGTCACCGAGCCGAAGTCCAACTTCTACGTCGACCAGGAGGCCCTCGCCCGGGCGGTGGGCGCGGTCACGGCGCGGGTCACCTCGGCCGAGGACGCCGTCGACGTGACCTGCGCCGCCGTCCGACGCGCCCTGCACGAACGACGCACGGTCCTGCTCAACCTCCCGCTCCAGGTACAGAACCTGGACGTCCCGGACGGGGCGGTGGACCAGGTCGCGACACCATCCGAACGGCAGCCGGTCGTACCGTCGGCGGCCGACGTGACCGCGCTGGCCGACCTGCTCGGGCGCGCCCGACGCCCGGTCTTCGTCGCCGGCCGGGGAGCACGCGGGACCGGTGCCCGGGACGCCCTCCTGGACCTCGCCGAACGCCACGGCGCACTGCTCGCGACCTCGGCCGTCGCCCGGGGCCTCTTCCACGGCAGCCCCTGGTCGCTCGACGTCTCCGGCGGCTTCGCGTCACCCCTCGCCGCCGAACTGATCCAGGGCGCCGACCTGATCGTGGGCTGGGGCTGCGCCCTCAACATGTGGACCATGCGGCACGGCGCCCTGATCGGACCCGAGGCGACGGTCGTCCAGGTCGACGACGAGACGTCGGCACTCGGCGCGCACCGGGAGGTACGGCTCGGCGTCACCGGCGACGTCGAACTCACGGCGCTGCGCGTGCTCGACGCGGGAGGTGACGGACGGGAGGGCTACCGCACGGGCGAGGTCGGCGAGGCGATCGCCGCCCGGGTGCGGATGCGGGATGTGCCGTACGAGGACGAGGGCGGCCGGGAGCGGATCGACCCGCGCACACTCAGCATCGCGCTCGACGACCTCCTCCCCGCCGAGCGGGTGATCGGCGTCGACTCGGGCAACTTCATGGGCTATCCGAGCGCGTATCTGTCGGTGCCGGACCAGCACGGCTTCTGCTTCACCCAGGCGTTCCAGTCGATCGGCCTGGGCCTCGCGACCACGATCGGCGCGGCGCTCGCACGGCCGGACCGGCTTCCGGTGGCCACGCTCGGGGACGGCGGCGCGCTGATGGGCGCCGCCGACCTCGACACGGTACGGCGGCTCGGGCTGCCCATGGTGGTCGTCGTCTACAACGACGACGCGTACGGCGCGGAGGTCCACCACTTCGGGCCCGACGGGCACCCGCTCGACACGGTCGTGTTTCCGCCGACGGACATCGCCGCCGTCGCCCGGGGCTACGGCTTCGAGGCGGTCACCGTGCGCGCGCCGGCCGACCTGAAGGCCGTACAGGACTGGGTGGCGGGACCGCGCTCCGCGCCGCTGCTCATCGACGCCAAGGTGACGCGCGAGCACGGGTCGTGGTGGCTGGAGGAGGCGTTCAGGGGTCACTGAGCCCCGCCGACGGTGACGGAGTCCTGCCGAGCCATCAGAACCCGACAACCAGAACCGACCATCAGGATCCAACAGAGTCCGACAAGATTATTGCTTCGGCTGTGTTCGAAGTCCTAGGGTGAGGCTGGCTCGGCAGCTCCCACTGTCACCAGCAGTTGTGTGCTGACCCCATGTCAACTCCCGCACCGCCCAGGTGGGTTGAGCCGCCACCGATGACCACAGCGCTGCCGGATTCCGGGTCGGATTGTCAACAGGAACGAACAGGATCTGACGCTCCCTCAGTCCGTGCGGCGCACTGTCTGTCGTACCGAGGAAGGTCACGGTCATGCCGCACCCCCACGACTTCGCCGTCAGCCGCCGCCGTCTTCTGGAGGGAGGGGCCGCCGTCCTCGGCGCGCTCGCCCTGTCCGGACCGGCCACCGCCCACGGAGCCTCCGCTGCGGATGCCACGGACGTCACCCCCGAGTGGAACGGCCACATCGACGTCTTCCGCCTCGGCACCGAGCCTCCGCACACCACGCTGATGCCGTACGCGACCGTCGCCCAGGCCCTCGCCGCCGACCGCACCCGCTCCCCGTACCGGCTGACCCTCGACGGCACCTGGAAGTTCGCGTACGTCGACCGCCCCGACGACCGGGCCGCCGACTTCTACCGCCCCGATGTCGACGACAGCACCTGGGACACCATCCCCGTGCCCTCCGCCTGGCAACTGCACGGCTACGACAGCCCGATCTACATCAACAGCGACTACCCGTGGTGGGGTCCCAACGGCCGGGGCGAGGACGCGCAGCCGCCCGCCGCCCCGACCCGCCACAACCCCGTGGGCCAGTACCGGCGCATCTTCACGCTCCCGCGCGACTGGTCGGGACGCCGGACGTTCCTCCACTTCGAGGGAGTCAAGTCCGCCCACTACGTGTGGATCAACGGGCAGTTGGTCGGCTATCACGAGGACTCCTACGACCCCTCCGAGTACGACATCACCCCGCACCTGAAGCCCGGCACCAACCAGATCGCCGTGGAGGTCTACCGCTACTCCGACGGCGACTGGCTGGAGGACCAGGACATGATCCGGCTGAGCGGCATCTTCCGCTCGGTGTACCTGTACTCGACGCCCGCCGTGCGGCTGCGCGACTTCCGCCTCGACACTCCGCTCAGCGACGACTACTCGGCGGCGGAGCTGTCGGTCACCGCCAACGTGCGGGACTACGGCGGCCGGGGTGCCGGCCAGTACTCCGTCGAGACCCAGCTGTACGACGCGGGCGGGCACCCGGTCTGGTCGCGTCCGTTGCAGCAGACCGTCGCGCTCGGCGCCGGCGAGGAGACGTCCGTACAGGCCGCGAAGGCCGTACCCGCGCCTCGTCTGTGGTCGGCCGAACACCCCAACCTCTACACGGCAGTTCTGCGGTTGCGCGACCCGGCCGGCAAGGTGATCGAGACCCTCTCCCACCGGGTCGGCCTGCGCGAGTTCGCGCTCAAGGACGGGCTGATGCGCATCAACGGCAAGCCGGTCTCGTTCCGGGGCACCAACCGGCACGAGATGCACCCCGTGCACGGCTCGGCCCTCACCCGCGCGGACATGGTCGAGGACATCGGCATCATCAAACGGCTGAACTTCAACACCGTCCGCACCTCGCACTACCCCAACAACCCGCTGTGGCTCGAACTCTCCGACGAGTACGGCCTGTACCTCGTCGACGAGACCAACCTCGAAACCCACGGCATCCGGGGTGAGTACCCCGGCAATCACGCCGAGTGGACCACCGCGTGTGTGGCCCGCGCCCAGAACATGGTCCACCGCGACAAGAACCACGCCTCGGTCGTCATCTGGTCGCTCGGCAACGAGGCGGGCGGCGGCACCACCTTCAACGCCATGTACGACTGGATCCACTCCTACGACACCACCCGGATCATCCAGTACGAGGGCGACGACCGCCCCGGGATCAGCGACATCCGCTCCGAGATGTACGACAGTCCCGCGCGTGTCGAGCAGCGGGCCAAGGACACCGCCGACACCCGGCCGTACGTGATGATCGAGTACTCCCACGGCATGGGGAACTCCAACGGCAACTTCAAGAAGTACTGGGACCTCGTCCGCCGCTACCCCGTGCTCCAGGGCGGCTGGATCTGGGACTTCGTCGACCAGGCCCTCGCCTGGCCCACCCCGACGCGCAAGCTGTTCACCGAGTCCGGGCCCGCCGCGCTCGGGGGTGAGATCGTCGCCGGTGGCGGCACCTTCAGCCGCGACGAGGGCGTCTCCGGCGGGACCGTCTTCGCCCGCGACACGAGCCTCGACATCACGGGCTCGCTGACGCTGGAGGCGTGGATCACCCCGCACGTCCTCGGCTACCACCAGCCCGTCATCGCCAAGGGCGACACCCAGTACGCCCTCAAACAGTCGGACAGCGGCCTGGAGTTCTTCATCTACGGCGGCGGCCAGTGGATCAGCGCCTACTGGGCGCTGCCCGACGACTGGACCGGCACCGAGCACCACATCGCCGGTGTCTTCGACGCCACGACGGGCACCCTGACCCTCTACGCCGACGGCGTGGCCCGGGCCACCCGCACCACCACCCGGCGCCCCGACGTCAACACCGCGCCCCTGGCCCTGGCCACCGACGTCGACAACCCCACCCGCGAGTTCAGCGGCACCATCCGACGGGCCCGCGTGTACGCCCGTGCCTTGACCGCCGCCGAACTGGCCTCCGACAGCCGGGACCCCGGCGACGACGGCGTGCGGTTCTGGTTCGACGCGGCCACCGTCGGCCTCACCCAGAAGCGGCCCCGCGACAAGACGTTCTACGCGTACGGCGGCGACTGGGGCGACAACCCCAACGACGGGGCCTTCTCCGGCGACGGCATCGTCACCGCCGACCGCGGCCTCACCGGCAAGTCCGCCGAGGTCAAGCGGATCTACCAGGCCGTGCAGGCCACTTCGGGGTCGGTGCCGGGTGCCGTCACCCTCACCAACGAGTACCTGTTCACCAACCTGCGGGAATTCGACGGGCGTTGGGAGCTGGTGAGGGACGGAAAGGTCGTGCGGCGCGGCAGGTTGAGCCGTGCTCAGCTGGATGTGGCTCCGCTGTCCAGCAAGGACATCACCGTGCCCTTGGAGCTGCCGGACGACCCGGCGCCGGGTGCCGAGTACTTCCTTCAACTGTCGTTCACCACAAGGGAGTCCACGAAGTGGGCCAAGGCCGGCTTCGAGGTGGCCCGGCAGCAACTCCCCGTAGACGCAGGCAGTCCCGCCGTCACGCCCGTGCCCCTGGACAGCGTCCCGGTGCTCAGCCACGAGGACGGCGACGCGTCGGTCACCGTCAAGGGCAAGGGATTCTCGGTCACCGTCGACAAGAAGACCGGCGCCATCACCTCGTACAAGGCGGGTGGCGCCGAGCTGATCGCCTCCGGGCCCGTCCCCAACTTCTGGCGGGCGCCCACCGACAACGACCGGGGTAACGGGCAGCACATCCGCAACCAGACCTGGCGCGACGCGGGCGTGCTGCGCACGGTCACCGGCGTCACCGTCCGCGCCCTGCGCGACCGGGCCGTCGAGATCACGGTCGCCGGCACGCTGCCCACGACGACGGCATCGACGTACACCACCACCTACACCGTCTTCGGCAACGGCGAGATCAAGGTCGACAACACCCTGCACCCGGGGGCGAGTTCACTGCCGTACATCCCGGAGGTCGGCACCCTGCTGCTCCTGCCCGGGCGGCTGGACCGGCTGCACTACTACGGGCGTGGCCCCGAGGAGAACCACTGGGACCGCAACAACGCCACCGACGTGGGTCTGTACTCCGGCACCGTCGACGGGCAGTGGAGCGGCTATCTGCGCCCGCAGGAGAACGGCAACAAGACCGACGTCCGCTGGATCGCCCTCACGGACCGCCGGGGCTCCGGTCTGCTGGTCTCCGCCGAACCGCTCCTTGAGGTCAACGCCTCACACTTCACACCCGAGGATCTGTCCGTAGGAGCCCGCCACGACTACCAGCTCAACCCGCGCGACGAGGTCGTCCTGCGGCTGAGCCACCGGCAGATGGGCGTCGGCGGTGACAACAGCTGGGGCGCGCACACCCACGACGAGTACAAGCTGTTCGCCGACCGCGACTACTCGTACAGCTACCGGCTGCGTCCGCTGACGGACGTCGACGAGGCGACGGCGGCCTCGCGGCGGCCCACGGCAGGGGAGTAGCCAGGAAAGAGAAGGCGGGCGTCACCCCTCGTCGGGGATGGCGCCCTCGCCCAACTCGTCGGTCAGACAGGCGAGATACAGGGCCATCGTGGTCCGGTGTTCGCGCAGGGGGCGGCCGGTGAGCTGCTCGATCTTGTGCATCCGGTAGACGACGGTGTTGCGGTGGATGTGCAGGGCGGCGGACGTCCGTACGAGGTTGAAGCCGCTCTCGCACCAGGCGGTGATCGTGTCGCGCAGCACCGGCCAGTCCGGCTGGGCCCGCAGATTCGCGGCCGTCAGTTCGACGAGACGCCTCCGGGCGGGCTGGTTCACGGCCGCCAGGACCTGGTGGACGCGCAGCTCGGCGATCAGATGGACCCGGGGGCCGCCGGTCACCCGGGCGCCGAGGCGCAGCGCGTCGCGGGCGTCCTGCCAGGAGTCGCGCAGACCGGCGACGGAGACGGCAGGTTCGCCTATGCCCACTCGGGCGGTCAGGCCGTCCTGCGCCGCGATGACATCGGTGAGGCGTCGGCAGTCGGCGGCCAGGGAGTCCACCTCGGCGCGGGCCGGCAGGCGGCGCAGTACGCCGATCCAGCCGGGGGCAGTGGAAGCGACGATGTCCTGCGGATCGGCGAAGACCTCACGGACCGTACGCAGCAGCTCCGAGCGGATCAGCGCCATGTCCCGGGTGGGCGCGCTGCCCTGGCGTCGGGCGCCCGCGTCGGGCACGCTCACCTCGATCGCCACCGCGACCCGTTGCAGCCGCAGGTCGAAGCCCAGTTCGGCGGCCCGGAAGACGAGGAAGTCACCCTCCACGACCTGGGGGTCGTACGAGGCGATGTCGGCGAGCAGGGTCTCCGCCGCGCGTTCGGCGAGCAGCCGGGAGCGCAGCATCACGGACTCCCTGAGCAGGATCTCCGTCTGGCGTTTCACCAGCAGCCCGAACCGGCGCACCTGGGCGGGCGTCCCGGTGATGCCGACCGTGCCGACCGCCTGTCCGCCTGTGACCAGCGGCAAGGTCACCCCGGGGCGTACTCCGCGGAGCTGGTGGGCCTGCGTGGCGTTGTGCGTGGCGGGCTCCTGGGTGCGGATCACCTCGACCGACGCCTCGTGGAAGGTGCCGACCCTGCTGCTGTCACCGCTGCCGATGACCATGCCGTCCGCGTCGGTGATCAGCACGTTGAAGCCGATGACGGCGGAGGTGTCCCCGGCGATCTCCTGGGCGAGTGACGGGCTCAGCACGCGTGTTCCTCCCGTCTTCAGCCCCTCGGCGACTGGACGCAACGTACAGGAGATCGATCGAATTCAGCCACAAGTCCGTACGGAGTGACCGGTGACGCGCAGTGCCCAGGTGCCTAGCGTATGGGCCCAATCACCTCCCCCATCACTTCCCCGCCGGGGGCACAGCGCGGTGAAACGGCGGGCTCCTCCAGCTTCCTCGGCACCGGTACGGAAGGCCCACGCCCATGACCCGTATACGCCCACTCGCCGCCGCTCTGTCGGCCGCACTCCTGATGCTGACGGCCGCGGCCTGCGGCTCCGGCGACGACGACGCCCCGACCAACGTGTCCGCGAAGACCGCCGCACTGGGCACGCTCACGCCGGGTGTCATCAAGGTGGCCGTCCAGCCGTACGCCCCCTACACCACCGTCCAGGGAGACAAGATCGTCGGCCTGGACGGCGACATCCTCACCTACGTGGCCGAAAAGCTCGGTCTGGAGATCAAGCCCCAGGTGACCGACTTCGCCGGCATGCTCGCCGGAGTGCAGTCCCGCCGCGTCGACATCACCATCGGCGGCGTCGCCTGGTCCGCCGAACGGCAGAAACAGGGCCTGTTCACTGACCCGCCCTACTACTCGCCCCCGGCGATGGCCGTCCGCAACGGCAAGACGTACAAGAAGGTCGACGACCTGAAGGGCCTCGAACTCGGCACAGTCGAGGGCTATGTGTGGGTCAAGTCGATCCAGTCCGTCCCGGACGCCAAGCTGCACGCCTACCCGGACGCCAACGGGGTCTTCGACGACCTCGGCGCGGGCCGGGTCGACGTCGGCTTCCTCGACCCGCTGATCATCATCGCGGCGCAGAAGGAACGCCCGGAGCTGAAGATCAGCACGCAGTACCTGACCCCGCCGACCGCCGCCGAGGTCAAGGCCAAGCCCGACTACCAGTACTTCCAGCCCTACCAGACCGGCTTCTACCTCCCCAAGAAGGCCACCAGGCTGGAGCAGGCGATCTCCGCGCAGATCGACGCCATGTACACCAACGGCGAGATGGCGAAACTCGTCAAGAAGTACGGCGGCGATCCCGAGCAGTTCCTCAAGCCCGCCGCCGATGTCGCCACCGCCCGCCGGGGCGTGGACCGGCCCCAGGACTGGACCCCGCCGTCCGTCGCACAGTGAGGGGCTGACATGTCCGATCTCTTCCAAGTCCCCTGGTCCGACTATCAGTCCGACCTGCTCGACGCCCTCTGGCGCACCCTCTCCTACACTGCGGTGAGCTTCATCGGCGCGGTACTGCTCGGCCTGGCCGTGGCGTTGCTGCGGCTCAGCAGGGCATGGCCGGCGCGTGCCGTCGCCGCCGTCTACACCGAACTGTTCAAGAACATCCCGCTGCTGGCCATCATCTTCCTCAGCTACTTCGGGCTCGCCTCGGCGGGCATCCGGCTGGACGTCTTCACCGCCGGCTGTCTGAGCCTCGTCGTCTTCTACGCCGCCTACCTCTCCGAGATCTTCCGCTCCGCGATCAGTGGCGTGCACACCGGACAGACCGAGGCAGGGCAGGCCCTTGGCCTCGGCAGGGCGGGCATCTTCGGCCAGATCGTCCTGCCGCAGGCCGTACGGCAGGCGCTGCCCGGCACCAACACCATGCTCGTCGACCTGCTGAAATCCACCTCCCTGCTCGTCACCGTCTCCGCCGCCGAGCTGATGTCCGAAGGCCGGCTCATCACGTCGTCGACCTTCCGCGCGCTGGAGGTGTACCTGGTCATCTCGGCCATCTACTTCGCCCTCTGCTACCCCCTCTCCCAACTGCTCCTCCTCCTGGAACGGAAAGTGCGAGCGGGCGTCCCCCTCTCCCCGTGGCGCCGCCGACGCCTGCGGGCTGCGCGCGCCCTGCTCGCCCAGGACGCACCGGACGCGCCCGTGGGAGCCGACGTGAAGGCAGGTGCCGTATGACCGAGTCGCTCGCAGCGGCGCGCAGCACATCCCAGGCGCTCCCGGAAGAAGTCGTACGGATCGAAGGGCTCCGCAAGTCCTTCGACGGCCGGCTCGTCCTCGACGACGTCCACCTCACCATCGGCCGGGGACGCATCGTCAGCGTCATCGGCCAGAGCGGCGGCGGGAAGACCACCCTGATGCGCTGCGTCAACCTGCTCGAACAGCCGGAGCACGGCACGATCGAGGTCGCCGGCGAGGTCGTCCACCAGGACGGCCGCACGGTCTGCCGCGACCTGCCGCGTCTTCGCCGTACCGTCGGCATGGTCTTCCAGCGCTTCAACCTGTTCCCGCACCTCACCGCAGTGGAGAACGTAGTCCTGGCCCAACGCAGGGCAGGGGTAGCGGAGTCGGAGGCGCTGGAACGCGCCGTCGCACTCCTGCGCAGGGTCGGTGTCGCCCATCGGGCCCTCGCCCTGCCTGACCAGCTCTCCGGCGGCGAGCAGCAACGCGTCGCCATCGCACGGGCGTTGGCCCTCAAACCCGAACTGCTGCTCTTCGACGAGCCCACCTCCTCCCTGGACCCCGAGGCCACCCGGGAGGTACTGAGCGTGATGCGGGAACTCGCCGCCGACGGAATGACGATGATGCTGGTCACCCATGAACTCCCCTTCGCCCGCGAGGTGTCCGACCACGTCGTCTTCGTGGACGGCGGCCGGATCGTCGAGGAGGGCACCCCCGAGGACGTCCTCGGCGCCCCCGCACAGCCCCGCACCCGGGAGTTCCTCGCGTCGTACGGCTCCACCTCATGACCGGCGGTGTGCCGGACAGTCCTGTGGCCGTGGTGGGCGGCGGTGTCGTCGGACTGTGCACCGCGTACTACCTGGCCGCGGCAGGCCTGCCGGTGGTCGTGATCGAGCGGCGCGGACTCGGCTCGGGCGTCTCCCGGGGCAACGCGGGCTGGGTCTGTCTCAGCCACTCGACCCCCGTTCCGGCCCCCGGCGTCCTGCGCTACGCCCTGCGTTCGCTCGGCCGCCCCGACTCGCCGCTCTATCTCCGTCCGCTGCCCGACCCGGCGTTCGCCCGTTGGCTGTGGCGGTTCTGGCGCAGCAGCACACCGGCCGCGTTCCGGCGCGGCTATGCGGCGATCGCCGAGCTGAACCGGCCCACCTTCGACCTCTTCGACGGTCTGCGCGAGGCCGGGGTGGCCACGACCCTGACCCGGCCCGGCATGGTGCACGCGTTCCTGTCCGAGGCCGAGGCCCGCCACCACCTCGCGGTTCAGCGGGAGATGGCGGACGGCCACTATCCGATGCCCGAGGACGTCACCACCGGCGCCGAGGCGCATCTGCTGGACGAGGCGCTGTCGCCCCGGGTGCGCGCGGCCTACCTGGTCGAGGGGGAGGGGGTGGTGGACCCGGAGGCGTTCGCGCGAGGACTCGGCGAAGCGCTCGGCGCGGCCTGTGTGAAGGTCCACGAGAACGCGGAGGTGACGGGGTTCAGGACCGAGGGAGGCAAGGTCACCGCGCTGAGCACCGACCAGGGCGACATCCCCTGCTCGTCGGTCGTCGTCGCGGCCGGTATGCGCTCACCCGACCTGCTGCGCACCCTCGGACACCGGCTGCCGCTCCAGGCGGGCAAGGGCTACAGCTTCTCCGTCGACCTGGACCCGGCGCCCCGGCACACCCTCTACTTCGGCGAGCGCAGGGCCGTCGCCTCACCGATCGGCGGCACCACGCGGATCGCCGGCACCATGGAGCTGAGCGGCAACAACAACCGGCTCGACTGGCGCAGGATCGTCGCCGTGGCCCGGGCGAGCCGTCACTACCTGGGCCAGTGGTTCGACGACCCGGACGACCTGGTGAGCCTGATCCGCGAACCCTGGGTGGGCGGACGCCCGTTCCTCCCCGACGGACTCCCGGTGATCGACCGCCTCCCCGGGTACGACAACGCGTACGCGGCCACCGGCCACGGCATGCTCGGCGTCACCCTGGGCCCCGCCACCGGGCACGGGATCGCCGAGTACATCCGCACGGGCAGCCGCCCCGAGGCCCTCGCACCGTTCCGCTTCGACAGGCTGCGCGGGTCGCTGTGAACCAGGTCGCCGTGAACGAGGAGGCGACCGTGACCGTGCTCGCCCGCCGGTCAGGACGGCCGTGAACGGGCCGCCAGGACAGCGATGTCGTCCTCGGCGGGAGCGTCCGCGAGCTGGGCCAGTACGTCGTCGAGGATGACGTCCAGGGAGGCGCGCGGCGAGAGCCGCAGCCGGGTCAGACGGCGCAGCGAGACATCGATGTCCTCGCCGCGCCGCTCCACCAGCCCGTCCGTGTAGAGCAGCAGCACACCGTCCGGGACCGCCGGGCGGGTCAGCGTCGTGTAGCTGCCGAAACCGGTGCCCAGGGGCGGGCCGACAGGCACCTCGACGAGGGCGACCCGGCCGTCGGGGGAGAGGAAGGCGGGCGGGAGATGGCCGGCGTTCGCGTACGACATGGTCCGCCGGGCGGGATCCTCCAGGGCCAGCAGACAGCTGGCGACCCGGTCGAACCCGGAGTCGGCGACCGTGCGGTCGGCGTGCGCGAGCAGCAGATGCGGGGGGAGGCCCGCCATGGCGAGGGCGCGCAGTGCGGAGCGGTAGTGGCTCATCGCGACGGCGGCCTCGACCCCGTGCCCCATGACATCCCCGATGACCAGCAGGTTCCGGCCGTCGGGCAGCGCCAGGCGGTCGAACCAGTCACCTCCGATGAGGGCCACGTCGTCGGCGGGCAGATAGCGGAACGCCGTCCGCGCGTGCGGGTCCGGCGGCGCGGTGGTCTCGGTGAGCAGGGCGTGTTGGAGTTCCAGGGCCATGCTGTGCTCGCGGGTGTGCAGGGCGGCGCGCTCCAGGGCGCGGGCGGCCCGGTGCGCCAGCTCCTGGGCCACCGACACGTCGTCGACCGTGAAACCGGGGGAGTCGAACGCGCGCACGAGCGACAGGGTGCCCAGGGGGCGGCGGCCCGCGATCAGGGGCAGGACGAGGACCGAGTGGACGCCGATGTCCCGGTAGGCGGTGGCCCGCCGCGCGTGCACGGCCCCGGAGTGCCACTGCTGCTCGGAGATGCCGTTGCTCAGCCAGGGCCGGCCGGCGTCCAGACAGGCGCGGATCTCCGTGCCCGGCGGATAGTCCAGGGTGTCGCCGAGACCGGCCAGGGCCTGCACCGCGTCCTTGACGCCGGGCACCGCCGCGAGGGCCGTCCGGCGCAGCCGCAGCACTCCCGGCGGCGGCCGGTGCGGACCGGCCTTCACATCGAGGTTCAGCTCGACCCCGGCCGCGTCCGCCAGGTCCGGCACCATGAACTGGGCCAGCTCGCCGCAGGTCGCCTGGACGTCGGAGGTGGTGCCGATGCGCGCGGTGGCGGTGTCCAGCAAGGTCATCCGGCGGTGCGCGCGCTCCAGCTCGTCGACGTGCTGCTGCGGGGCGCTGATCTCCAGGAAGATCCCGGCGAGCCCCAGCACCCGGCCCCGCCCGTCCTGGAGCCGGTGATAGGTGGCGTGCCAGGCGCGGCGGGTGAAGGGCAGGTCCACGCGCGTGTGCCCGGTGCCCACCAGCTCACGGGGCTGCCCGTCGTACAGCACCTGCCGCAGCACGCTCTCGGGCCGGTCGACGTCCGGCGACGCCTCGGCCAGGGTCCGCCCCAGCAGCTCCTCCGCCGACAGGCCGCTGATCCGGACCATGTGCGGGTTGACGTACAGGAAACGCAGGTCCGGGTCGAGGACGACCACACCGGCGGCCGTGCCCTCGACGAGCCGGTGCAGCAGCCCGTACTCCTCGACCAGCCGGGGCAGGTCCGCGGCGGTGGGCCCGGCGAGCAGCGCCTCGAAGTTCCCGAAGAGCAGCGGCCGGAATGCGTCCATGGCCACCGCACCTCTCGTCGTCGTAGCACTTGCCGCACGGCAGAGACAATGATCGGCCACCCGGGGGACTCGTGCACGTCGAGCCGGTCCGTGAGCAGGCCGCACGACACGCGACGCGGATGCGGTGGCCCAGGGCCCATGCCTCGCGGCCCGGGCGGCCCGCACGAGTGTCACCGGGTGTGGCCCCCCCCATGGGCGGTCGGTGGGCGCGAGGCAGGCGCCGGGGCAGTTGGGTTCGGCTGCTCGGTGTGCCCGGGGCCCGTGCCGTGTGGCCTGGGCGGTCCCGCACGTGTGTGACCGGGTTACGTGGCCCCCCCCACGGGCGGTCGGCGGGCGCGAGGCAGGTGCCGGGCTGGTTGGGGTTCGGCTGTCCGGTGTGCCTATGGCCCATGCCGTGCGGCTTGGGCGGCCCCGCACGTGTGCGATCGGGTGACGCGGCCTCCTACGGGCGGTCGGCGGGCGCGAGGCAGGCGCTGGATCGGGCGGGTTCGGCTGTCCGGTGGTGTGCCCAGGTCCCATGCCATGCGGCTTTGGCGGCCCGGCACGTGTGTGACCGGGTTGCGCGGCCCCCCACGGGAATCCCGGCACCGCTCCGGGATCGTCACCTTCAGCACGGGGCGCGCTCCGTCCGACACCGCGCTGATGCGCGCGCTGCTCACGGCGGGAGTCGCCGTCAGCGTGCGCTACACCTCCGGGGTGGGCGGCATCCGCGTCAGCTGCCACCACTACAACACCCTCACGGACCTCGACCTGCTGCTGACGACCGTCCAGGCCTGGCAACGCCGTCCGCACAGCCCTCAACGACCCGTGTCCCGCCCCGAGTTGACCGGGGCACGCTCCGCCGTCGCCCAGGTCGCCCGCCAACGCGCCCTGATCGACGCCCTCGACGACGACCTGATGGGCCTGATCACGGCCCGTGGCGGAGTCAGCCGGGGTATCTGCGTCTCCCGCCTCGAAGGCGCCATGTCCCGCACCGACCTGGCCCGGGAGCGCGAGATCGTCGAGCGCTTCCACCACCGGCTCGGCCAGGACGGCACCCGACTGGCCCTGGAACTCCTGCGCATGTGCAAGGGCGACACCTGACACGCGTCGGCCGTCCCGCCTGACGGACCGTCACTCCTCTTCGCCCGCCCACCAGTTGTGCCCACCATGCCCCAGGAAGGGCCCGTCGTGAAAGATCACCGCAGCTGTCGCCGAAGGACCCCGGCAGCCCTTCGCCGTCCGCGAACTGGAACTCGAACAGCCGCGCCACGGCGAGGTGTTGGTGCGGCTCGCGGGCACCGGCATCTGTCACACGGACCTGATCTGCCGCGACCAGTGGTACCCGGTCCCGCTGCCCGCCGTTCTGGGCCACGAGGGCGCCGGCGTCGTCGAGGCCGTCGGCCCCGGCGTACGGCATCCACTCCCCGGCGACCGGGTCGTCCTCAGCTTCAACTCCTGCGGCAGCTGCCGGACTTGCCTGGCCGGCCGGTCCGCGTACTGCGACGACTTCGCCGCCCGCAACTTCGCCGGCACCCGCCCCGACGGCTCCACCCCGCTGCTCGACCGCACCGGAACCCGGGTCCACGGCACGTTCTTCGGCCAGTCGTCCTTCGCCACGCACGCCGTCGCCGCCGCCCGCTCCGTCGTCAAGGTCGACACGACCCTGCCCCTGGAACTCCTCGGACCGCTCGCCTGCGGCTTCCAGACCGGGGCCGGCAGCGTTCTCAACTCCCTGCGCTGTACGCCCGGCAGCAGCCTCGCCGTCTTCGGCGCGGGCGCCGTCGGCTGCGGTGCCGTCATGGCCGGTGCCGTCGCGGGCTGTACGACCATCGCGGTCGTCGGACGCAACCGGGCCCGCCTCGCCCGCGCGAAGTCCGTCGGCGCGACCCACGCCATCGACCTCACCGCCACCGACCCGGTGACCGCCCTCCGCGACCTCACCGGCGGAGCCGGCGCCGACTACAGCATCGAGGCCACCGGCTCGGCACAGGTACTGCGCCAGGCCGTCGACTGCCTTGCCCAGGAAGGCATTTGCGGCCTCCTCGGCGCGGCGGCCCTCGGCACGGAGGTGTCCCTCGACATGGCCGCCCTGCTCTTCGGACGCCAGGTGCGCGGCATCGTCGAGGGCGACTCCACCCCCGCCCTCTTCATCCCCAGACTGCTCGACCTGCACCGCGCCGGACGCTTCCCCTTCGACCGGCTGATCTCCCTCTACCGCCTGAGCCAGATCAACCAGGCCGTCGACGACATGCGCCACGGCCACGCCGTCAAACCGGTCCTGACCTTCCTCGGAGGCCCGGCATGAGCACCCCCTTCAACGCCGCCGCACATCTCGTCGACCGCCAGATCACCCGCGGCCTCGGCGACCGGCCCGCACTGATCGGCCCCCGCGCCACCCTCACGTACGACACCCTCGCCGCCCGCGTCGCCCGGGCGGGCGCGGGCCGGCGGGCGCTCGGCGTACGGCCCGAGGAACGCGTGCTGATCCATGCCGCCGACACCCCGGAGACGGTCGTCGCCCTCCTCTCCTTGCTGCGCATCGGCGCCGTCCCCGTCCCCGTGTCGACGATGAGCCCGCCCCGCGAACTGGCGGCACTCCTCGCCGACTCCCGCTGCCGCTACGCACTGATCGACGCGGAGTTCGGCCGGCACGCGCAGGGCGCCCTGGAGGATCCCTCGTACGTGCCCGATCTGCTCGGGGTCGTCGTCCTGGACGACGCGCCGGTGCAGCCCCCGGCCCCGGTCATCCGGATCAGATGGGAGCACCTGATGGCCGTCGGGGATGCCTGCGGAGACGCCGACCGGGCACCGGACCGCACCACCGAGGACTCACCGGCGCTGTGGCTCTACACGTCCGGGACGACCGGCACCCCCAAGGCCGCGATGCACCGGCACGGCAGCATCCGCGTCGTCGCCGACCGCTACGGACGCCAGACCCTGGGCCTGCGCCCCGAAGACCGCTGCTACTCGGTCGCCAAGCTCTTCTTCGCCTACGGCATCGGCAACTCCTGCTTCCTGCCGCTCGCCGCCGGAGCCGCCGCGATCCTCGACCCCGCCCCGCCCACCCCGGCGAGCATCGCCCGCCGCCTGTCCGAGGACGAGCCGACCGTCTTCTTCGGCGTCCCCACCTCCTACGCCGCCCTGCTGCGCGCCCCCGACCTGCCCGACGACGCCTTCCACGGCGTACGCCTGGCCGTGTCGGCCGGGGAACCGCTGCCACCGGAACTCCAGCACCGCTTCCGGGCCCGCTTCGGCACCGGCCTGGTCAACGGGATGGGCTCCACCGAGGCCCTGCACATCTTCCTGACCAACCGCCCCGGACACACCCGGCCCGGCACACTCGGCACCCCGGTACCGGGATACGAACTGCGCATCGAATCGGCGACCGACGGCGGCGAGGCCCCGCCCGGCGCCCCCGGCGTCCTCAAGGTGCGCGCCCCCTCGGCGGCCACCGGCTACTGGCGCCGTACGGACGCCACCCACACGGTGTTCCACGGCGCGTGGCTGAACACCGGCGACCTCTTCACCCGCGACGCCGACGGCCAGTACGTCTGCCTCGGACGCGCCAACGACATGATCAAGAGCGGCGGCATCTGGGTCGCGCCCACCGAGGTCGAGAACCGTCTCCTCGAACACCCTTCCGTCGCCGCCGCCTGCGTGGTCGCGGCCCCGGACGCCGACGGCCTCGACCGCCCCGTGGCCTGCGTGATCCCGGCCGTCCCCGGCGACTCCCTCGACCCCGACGAGCTGACCACGTTCTGCCGGGAGACCTTGGCCGCGTACGAATGCCCACGCCACGTCCTCACCTTCACGGCCCTGCCGACCACCGCCACGGGCAAGGTCAACCGACGCCTCGTCCAGCGAGAGGCGGCCACCCGCCTGGCCCACCCGACACCGAACCTGCGCGTCCCACTCCAGGCCCCACCGCCCCCACACGAGACCGAACCCACCGCGACCGTGACCCCCGTGACCGAATCAGCCCCAGGAGCCGACTGACATGCCCGTCCTCACCTCCGTCCTCGCACCTCCCGCCCCCAACCCCGTCGACCTGCTCTTCCACGCCGCCGGGCAGCATGCCTCGCATCCCGAGGCCGAGCCCAGGGTCGGAGCCGTGGTGCATCTGACGGGGAGTCCGCCCGACCTGGCGCAGTTGCGCGGGCGGGTCAGCCGGCGGCTGGACCGGCTGCCGTGCCTCAGCCATGTGCTGCGGGCCGACGACGGGCCGCCCCGCTGGGTCTCCGTACGGCCCGACCTGGAGCAGCACGTCGGCGCACACCGGTCCCGCGCGGGCGCCGACGGCGTCGACGACGCCGTACGCGAACTGCTGCGGCAGTTCCTGCCCGTCGGTGCGCCCGCCGTGGCGGCTGGTCGTCCTGGCCGGACACGCGGCCCACGAGTACTGCCTCGTCTATCTCACGCACCACTCGGTCCAGGACGCAGGGAACATCGTCTCCGTCCTGGAGACCCTCTTCGGCCCCGACGAGGGCAGCGGCCCCACCTCGTCCACCGTCCCCCGGTTCGAGGGCACGGGCCTGCCCGGGCCCCGCCAGGTCCTCGGCACCGTCGCGCACACCTGGCGCGGCACCCGCCCGCACGGACTGTGGACATCGAGCGCACAGCCGCTGTCCGGCCGCCGCCACACCCTCTGGCAGGACATGCCGAACCGGCTGCTGCGCGAGACCGCACGGGCGTACGGCGCCACCCGCAACGACGTCCACCTGGCCGCGCTCACCCACGCGATCAGCCAGTGGGCCGCCGAACACCGGCCCGAGTCCTGCCGGGACCCGCTCCCGATGATGGTCCCCGTCAATCTGCGCACCCACGACGAGACGGCCCTGCCCGGCAACCGCTTCTTCCTGGCCCGCCTCGACCTGCCCGGCGGCTCGATGCCGGCCCCCGTCCGGCTGCGCCGCACCCTCACGCCCACCGGCCCGCTCAAGGACCCGGCCTACCGGCAGTCCCTGTACCGGCTGACCCGGCACGCTCCCAGAACCCTCCTCGACCAGGTGATCGCCCGCAGCGCCCGACCGGACAGTCTGACGGCCGTCGGCTCGATCTTCACGGTCCGCAAGCCCTTGCGGTACCACGGCGACCCCGTCCACCGCTTCGCCCCGATCATCTGCTGCCCGAACGGCTTCCCCCTCGCCGTGGGCCTCTTCCTCTACGGCGAGACCTCCACCGCCTCGTTCCAGATCGACAGCGCGCTGACCGGCGCCGAGGCGATCCCCCGGCTGTGGCGGCAGGCCGTCGACGACATGGCCGCGGGCGTCGGTGCCGCAGTGGGCGGGGAGTGAGGCACGCCGTGCGACAGACCCTCGGTTACGTGACCGAAGCGGGCCCGCCGGTTCAGGACCCGGTCCTCACCCTGGCCGCCCTCGCCCGCGCCTCCGGCGACGACGACCCCTACCTCGCGTACGAACAGGGGGAGTCCTGGTTCTTCGCCCGGGCCGCCCTCGCCCGGATCACGGTCGGCCGGACCCACCTCCACTACACCTGCGGCACGGACCGCAAGGACATCCCGTGGCACGACCGGCCCCTGCCCGCCCTCGCGGGGCTCCTCGCGGCACTCCCCGTCGAGGACTGGCGCCTCTACGGCACGGCCTGCTTCGAACTGGCCCACGCCCAACAGACCGACACCGGCGGGGACTTCCTCGACCGGACTCCGCACCGGCCCCTCCTCCACCTCTTCGTCCCGCACGAGGAGGTACGCATCACGCCGGCCGGAACCCTGCTGCGCGCGAGCGATCCGCACCGGCTCCGCCGCCTCGCCGAGCAGCTCCGCACCCCGCCCGCCCCGCCGTTCACCCCACCGCCGATGCCCTGGCCGGACCCGCCCGCGGACCCCTCGTACACCGCCGCCGTCCGTGTGGCGGTCGACGGGATCCGGGCCGGGGCCCTCCAGAAGGTGATCCTTTCGCGCAGGATGCCCGTCGGCTTCGCGGTCGACTTCCCGGCGACCTATGTCACGGGGCGCCGCGCCAACTCGCCCGCCCGTTCCTTCCTGCTACACCTCGGGGAGACACGGGCCACGGGCTTCAGCCCCGAGACCGTCGTCGAGGTCACCCCGGACGGCACGGTCCGCACCCAGCCGCTCGCCGGGACCAGGGCCCGGCCGGCCGACCCCTGTGCCGCGGCGGCGCTGCGCGAGGTCCTGCGCCACGACGGCAAGGAGATCGTCGAGCACGCCATCTCCGTCCGGGCCGCCTACGAGGAACTGGCCGCGCTGGGTGAGCCCGGCAGCACGCACGTCACGGAGTACATGACAGTGAAGGAGCGCGGCAGCGTGCAGCATCTCGCCTCGACCGTCGAAGCCCGCCTCCCCGTCCAGCTCACCTGCTGGGACGCCCTCGCCGCGCTGTTCCCGGCCGTCACCGCCTCGGGTATCCCGAAGGCGGCGGCCTATCCCTGGATCAGGAGGCTGGAGGGGGAGGAGCGCGGGCTGTACGCGGGCGCGGTCCTCACCGCCGCGAGCGACGGCTCCCTGGACGCGGCGCTGGTCCTGCGCACCGTCTTCCAGGAGGGGGACCGCACCTGGGTCCAGGCGGGCGCGGGCATCGTCGCGGACTCACGCCCGGAACGGGAGACGGAGGAGACACGCGAGAAGCTGGCAAGCATCGCGCCCTACCTGGTACCGCGGCCCGGCGCGCCTACTGACCCTGCCGCTCCTGCTCCTGCTTGTCCTGCTGCAACTCCTTGACGCGCGCCGCTTCCTTGCGGACGTCGGCCTGCACGGAGCGCTCCCGGCGGAGCCAGCCGGGGTCGTCCTGCTTCAGCGCGTCGATCTGCTCGGTGGTCAGGGGCTCGGTGACCCCGCCCCGGGCGAGCCCCGCGATGGAGACGCCCAGTTTCGCGGCGACCACCGGACGGGGGTGCGGACCGTCGCGGCGGAGGTCGCTCAGCCAGGCCGGCGGGTCGGTCTGCAGCGCGGTCAGCTCGGCGCGCGTGACGACACCCTCCTGGAACTCCGCGGGGGTGGCCTGGAGGTACACACCCAGCTTCTTCGCCGCGGTCGCGGGCTTCATGGTCTGGGAGGTCTGGTGCGTCGTCATGGGGTCCAGGGTATCGAGCGTACGAACCAACGCCGACCACGGCGGACAGGGCAGGAGGCGGGGCAGGTAGCCTGGCGCGGTGACTGGCTCGGAAGATTCCCCCGCGTTCCGTCTCGCGTACGTCCCGGGAGTGATCCCCGCCAAGTGGGTGCGGATCTGGAACGAGCGGCGCACCGACGTCCGCCTGACCCTGCTCCAGGCGTCCCCCGCCGAGGCGCACGACCTGCTGCTGTCCGGCGACGCCGACGCGGGCCTCGTACGCCTGCCGGTCGACCGTACGGTCCTCAGCGCGATCCCCCTCTACACCGAGACCACGGTGGTCGTGGTCCCCAGGGACCATGTCGTGGCCGCCGTCGACGAGATCACCGCCGAGGACCTGGCCGACGACATCGTGCTGCACCCCCTCGACGACACCCTCGCCTGGGAGAACCTCCCCGGCCGCCCCGCGCTGGAGCGCCCCGCGACGACCGAGGACGCGATCGAACTGGTCGCCGCCGGGATCGGCGTCCTCGTCGTGCCCCAGTCCCTGGCCCGCCTCCACCACCGCAAGGACCTCACCTACCGCCCGGTCACCGACGCCCCCGAGTCCCAGGTAGCCCTGTCCTGGCCGGAGGCCCGCACGACCGACCTGGTCGAGGACTTCATCGGCATCGTCCGAGGCCGCACGGTCAACAGCTCCCGAGGCCGCAGGGAGGAGCCAAAGACGGACCAGCCGAAGCCCAAGAAGCGCCCCCAGCCTCCTGCGGGACGGTCGGCAGCCCGGGGCGGGGGCGCCGGGAAGGGCGGAGCAGCGGGTAAGAGCGCCCGAAGCGGCGGTTCCGGCAGGACAGGCGGCGCCCGCCAGGGCAAACCCCGCCGCAAGTCGTAGAGGGGCCCTGGGGAGGCGGCGCGGAACGCGCCCCGAAAGGGGCGCGGGGAACTGCGCGACCAGCCCCCACCGGGCCGCGGTGAAGAAACCGCCTATCCGGGCTCAGGCAACACCGCGAAGCAGTCCTGCACGGGGTCCGGAACCCGCGCACCGGAGTCCGCGGCGAACTCGATCTCGTACAACCCCGGCTCCAACACCCTCCGCACCTCGTACCGCCCCGGCGCGACCTCCCCCAGAACCAGAGAAAACGTCTCACCGTCCTCCCGCCTCACCGTCGCCCGCACCCGCTCCGGAGCCCGGGCCGCACCCACGACCCGGGCGCGCAAAACCACCGGCGCCGAGCAGACGTACGCATCGTCGACCTCGCTGCTGATGGCCGGAGGCACCCGCACCGCCGGATCCGACGGGCCGCGCACGTTCATCAGACCGGGCGCCTGGAGACGTACCAGGAGTTCGAGAAGCCGACCGGTCAGCACGCGCGGCGACTGGAGCGCGCCGTGCGCCTCCGGCACGAACCGGCACCGGTCCTCCGGCAGCGCGGGCGGCATCGCCGAGACCCGGGGTACCACACCGTCCCCGTCCGCCAGAACCGACGGGACCAGCGCTCCCGGCGGCTCGGCCGAGCAGACCACCCCCTGCCCGTTCCAGCGCGCCGACTGGAGCGTGCCGCCCTGGCGGGTACCCACCAGAGGAAGCGTCACATGCTGGTGCGCGTACGCGGGAAAGCTCTCGGCGTTGTACGAGGCCGCCGCCGCGATCTCCCGGTGGAAGCCCAGACCGTCACCCACGAGATCCCGGCGCACCCCCGGCAGGGGCGCCGCGTCCTCGATCCGGATGTGCCCCGCCCCGGTGTCGATGACCGAGTACACCGGCAGCAGTTGGTGCACCGAGGGGAACCCGCGGGTCAGGTTCCGTACGCCGGGCAGGTGCCGGAAGCCGTTGGCGAGCGTGTCGAGCGCGCGCACCGAACCACGGTGCGGGGTGCCCAGGGTGATCAGCGCCCGGCAGTCGCGCCAGCCGCCCAGCACCTCGACGTAGTAGCGGGCGATCAGACCGCCCATGCCGTGGGCGATGACGACGGCCTTGGTGTCCTGCGCGCCGGTCCGCTCCCGGAACTCGGCGACATGCAGGTCGATCACCTCGGCCAGCCGCCGGGCGTGCACCCGGTTGTCCAGCCGCCAGTCGTACGGGAACGTCAGCAGCCCGCCGCCCGGACCGTCCGTCACGTCGAAGTGCCCGCGCACCCAGTCGACGGTCTGTGCGTACCCCTTGCTCCGCAGCAGGCCGGGCAGCACGGCGACGTCGGGAAACAACCGTGACGCCCGGACCGACGACGTGTCGCAGCGCAGCGTCAGCGGATGCCCGGTGGTGTCCGGATCCCGCAGCTCGGCCAGGGACTGGAGCAACGGCTTGCCCGGCGCCCACAGCGGACCCGTCGGTCCCTCCAGGACACTGCCGAGGATTCCCGGGACCAGGACGATCGGATGTCTCACAGGACAACGCATGTGCCCGCCCCCGGTGGCCGGATGCGGAGGCCCCAGGTGCCCACCCCCGTGGGACACCCGGGACCTCCCCCTCGATACCCAGGACCAGTACCGAGGAGACTGAGAAAGCGGTGGAAGCACAGAAGACACGGAAGGCACGGAAGCCGCAGCGGGCACAGAAGGAACAGAAGGCGCAGAAGGCGGGAAACAGGAAGGGACGAGTCACTTCCTGCCCGGCCCGGCGACTCCCTTCGCCCGATCCTGATCCTCAATGCCTTCTCCCTGCATTCGACGGGACGCTCCGTACGCCTTTTGGGTCAGCTTTGTCCGATCTCGCCGTCGGAGGGAGAGATCCGGTGTTGCCAGGGCATATTTGGCAACACCGGGCAACGGGCGGGCGATTGCGGGCGGTCGGGGGTCCCATGGACGACGTGGTGAACGGCGTGACGGAAGGCGTGACGGGCGAACCGGGGCAGTTCGGCGGGGAGTTACGCCGCCGGCGGCTCGCCGCCGGACTCTCCCTCGCCGACCTGGCGGGCCTCGTGCACTGCAGCCGGGGCTACCTCAGCCGTATCGAGAACGGCCACCGCCGGGTCACCCGTGAACTCGCCGAAGGCTGCGACGACGCGCTGGACGCCAAGGGCGAACTGCTCGACCTGGCCCCCGAGTCGCGCGGTGACACCCCCGACGTACCGCCCGCGCGAACACCTGGTCTCCGGCGCGCGACACCACTGCCCACCTCTAGTACGGTCCCGGCCCAACCCTCCCGGTACGGCGCGGAGTTCGACCGGCTGCTGGCCCGCGGCGACACCAGCTACCTGGCCGGACGCATGGAGGAGGCGGACGCCTACTACCGCCAGGCCCACCAGTGGGGCGCGGACAACCCCGAGGCGCAGGCCGTGGCCGTCGTACGGCGGGCCCGGCGCTGGTCCGATCCCGGCCGCGTCGACCACGAACTCCTGCACCTGATCCGGGAGACCCTCGCCGCGCTCAAGAGCCGTGACGGCGCCGAGGCGGCCGGACTTCGCCTCCGCCTCGGCGCACATCTGGCGAAGAAGCTCTCCATGGCCGTCAGTGAGGACACCGCCTGGCCCGGCGCCGGACCCGAACGCGGCGCGGACCTGGCCCGCCGGACGTTGGAAGGCCTGGCCACCGGCGGCCAGGACGAAGAGACGCGCTGCGAGGTGCTCACCGAGTGCCGCTGGGGCCTGTACGACTTCGTCCCGGCCATCGAATCGCTGACCGTCTCCCTCCGCCTACGGGACTGCGCCCTGCGCGCCCGCTCCCCGTACTTCCTGGGCGAGTCCCTCGTCGCGCTCGCCATCGACCAGCTCCGCGTCGGCCGGGTGCACGGCGCCACGGGCACGGTGGCCGAGCACCGCAGGCACGCGGCCCGTACGCGCAGCGCCCTCGCGCGCTGGCAGCAGTGCACCCTGGACACCCTGCTCGACCTGTGGTGCGGCCGGTTCGACTCCGCCACCGACTGGATCTTCGGCGAGTCCCGGGAGATCGTCGCGAGCCTGGAGGCGGACCTCGCGGTCCCCGCCGACACCCTGCTGCAGACCCGGCTGGGCCAGGTGTACTGGCTGCTCAGAGAGCAGGGCAGGATGGCCGAACTCTTCAGCTCCGGGCTCGCCGACGGCGTCGAACGGCACGGGTACTTCCCCGTCTGGCGGGCGGGGTTCGCCCTGGCCCGCTGCGAGGTGGGCGACCACGACGAGGCGGCCGACCGCCTGCTCGCCTTCCTCCGGGAGACCGCCGACTGCACCTCCCTCCCCCCGCACGGCTGGTCCGTACCGGCGCTGGTCCTGCTGGCGGAGGTCTGCGCAGGCCTCGACGCACACGGCGGCTACGCGGCCGAACTCGCCCACGCCGTACCGGTACTGCGCGAGGCGCTCGCCCGCAGACCGGCGGGGATCGCCCTCGCAGGCTGGCCTGTCGTCCTGGTCGGCCCGACAGAACGTGCCATGGGCCTGCTGTCCCTGGCGGAGGGCGACACGGCAACAGCCCTCGGCCACTTCCGCCAGGCCGAACGCCTGGTAGTAGGCAGCTCACCACCCCAGACGGCCCGCCTCAGGGCGAACGAGGCCCGCGCACTGCTCCGCGAGAAGGACAGCACACGCCGGGCCGAGGGCATGACACTCCTCCGGTCGGCACTGGTGGGAGCGGAGGCGAACGGAATGGGACTACTGGCGGCGGAATGCCGGGAGCTGCTGGCAGGGGAGGAGGGACCGCCCCTCGGCCCGCAGGGCCGCTAGGGGCGCGGGGAACTGCGCGACCAGCCCCCACGCACCCGCACCCGACAACGCACCGGCCCTACCCGTTCTGCCCAGCCGTCCCCGCGAGCCACTCAAACGCCGCCCTGGCCATGAACTCCCGCTGCCCACCCCGCACCAGCAACTCCGCCGCAGCGAACCCGGGATCATCGGCCTGTGCGGCGAGGTACGGGATCGCGACGCAGCGCATACCGGCCGCGTGCGCGGCGGCGGCGCCGGGAGCCGCGTCCTCCATGACCACGCAGTCCGCGGGTGCCACCCCGAGGCGCCGCGCGGCCTCCAGGAAGACGTCCGGCGCGGGCTTGCCGTGGGCGACCTCGTCGGAGGACACGACGGTCCGCAGATACGCGTCCAGGCCCGTGCCCGCCAGGGTCGCCTCGATGGTCCGCCGCGCGGAACCCGAGGCCACCGCCATGGGAACCCCCTCACCCGCCAGCAGCTCCACGAACTTCCGCATCTCGGGATAGACGGGAGTGTCGGCCCGGGCCAGCTCCAGATAGCGCCGGTTCTTCTCCGCGAGCAGTTCCTCGACCGGCGCGCGCAACCCGTACCGCTCCCGCCACAGCGTGACCGTCTCCCGGGTGCTGATGCCCACGGACTTCTCCTGATCGGCCCAGGTGAAGCCGGTGACGCCGTACGCGGCGAGGGTCCGCCGGCTCGCCTCGTAGTAGTTCGGCTCGCTGTCCACGAGGGTGCCGTCGAGATCGAAGATGACCGCGGTGGTGCCGAGAGTGCTCATGGCTCCCAGGATGCCAAGAGGCACAGACAAGAGGCACAGAGAGGTCAGCCCGCGGCCGTACGTCCGATCGACTCCACCAGCGGCAGCAGCCGGTACGGGACCCGCTCGCGCAGCGCCACCTCCGTGCGGGTGCGGACCACGCCCGGCACGCTGATCAGCGCCTGGATCACGTCCTCCAGATGCGCGTTGTCACGGGCCACGACCCGCGCGAGGAGATCACCGCCACCGGCGATCGAGAACGCCTCGACGATCTCCGGTACGGCCGCCAGCGCGTCCCCGACCTCGTCGAGATGGCCCTGGGTGACCTCGATGTGCACGAACGCGAGCACCGGGTGGCCGAGGGCGGCGGGGGAGAGGGAGGGACCCGTGCCGGTGATCACGCCGTCCCGTTCGAGACGGTCCAGGCGGGCCTGGAGGGTGCCGCGCGCGACGCCGAGGACCCGGGCGTACTCACGCACGCTGGTGCGCGGCTGCTCCAGCAGCAGCCGCAGGATGCGGGTGTCCAGCTCGTCCACGGCCATGGCGTCCGGCCTCCTCGTACCTGGTCGTGCATGGTCCGTTGGCTCGGCGGTGGACGCTCGAGGACCGAAATGTCTGTGCCAATGGTCCAGCTTATTCGATCGCACTTGAGCCAGTGGTGGCAGGGATGCTGCAATGTCCCCGTCGATGGCGCTGCGGACTCCGCGGCGCCTTTTGCATGCCGAATTTCGGATTTCAGACGGTGGGGGCGGGACAGCAGTGCTGAAGAGGGTGTTCATGGCGCCGGACCCGGGCCGCGCACGGCTGCGCTTCGCCGCGCGGGGCGTGCTCGGCATCGGTCTGGCCGTCACCGTCTGCGGCCTCGCGGGGCACTCGCTCACCGGCGCCGTGACCGGCGGACTCGCCGCGCTGCTCGCCCTGTTCACGGTCACCGACGCGACGGTGCGCGGGCAGGCGGTCACCACCGCGCTGCTGCCCGCCGTCGGCCTCCCGGTCCTCGCCGCCGCTGCCGAACTGCACGACCGTCCGGTCGCCCGAGGGCTGGTCTTCCTCGCCGTCGTCGGCGCGGGCGTCTACGCGCGCCGCTGGGGCCCGCGCGGCCACAGCCTGGGCGTCTTCGCGTTCATGACCTTCTTCGTCGCCCAGTTCCTGCACACGGGACCGGAGCAGCTGCCCGAGCTGTCCGCCGCCGTCGTGCTGTCCCTGCTCACCGCCTCGGCGGTGCGCTTCGCACTGTGGTGCTACGAGCGCCGTACGACCCCGGTGCCGGCCCCCGTCGCCCCGGCCGGCGAACGGGGCCTGGCCCGCGCCACCACACGCCAGGCCGTCCAGGCGACGGCCGCCGCCGGATTCGCGTTGGTCGTGGGCCAGCTGGTGTCCGGGGACCGCTGGTACTGGGCCGTCGGCGCCACCTGGTGGATCTTCGTGAACACCACCTCGCGCGGCGAGACCCTGGTCCGGGGCTTCCGCCGCGTCCTCGGCACGGTGCTGGGCATCGGGCTCGGCCTCGCCGTCGCGGTACCGGTCGCGGGGGCCGCCGTCCCCACCGCGGTGCTGGTCGCCGTCTGCGTGTTCGGCATCTTCTACTCGGCCGCCGTGTCGTACACGTGGATGATGCTCTCGGTCACTCTGCTCGCCGAACTGCTGTACGGGCTCCTGGGCGTCCTCGACCCGGCGCTGCTCGCCGTACGGTTCGCGGAGACCGGTGTCGGAGCCCTGGGTGCGCTGCTGGCCGTGCTGTTCGTCCTGCCGATCACCACGCACGCCACCACCGACGCCTGGATCCAGCGCGCCCTGCGCTGCGTCCACGCCTGCACCGCCGAGGCCACCGCCCGCCTCGCCGGTGCGCCGGGCGACGGTGCGATCCCCGACCCGGCACCGCGCGTGGCCGAACTGGAGCTGCTACTGGGGCGCGTCCGGCTCTCGGTCGCGCCGCTCGTGCATCCGCTCAACCCCGTACGCGCCCGTAAGCGCCGGGCGCACCGGGTACTGGCGCTGCTCGACGACTGCGCCCGCGAGATCCGCGGCCTGGCCGCCGTGGCCGCGGACCCGGAGGCCTCCCACGACATCCGGCTCGCCGCCGCCTGCCGACGGGTGGAGACGGCCGTGGAGGCGCTCACGGAGGGCCGCGCCGACACCGTCACGGCCCCCGCCGACCGGCCCCACGTCGCTGAACCCGCTCTCGCCCACCTGCACGGCCTGGAACGGGCCCTGGCCGAGCTGGCCAAGCCGCTGCGCGGCCCCTCGGGTTCGCCGCTGGTCGGCGCCTGAGGTTCCGGCCGTACGGACCCTCCGATGGTCTAGACCGATGAGGTACGGTCGCCCCGACCGATCAGCGCACCGAGAGGGGACGGCAGTGGGGCAACGGCGAGCGTTCATCGGCTCGTTCACGGCGGCCGGGGGACCGGGGGTCCTGGTCGCCGCCGTGGACGACGACAGCGGCGCCCTGACGGTGCTCGGCGCGGCGGACGACGTACCCGACCCGTCGTATCTCGCCCTCGCCGCCGACGGGAACACGCTCTACGCGGTCAGCGAGACCGCCGAGGGCGCGGTGGCCGCCTACCGCGTGACCGGCGACAAGCCCGAACTCGCCGGGCCGCCCGTGCCGGTCGGCGGTGACTCGCCCACGCATCTCGCCCTCTTCGCCGGGCACGTACTGACCGCCAACTACGGCTCCGGCAGCGTCACCGCGCTGCCCGTCCGCGCCGACGGCACCCTCGCCGGCAGCGCGTCCGACGTGCTGCGGCACACCGGCTCGGGCCCGGACCCGGCGCGCCAGCAGGGGCCGCACGCCCACCAGGTGCAGCCCGACCCGAGCGGCCGGTGGGCCGTCGGCGTCGACCTCGGCACGGACTCCGTCCAGGTGTGCGCACTGCGCGACGGCACCCTCGTACCGCACCGCGAGACCGCCCTGCGCCCCGGTTCCGGACCGCGCCACCTGGCCTTCCACCCGGACGGCCTGTACGCCTACGTGCTGAACGAACTCGCCCCGACCGTCACCGTCTGTCGCTGGGACGCCGCCGAGGGCCTCCTGACGCCTCTGGGCGAGACGCCGGTGCTGCCGGGCGCCCCCGACGGCGACGCCTATCCGTCGGGCATCGTCGCCTCGCCCGACGGCCGCTTCGTGTGGACCGCGACGCGCGGCCAGGACGTCGTCTCCGTGCTCGCCGTCGACGACGCCGGAGCGGCCCTGCGGCTGGTGGACACGGTGCCGTGCGGCGGCCACTGGCCCCGCGCCCTCGCCGCCTCCGACGGCTTCCTGTACGCGGCGAACGAGCGCTCCGGGGACGTGACCTGGTTCGCCCTCGACCCCGACACCGGCCTCCCGCGCCGAACCGGCTCGATCGAGGTCCCGGCCGTGTCCTGCGTGATCTTCGGCTGAGCACCCGCCCGCGCACGCCGGAAACGCCGAGGGCCCGCTCCTGGGAAAGGAGCGGGCCCTTCGGCGTACCGTGTTCCGGCCGTCGTACTGCGCCGCCGTACGGGGGTGCTGCCCAGGTCAGCGGACCGGGGCGCCCTGCGGCTGCGGGGCGATGCCCAGCGCCGTCGTGTACTTGGCCAGCGCCAGCTTGCCGATGGCCGGGTACGGGCCGAGCGCGTCGGAGGAGGCACAGCCCGCCTCCTTGGCCGCGGCCTCCAGCAGACCGGCGTCGATCTCCGGGCCGATCAGATACGGGGCCAGCGCGAGGTTCTGCGAGCCCGAGGCGCGCAGCTGCTCGGCGATGGCCGCGATCGAGCCGTCCTGGTCGAGGGCCGCCGCCATCACCGGCACGGCGAGCCGCGCGGCGAGCAGCATGCCCGTGATACCGGCCGCCTGCACGGCCTCCTCGCCGCCCACGGAGGCCAGGATGATGCCGTCCGCGGCGGTCGCCACGGTGAACAGCCGGGCCCGGTCGGCGCGCGCGAGGCCCGCCTCGGACAGCCGTACGTGGAGTCCCTCGGCGAGCAGCGGGTGCGGGCCGAGGACATCGGTCAGGTCGGCCGCGATCCGGCTCTCCATGACGGCCTGACGGACCTGGCGCAGCAGCGCGTTGTCCGGACCGGCGAGCAGCGGCACGACGACGGCCACGGGGCCCTCGGGCTGCTTGGCGTCCGCACCGGCGGCGAGGGCCTGCTCGTAACGGGCGGTGCGCTCCTGCGCGGTGTGCGTGAGCACGGACTGGAGCGTGGGGAACTCCGCGTCGTCACCGTCGAGGTACCCGATGCGGGCGTCGAGGCCGGGCAGCTCGGAGCGGGCGATGCTCACGACCTCCTCGGCGAGGCTGCGGGTGGCGGCACTGGGCGTGCCCGGCACCGCGAGGACGAGCGCGGGCGCACCCTCGGGAGCCGCCAGCGGTTCGGGGCGGCGGTGCCGGCCCGGCTGGCGGGGGCGCGGCATTCGTACGGGCAGGCCGGCGGGCCCAGTGGGGGAGCTCATGGCGCCGCATGTTACTGGCTTATTGGGCTCCCTTGTTCGGGGAGGGTGCAGGTGAGCGGTATCCGTCCGCTTTTGTCTGATGAGTTACGTGCGGATCAGAAGTGGTCAGTACGTGGTGACTTCGCCGCCGGGTGGAGGGGAAGGATTCGGCCGTGATGATCCTTCGGTGCTGGTCAACCGCGCGCGGCCGACAACGCCCGGTGGGGCGGGCGGACTTGCCCGACGGGGGGACGAGTCGCCCACTGTCCGACAATCCGGCATCAGGTTCGTATGCCGGTCATTCGGGCTCGTATGTCGGTCGATACGCGCGGTGTTCGGTCGTCACGCCCCCTGCCCGGTCAGGGCAGGCGCCAGTCCACCGGGGCTGCCCCCTGCCCGGTCAGCAGGTCGTTGGCGCGGCTGAAGGGACGTGAGCCGAAGAAGCCGCGGTCGGCCGACATGGGGGAGGGGTGGGCCGACTCGACCGACGGCAGACTGCCCAGGAGCGGGCGGAGGTTGCGGGCGTCGCGGCCCCACAGGATCGACACCAGCGGCTTGCCCCGCGCGGCCAGTGCGCGTATCGCCTGCTCGGTGACCTCCTCCCAGCCCTTTCCGCGGTGTGCGGCGGGGCTGCGCGGAGCCGTGGTGAGCGCCCTGTTGAGGAGCAGTACCCCCTGCTGGGTCCATGGCGTCAGATCGCCGTTGGACGGCTGGGGCGCCCCCAGGTCGGTGTTCAGCTCCCGGAAGATGTTGATCAGGCTGCCGGGCAGCGGGCGCACCTCGGGCGCGACCGAGAACGACAGCCCGACCGCGTGCCCCGGGGTCGGATACGGGTCCTGCCCGACGATCAGGACCCGGACGTCGTCGAAGGGCTGCTGGAAAGCCCTCAGGACGTTCGGTCCGGCCGGGAGATAGGTGCGTCCCGCGGCGATCTCCGCGCGCAGGAAGTCGCCCATCTCGGCGATCCGTCCGGCAACGGGTTCGAGGGCTTTCGCCCAGCCCGCTTCGACAATCTCATGCAACGGTCGTGGTGCCACGGCGTCACCCTACTGCCGTACATACGACAGAGATCAACCGGTGGTCTAAGCCCGACCGGGGATGACCGAACCGTTGCTGCTTCTGACCCTGCCCGTGCACACCGCCCCCTACAGTTCTGTCAGTTGGACCCGAGCCGTTTCTTTGTGACGGCGTCTCAGCTTCCCTGTTCCTCTGTGACTGTGTCTCAGTCGATCACCGCGGCTCGCACGCACAGCACGTCCGGCAGGTGGGACGCCAGCTGCTGCCAGCTGTCGCCGTCGTCCGCCGACGCGTACACCTCGCCGTTGCGGTTGCCGAAATAGACGCCCGTCGGGTCCGCGTCGTCCGTGCACAGGGCGTCGCGCAGCACCGTGCCGTAGTGGTCCCCCTGGGGCAGGCCCGCCGACAGGGGCTCCCAGTTCAGGCCCGCGTCCGCCGTACGGAAGACCCGGCAGCGGCGGTCGGCCGGGACACGGTCCGCGTCGGCGGTGATCGGGAAGACGTACGCCGTGTCGCCGCGGTGCGGGTGGGTCGCCGCCGCGAAGCCGAACGTCGAGGGGAGGCCCGCGCCGATGTCCGTCCAGTGCGCGCCCGCGTCGTCGCTCCGGTACACACCCCAGTGGTTCTGGAGGTAGAGCCGGTCGGGGTCGGCCGAGTCCTTCGCGATCTTGTGCACGCACTGGCCGAACTCCGGGTTCGGATCCGGCAGGAACACCGCGGAGACACCGGAGTTGGAGGGGGCCCAGCTCGCGCCGCCGTCGGTCGTGCGGAACACGCCGGCCGTCGAGACGGCGACCGTCATCGCACGCGGGTCGCGCTGGTCGGTGATGATCGTGTGCAGGCCCTCACCGCCACCGCCCGGCACCCACTGGGAGCGGGTGGGATGCTCCCACAGCGGGCGGACCAGCTCGAAGGACTCACCGCGGTCCTCGGAGCGGTACAGCGCCGCCGGTTCCGTGCCCGCGTAGACCACGTCCGCCTCCGCCGTGGACGGGTGGAGCTGCCAGACGCGCTCCAGCGAGGCGCCCGTGTCCTTGGGGAACTTCACGGCGGGCCGCTCCGGTTCGGTCCAGGTCCGGCCCAGGTCGTCGGAGTGGAACACCGACGGTCCCCAGTGGGCGCTGTCGCCGCCGACCAGCAGCCTCGGGATCTCGCGGCGGGTGTCGATCGCGATCGAGTACACGGCCTGCGCGTTGAAGGAAGGGCTCTCGTCGAACTCCCACGTGCCACCGCGCCGGTGCCCGATGAACAGGCCTTTGCGCGTGCCGACCGTGAGCAGTACCTCGGTCATTCCGATCACCTCCGGGACGTCTTTGTCCAGTCATCGGCCAGTCTGCACCCCACCACTGACAGTCACCTCTGGAGACGGCGTCTGTACAGGTCAGGGCGGTCTGTCGGCGGGATGTGACGGAGACCTCGGGGGAGCCCTGAGCAGGGGCGGGACATCGCGCGTATGGGAGGACGGCAGGGCATGTCCGTGTGCGCGTGAGGAGGATGCCTTCGATGGCGGCATTCCGTGGTCCGAGGGTGTGGCTGTGGCGTTGGCGGCGTAATCCGCTGAGGCGTCGCGTGGATGCCGTGGAGGGGTGGGCCGTGCTGGCCACCTGGGCGCTCACCGTGCTCACCGGAGTCCTCATCGGCCTGGTGGCGACCCACTCCGTCGAGCGGGGGCTGGCCAGAGAGCGGGCCGAGTGGCATGCCGTGACGGCGCTCGTCGTCGAGGACGCGCCCGGTACGGCCGGCAGCGAGAAGGTGTGGGCGAGGGTCCGCTGGACCGCCGCCGACGGCACCCGGCACACGGGCCAGGCCCGGGTCGACTCGGGCAGTACGGCGGGCAGCCCGGCGACGATCTGGACGGACCCGCAGGGCCGCCTGGTGACCAAGCCGGCCACCGAATCCGAGGCCCGCCTTCGCGCCGCCCTGGTCGGCGCCCTGGCGGGCGCGAGCGGGGCGACCGTGCCTTACGTGGCCTGGCGTCTTCTCCGTGGTCGTCTGGAGCGACGGCGGATGGAGGAGTGGGAGGAGGCGTGGGAGCGGTTTGATCCCATGTGGGGGCGGAACACACGCTGATCATCCGGCTGCGGGCGGGTGGGGGCTGGTCGCGCAGTTCCCCGCGCCCCTGGAAACCCTGCCCGTCCCGATTCGTTCGGCTGCGGGTCGGTGGGGGTTGGCCGCGCAGTTCCTCGCGCCCCTAAAAGCCTGCCCGTCCCGATCCGCCTGGCTGCGGGGCGGTGGGGGTTGCTCGCGCAGTTCCCCGCGCCCCTAGGAGGGCGCTCCGCGCCTGTCCAAGCCGCCCAGCCTGCGGGCATGCGTGCCGCCTGGGGCGGCACGGGTGGGCGCAGGCGGCACCCCGTAAGCGCCGGGCTGCGCGACCCACCCCCCCAGCCTTACACCAGTTCCCCGCAAGCTCGCAGCAACCGTTCGTCCTCCAGTACGTCCTGGGCGGAGAATCCCCCGGGACGTGCCCGGTGTCGGCGTCGCGTCGTGAGTTCCGTGCGTGGTAGGTCCCGTAAGGGTGCCGCTGCCGGGCCCATCGCGAGCAGGCAGGCGGCGATCGTGCCCCGGGTGTACCGGTTCCGCGTCCATGCCGAGCGGAGTACCGGGACGACCGGATCGGCGTCCCCGGTGATCAGCCACAGCGCGCACGCCGCCCGCGTCCGCTCCCACACCTCCTCGGACTCGCACAGCCGCAGCAGCCCCGGCACGGCAATCCGGGCAGCGGGGCCGAGCCGCGCCAGCACCTCGGCGGCGGCAGCGCGCCGGCGCCAGTGCTCGCCCGTCAACTCCCGCAACAGCACGGGCAGTACGGCATCCACATCCCCTTCCGCATCGCCTTCCACATCACCCTCCACCGACCACAGCGCGCCCGCCGCCCGCACCGCGTGCCCGGAATCGAGCAGCAGCCCGCGCAGCACGGGCACAGCATCCCGCGCGGCGGCTCCGAAAGCCCCCAGCGTCTCGATCGCCCGTTCCGTCAGCCACCCCCGCTGACGCTCGTTCAGCCCCGGGCCCGCCGGTATCTCGTGCAGCACCCGCAGAACCCGCAGCACCTCCGGCGTGGCCGCCCCGTCGCCCAGTGCCGTGAGCGCCGACAACAGCGGCACGGCACGGTCGTACGCGTCGGGGAGGTCGAGACGGACGCCCGCGAGTCTGGCGCGCAGCGCGGGGGCCAGGGAGGCGGCGGCCCGGCCCAGGTGCGCGATCGTGTGGCCCAGGTCGTCCGGTGCGGCGGGGTCGGCCAGCAGCTCCGCCAGGACGGGTATCGCCCGTGGATCCCCCGTGCGGGCCAGGGCGTTGAGCGGACTGCCCACGGTGGACGCGCCCCGCTCCCGTACGCGTACGCGGACCTCCGGGCGTGCGGTGACCAGGGCGAACAGGTCGTCGGCGGCGGGGGCGGCCAGGACGAACAGGTCCTCCAGGACGGCCGACGCGGCTTCCCGCAACCGGTCCTCGTCGGCGCCGAGTTGCCGCCCGACGAGGGTCACCGGTTCCGTGTAGTCGGCGCGCCATTCGCGGAACAGCCCCGCCGACATCCACACCGCGTTGCACCGGTCGGTCGGCGCGGGGCTGCTCAACTGCCCGTTGAGCAGGGCGATCCGGTCGTCCACCCGGTCGTCCAGGGCGAGATGGACGGTCCGCAGCAACTGTGAGCCCTCCTCGTCCGAGGGGCGCAGTCGGCGGAGGTGGCTCGTGAGGGTGTCCGCCGCCAGGAAATCGGAGCACTGTGCCCGTCCGGTACGGCGCGCCGATCTCTCCCGGAGGAGGGCCACGACCGTCGGGACCAGATCGGCGGGGCGGTGCTCGGGCGTGCTCAGCGCGAGCTGGCCCAGCGCGGCCAGACGCAGTCCCGGGTCGAAGGGCGGAGCGCTCAGCGTGACCAACTGGCCGACCGCCTCCGTCCCGTGCCCGCCGTGCAGGCGGGTGAAGAGGCCGAGGCTCTCCACCAGGGCGAGCAGGACGCTGTCGTTCCGCTCCACCGTGATGCGCTGCCGCAACACGGTCAGCACGCGCGTGGGTTCGTCGAGAAAGCGGACCAGAGCCGTCGGCGCTGCCCGCCGCACCCCGGTGTCGCGGTCCCCGACCAGCTCGACGAAGACCTCGGCACCGGCCCGGACAGCCGCACCGGCCTGTGCCGAACGGGCGCCGCCCGCCTCGCCGATGCTCATCAGCAGCTCCACGATCCCGCCCCGGTCCCGCACCTCCTCCCGGGCGGCGAGCGCGAGCAGAAACGGAACGCAGGCGAGCGTCGAGTCGTACACGGCCCCCTGGTGGTGCACCGAGCCGTACATCCCGTCGAGTGCCGACTCGCGCTCCCCGGGGTCCGCCGAGGCCAGTCCCCGCAGCAGTCCGGGCACGTCCTCCGCGCTGCCGTACGCATGGCGCATCGAAGCCCAGTCGACATCGTCGATCCCCGTGAACACGCTGCCCCTCCCGGACGAAGTACCACCTGATCGGGAGTCTGCACCACGGCACTGACAATCAAGCGGAATCCGGGGAGGGAGTACGAACGCATGGTCGACGCCCGGGATCCGGGGGCTTTTCGGGCACAGAAACGGCGGCCGTACGAGGCGGGTGCGGGCCGCCTCGTACAGCCGCCGGAGGGGGGTGGTTCGGTGGTGTCAGCGGTACGTGATGTCGCTGGTCGCGTACTTGCAGTAGGTGCCGTCGGCGCCCGAGCCGTTCGTGGTCGGCTCGCTGCCGGTGTTGTTGCCGATGTACTTCTGGCAGGGGACGATCTTCTTGCTGCTGTCCCCGACGATCGTGATGCCCTTCAGGGTCGCGCTGTCGCCGTAGTTGGTGTTGATGCCGACGAGCCTGCCGCCCGACCAGGTGGCCTCGATGGTGTTGAGGTTGATCGTCCGCTTGTACTGCGTCGAGCAGTTGCCGCAGGAGCGGATGAAGGTGCCGAAGTTCTGTACCGCGAAGTTATTGATGTTGAGCGTCCCGGCGCCGTTGAACTGGAACACCTTGTCGCTGGCGGACCGCGCGCCGCCGCCGGAGACGGTGTAGACGTTCGACGACGAGCTGCCCCGGAAGGTGGCGGCGTCCTCACCGACGTCCTCCCACCACACGTTCTGCAGCGTGCAACTGCCCGCGCAGTGGATGCCGTCCGCCGCGGGCGCGCCGATGATGACGTTCTTCAGGACCGTGCCCGCGGCCAGCGAGAGGATCGGCCCCTGGTCCTCGTCCTGCCCGCCGGTGCCGAGGTCTCCGGTGCCGTAGAGGCGGATCATCCCGTAGTCCTTGGTGCCGGACAGCGAGATCGTGGAGGAGACCGCCTGGGTGCCGCTTGCGGTGGGCCAGGTGGCGGCGCTCGCCGGTGGGGCGCCGAGTGTCATGATCATGCCAGCCGAGAGCGTGAGTGCGGCCAGCGAGCCGGTCAGTGCGCGCCCGCGGGCGCGCGGAGGTGCCGAAGAAGTCATGTCCCGATTCCTTCTTCCCTGTTGGGGGGTGGTCAGAGCTTTCCGGCGCCCGCGCCGCTCGTCACCGAGGCGACGACGGAGGAGGCGGGCTCCGCGGTGTAGCTGTACGGAGCGGTGGTGAAGGCGCCGACCTGCGAGACCTCCGTGGCGGCTCCGCCGAGGTCGTTGCCGCGCAGGTTGGCGTATCCGTCGACGTCACTGCTGCGGTTCGTGGTCACCGCGACCGGCGTCGAACGGAAGACGTTGTTCTCGACGAGCATCTGGGCGCCCATGCGGGAGTGCACGGCGGTCTCGGCCCCCTCGACGTAGTTGTCGTAGAAGTGGCCGGTGCCGAACCGCAGACTGGGGATGCGCGAGTAGACGTTGCTGAAGTGGTTGTGGTGGAACGTCACCTTCAGGTGACCGGTGTCCTCGGACGCGTTGTTGTCGCTGTGGCCGACGAGCGAGCCCTTGAAGTGGTCCTTGAAGGTGTTCCAGGACACCGTCACGTTGTCGGAGCCGTGGTTGATGTCCAGCAGACCGTCGTAGTAGTCCTTGTCGTGCGTGCGGTCCGCGGAGAAGGAGTTGTGGTCGATCCACACCTTCGTGGACTCCTGGACGGTCACCCCGTCGGAGGGCGCGAGCGGCTTGCTGATGTTGAGGTTGCGGACGACGACGTTCGTCTCCTCCTTGACCCTGAGGCCGCCGCCGGTGAACCCGGAGGACGAACCGACGCCCAGGACCGTGGTGTTGGAGCCGATGTCGACCTGACCGCTCAGCGTGATCAGACCGTTCACCCGCACGACCTTGGCCGCGTTGCCCGTGACGGCCGTCGTGAAGGCGGCGAGCGTCGTCACGGTGACCGGGGTGGCGCTGCCGCCGCCGGTCGTTCCGGCGCCGAATCCGATGGGCGCGTTCTCGGCCGCCCCGGCCGGCTGGGGGACGGCCAGAACGGCGACGGCCGCGAGAGCGGTGGCCACGGCCGTCACCGCCGCGGATCTTTGCGTCTGTGTATGTGGGGGGCGTGTACGCATGCGGGTGCGTCCCTTCGCGAGGGCTGACTGACCGTGGGAGAGATCAGGTATATGAATACCGTTCACCATGTTGTGTGTCGTGGTGCTTCCTCAGGGGGTGCGCCGTCCCTGTAGGTGTGGGCTCAAGGCTGCTTCGAGGTCGTCTCGTCGAATGCGGATCGACACCGATGGGTCACATCGATGAACGGAAGGTAGGGGGTAAGCGCTTTCTGGTCAACGCTTTGCGCGCGATGTGTGCCGGTCGGTTCCGCAACCGCTGGTCAGCGAATGTTTTCGACGTGTGGGAGCGCTTCCATGGTGGCCATGCCCATGCCACGATGCGGCTGGGCTGCCCCGCAAAGCGGGACTTCTGCTTCCGCCACGCGAACCCCACGAGCCGTGTTGAGGAAGGGACAAGGACGTGTCCACCACTGTCGGCAACATCGCGAAAAGACCGCTGCGTTCGGTGCTCGTCGCGCTTCTCGGAGGCCTGCTGCCGTTACTCGCGGCGACATTGCTCACCGCGCCCGCGGCGACAGCCCGTACAGCGACGCGCGCGGCGGCCCCCGTCGAGGCCGCCGCCACGCTCACCGAGGTCACGAACTTCGGGACCAACCCCAGCAATCTGCAGATGTACGTGTACGTGCCGGACACTGTCACCACGCGCCCGGCGGTCCTCGTGGCCGTGCACTGGTGCACCGGCTCCGGGCCGGTGTTCTACTCCAACACCGAGTACGCCTCGCTGGCCGACCGCTACGGCTTCATCGTGATCTACCCGTCCGTCACCCGCGCCAGCAAGTGCTTCGACGTCTCCTCGCCACAGGCGCTGACCCGGGGAGGCGGCAGCGACCCGGTGGGCATCAAGTCCATGGTCGACTACGTCACCCGGACCTACGGCGCCGACACCAGCAGGGTCTTCGCCACCGGGGTCTCCTCCGGCGCGATGATGACCAACGTCCTGCTCGGCGACTACCCCGACGTGTTCGCGGCCGGATCGGCCTTCGCAGGCGTGCCGTTCGGGTGCTTCGCCACCACCAACGGCTCGGAGTGGAACAGCGAGTGCGCCCAGGGGACGGTGATCCACACCGCGCAGGAGTGGGGCAACTTGGTGCGCAGTGCCTACCCCGGCTACACGGGGACCCGGCCGCGCATGCAGCTCTGGCACGGCACCGAGGACGACACCCTGCGCTACCCCAACTTCGGGGAGGAGATCAAGCAGTGGACCAATGTGCAGGGGCTCACCCAGACGCCGACCGCGACCGACTCGCCCCAGTCCGGCTGGACCCGCACCCGCTACGGCGCCACCGGTGACAGGGCGCCCGTCGAGGCCATCAGCCTCCAGGGCGTCGGCCACAACCTGATCACCACCGGCATGGCCGCCCGCGTGATCACCTTCTTCGGCCTGGACAGCGGCGGCACCGTGCCCCAACCCCCGGCCGGCCCCTGCAAGGTGGCCGTCACGGTCAACGCCTGGAACACCGGACTGACCGCGTCGGTGACCATCACCAACACCGGCACGACAGCGGTGAACGGCTGGAATCTGGGCTTCACCCTGCCTTCCGGCCAGACCATCACCTCCGGCTGGAGCGCCACCTACGCACCGGCCTCCGGCGCGGTGACCGCCACCGACGCCACCTACAACGCGGCCATCGCGCCCGGCGCGAGCGTCGGCATCGGCTACCAGGCGAACCACACCGGCAACAGCGCCGCGCCGTCCGGCTTCACGCTCAACGGCACGGCCTGCACGACCGGTTGAGCCCGAGCTGCCGGGTGCGCACCACGAGCGCGCACCCGGTCACCTCGCCCGGAGTTCCGAAGAACGCACCCCAAGCGCCCCGAACAGCCTGAAGAAGACGCCCGGACAGAAGAACCAGATAACAGAAGAACCAGACAGAGGAAGGCCCCGGCCCGTGAAGTCCCCCCGCCTCGCGCAGTCGCCCCGCTCCCAGCGGCCGTCCGGAAAGGCAGCGCTCGCCTACCTGGTCGCCACCTGCGTGTTCGTGCTGGCCCTCGCCGTGGCGTCCTCCGCCGTGGTCGCCCTGGTCAGAAGCCCGCAGCCGACGGTCGCCGACCCGGGCCGGCCCGCCCCGCGCTGGGTCAACACCTGGACGTCGATGCCGCAGCTCACCGAGCCCGGCAACATGCCGCCCGCGCCCTTCACCGGGGAGCGCGCCACCCTCGTCGACACCACCCTGCGCCAGACCGTGCGCGTCTCCACCGGCGGCGAGCGCATCCGCCTGCGCTTCTCCAACGCCTTCGGCACCACCCCGCTGCCCCTGACCGCCGTGACGGTCGCCCTCCCGCTGGACGGCCGGGCCGGGGTCAGCGCCGTCGAACCCGGCACCCTGCGCGAGGTGACCTTCGCCGGACGCCGGTCCACCACCGTCCCCGCCGGGGCCCAGGTCGTCTCCGACCCGCTGGACTTCGGGCTGCGCCCCGCGACCAACCTGACCGTGACGACGTACCTCGCGAACGGCCAGACCTCGCTCGCGCTCACCTCGCACCCGGGCTCGCGCACCACCTCGTACCTGCGCAACGGCGACGGCACGGCCCAGCAGGACCTGCCCGGGGCCACCCCGGTCAACCACTGGTACCTCCTCAGCGACGTCGAGGCGCTCTCCCGGCCGGACACGCGGGCCGTCGCCGTGCTGGGCGACTCGCTGTCCGACGGCCGGGGCTCCACGACCAACGGCAACAACCGCTGGCCCGACCAGCTCCTGGACCGGCTCAGGGGCCTTCCGGGCGGCGACCGGATCGCCGTACTCAACCAGGCCGCCGGCGGCAACCGGGTCCTCAACGACGGCCTCGGACCGAACGCCCTCGCCCGGCTCGACCGGGACATCCTGGCGCACAGCGGGGTCTCCTGGCTGATCGTCTTCGAGGGCGTCAACGACATCGGCACCGCCGAGGCCACCCCGGCCGCCCAGCAGCGCGTCACCGACGACCTCATCGCCGCCTTCCGGCAGATCGCCGTCCGCGCGCACGCCCAGGGCATCCGCGTCTACGGCGCCACCGTGACGCCCTTCGGCGGCAGCACGCCGTACGACGACCCGGGAGGTCTGCGCGAGACGTCCCGGCAGGCGGTCAACGACTGGATCCGTACCGGAGGCGCCTTCGACGCCGTCCTCGACTTCGACCGGGCCGTCCGCGATCCGGCCGACCCGCGGCGGCTGCGCGCGGACCTCCACGACGGGGACTGGCTGCATCTGAACCCCGAGGGGTACCGGATTCTGGCCGCGACCGTGCCCGCGCACCTGTTCCGGAAGAGCTGACAGCCGCCGACCCGGGTTGTTGCCGGTCGCCAATGCCCTCATCCTGGGACATATGGCTACTGGGCCGCGGGAGGAAGAGCGGGTGGTCCCGTCCGGTGATGCCCTGGCGGTGATCGACGCGCACGGCACCCTCACGGGCTGGAGCGAGGGCGCCCGCAGGCTCACCGGGTACACCGCCGCCGATGTCACCGGCCGCCCGGCGGCGGACCTGGTGGCGGGCGACCCGCGCACGGCCTGGCGGGAGCTGCGCGCGTCGGGCGCCGCCGTCGTCGCCGTACGGCACCGGGACGGGCGGCGGGTGGAGTCGGCGCTGCGGCTGAGTCCGGTGCTGGGGCAGCGGCGGGCGTACGTCGTCACGGCGGCGCCCGACGACGCGCGGCGGGACCTGGGCGAACTGGCGTTCCGGCAGGCCTCGGTGTCGATGTCCGTGTTCGACACCGAGCAGCGGTATCTGCGGATGAACGACGTGGCCTGTGCCGTCATGGGGCAGCCCGAGGGCGCCTTCCTGCACCGGTACTTCCCCGACACCGTCGAGGACGCCGAGCACAGCCGGGGCTTCCTGCGCCATCTGGAGATCGTCGCGGAGACCGGACGGCCGGTCCACTACGAGAGCTGGACACGGTCGCCATCGGGGCGGCGCATGCACGCCTGGAACTTCGAGATGTGGCCGCTGCGCGATCCGGCCGGCGAACTGCTCGGCGTCGCGCTCGCCGGCTTCGACAGCAGCGAGCAGCACTGGGCGCGGCAGCGGCTGGCCATGCTGAACGAGGCCGCCGCGGGCATCGGCACCCGGCTCGATGTCGCCCAGACCGCCCGCGAACTTGCCGAACTCGTGGTGCCCCGGCTCGCCGACTTCGCCAGCGTGGACCTGCTGGACTCGGTCCTCCAGGGCGACGAACCGGCGGTCGGGCCGGTCGACGCCGACGTCGAGCTGCGCCGGGTCGCCCACCACTCGCTGACGGCCGGGGTGCCGGAGGCCGCGATCGGCCTCGGCGCGGCGGACGTCTACCCGCCGTACTCACCGCCCGCCCGCGCACTCGCCACCGGCCTGCCCGTCCTCGCCCGCACCGGCGAACCGGACCTCGACCGGTGGTTCGGCCGGCACACGGCCCGCTCCGCGAAACTGCGCACCAACAGCGGCACGGCCACCCATGACCTCGCGCTGATGGCCGTACCGCTGACCGCACGCGGGACGACGCTCGGCGTGGCAGTCTTCGTACGGCTGCTGACCCCCGAGAAACCCGACGTGTTCGACGAGGACGACGTGTCGCTGGCCCGCGAGCTGACCAGCCGCGCGGCTGTGTGCGTGGACAACGCCCGCCGCTACACCCGCGAACGCACCACCGCCCTGGCCCTCCAGCGCAGCCTCCTGCCCCAGACCGTGGCAGGTCAGGCGGCCGTCGAGTTCGCCTCCCGCTATCTGCCCGCACTGTCCCAGGCGGGCGTCGGCGGCGACTGGTTCGACGTGATCCCGCTGTCCGGGACCCGGGTCGCGCTGGTCGTCGGGGACGTCGTCGGCCACGGCCTGCACGCCTCGGTGACCATGGGCAGACTCCGTACGGCGGTCTGGACGCTGGCGGACGTCGATCTGCCGCCCGACGAACTGCTCACCCACCTCGACGACCTGGTCGGCCACCTCGGGACCGACGAGAGCGGCGAGGCCGGCGAGATCGGCGCGACCTGTCTGTACGCGGTCTACGACCCGGTGTCCCGGCGCTGCACGCTCGCCGCCGCCGGACATCCGCCGCCGGTCGTCCTCTATCCCGACGGCCGAGTCGAGGTGATCGAGGTGAGCGCGGGCCCCATGCTCGGCGTCGGCGGGCTGCCCTTCGAGGCGACCGAGCTGGAGCTGCCCGAGGGTGCCGTGCTCGCGCTCTACACGGACGGGCTGGTCGAGGCCCGCGATCTCGACCTGGACACCGGAACGGCCGCTCTGTGCACGGCACTTGGGGTCCCGGCCGGCAACCTGGAGGAGGTCTGCGACACGGTGCTCGACTCCCTGCTCCCGGAGACGCCGGGTGACGACGTCGCCCTGCTGGTCGCCCGCACCCGCGCGCTGGACGCCGAGCAGGTCGCGGTCTGGGACCTGCCCGCCGACCCGGCCGTGGTCGCCACCGCCCGCAAACACGTCACCGACCAGCTGACCCGCTGGGGCATCGACGAGGCCGCGTTCGTCACGGAGCTGGTGGTCAGCGAGCTGGTCACCAACGCCATCCGCTACGGCGGCGAACCCATCCAGCTCCGGCTGATCCGCGACCGCACCCTCATCTGCGAGGTCTCCGACGCCAGCAGCACCTCGCCGCATCTGCGCCGGGCCCGCACCTTCGACGAGGGCGGACGCGGCCTCCTCCTGGTCGCCCAGCTCACCGACCGCTGGGGCACCCGCCCGACGGGCACGGGAAAGACCATCTGGGCGGAACAGGCGCTGCCGCCAACTCTCTGAGAAATCGAGGGACTTACGCCCCTCACCTTCAGACGGACCGGTGGTACTGGTCGGGCACATGCACCTCGCCGCCCAGTTCACGGGCCGCGTGCCGGGCCCATGACGGGTTGCGCAGCAGCTCGCGGCCGAGCAGCACCGCGTCGGCCTCGCCGTTGGCCAGGATCTTCTCGGCCTGCTCGGCGTCGGTGATCATCCCGACGGCCGCGACGGGCAGCGAGGTCTCGGACTTCACCCGGGCGGCGAAGGGGACTTGGTAGCCCGGACCGGTCGGGATGCGTACGCCGGAGGCGTTGCCGCCGGTGGAGACGTCGAGGAGGTCGACGCCGTGCGCGTGCAGTTCGGCGGCGAAACGGACGGTGTCGTCGGCGCTCCAGCCGCCCTCCTCCAGCCACTCGGTCGCCGAGATACGGAAGAACAGCGGCTTGTCGTCCGGCCACACCTCCCGTACGGCGTCCACGACTTCGAGCGCGAAGCGCACCCGGTTCTCGTACGAGCCGCCGTAGGCGTCGGTGCGCTGGTTGGAGTGCGGGGACAGGAAACCGTTGATCAGATAGCCGTGCGCGCCATGGATCTCGACGACCTCGAAGCCCGCGTCGAGCGCGCGACGAGCCGCCTCCGCGAACTGCCCGACGATGTCCCGGATTTGATCGACCGTCAGCTCGGCCGGAACCTGGTGATCCTCGTTGAACGGCACCGGGCTCGCGCCGACCGGCTGCCAGCCGAGCGCGTCCGGACCGATCGGCGCGCCGCCCTTCCAGGGCAGACCGGTGGACGCCTTGCGACCGGCGTGGGCGAGCTGGATGCCGGGCACGGTGCCCTGCGAGACCAGGAAGCGGTTGATCCGGCGGAACGCCTCAACCTGGGTGTCGTTCCAGATGCCCAGGTCGTACGGGGTGATCCGGCCCTCGGGGCTGACGGCGCTGGCCTCGACGACGATCAGGCCGGTGCCGCCTGCGGCGCGTGCCGCGTAGTGCGCGAAGTGCCAGTCGTTCGGCGCGCCGGTCTCCGGGCCCTCGGGTGCCGCCGAGTACTGGCACATCGGGGGCATCCACACGCGGTTCGGGATGGTCAGGTCGCGGAGGCGGTAGGGCTCGAAGAGCGCGCTCACGGCGGACTCCAATCGTCATCGTCGTTCGTCACGGGGTCGCTGGACGACTCGTACGATAGGCATCGTAGTACGGCGAGTGTCAAACTACGAGAGTTCTCGTACAATGGGATTCCCGACGAAGTGGAGCCGCCGTGACCACCGCAGCCCCCGCCCCCAGCAGCCGTGACCTGCCGCACCCGGTGCGTGAGGAGATCCGGCTGGAGGGTGTGCTGCACGCGCTCTCCGACCCGATGCGGCTCCAGGTCGTGCGAGAACTCGCCGCCGTGAGCGACGAGTTGTCCTGTTCGCACTTCGACCTGCCCGTGACCAAGTCCACGACCACGCATCACTTCCGGGTGCTGCGCGAGAGCGGGGTGATCCGGCAGGTCTACTGGGGCACGGCCAAGATGAACGGCCTGCGCCGGGACGACCTAGACGACCTCTTCCCGGGGCTTCTCGACAGCGTCCTGACCGCCGCTGCCAGTCAGGCCGTCCGCCTCGGCGGTGTCACCGTCCGCTGACTTGCCGTCGGCTGAACTTCCCTTCCCTGCAAGGTGGTTGAAGAGCAGGTTCAGCACGATCGCCGTCAGACAGCCCGCGCTGATACCGCTGTTCATCACCGTCTGGAACCAGTCCGGGAACTTCGCGTACACCGTCGGCACGCCGACCGGCAGCATGCCCACGGCCACCGAGACCGCCACGACCGTCAGGTTGTGGTTGTCCTTGAACTCGACCGTGGCCAGTGTGCGCAGCCCGCTCGCGGCGACCGTCCCGAACATCACCAGACCCGCGCCGCCCAGTACCGGTGCCGGTATGGCCGCGACCACCGCACCCAGCTTGGGCAGCAGACCGAGCAGCACGAGGATGCCGCCGGCGGTCGCCACGACCCAGCGGCTGCGCACCCGGGTCATCCCGACGAGGCCCACGTTCTGTGCGTACGCCGTGTACGGGAAGGTGTTGAAGATGCCGCCGAGGACGGTGGAGAAACCGTCGGCGCGCAGCCCGTCGGCGAGGGAGCGCGGCTCGACCTTCCGGCCGGTCATCTCGCCGACCGCGATCAGGTCACCGGTCGTCTCGGTCATCGTCACCAGCGCGACCACCAGCATGGAGATGATCGCCGACGCCTCGAAGGTGGGCGCCCCGAAGTGGAAGGGCGTGCTGATGCCGACCCAGTCGGCGTCCCCGACCCCGTCGAAGTCCGTGAACCCGAACGGCACGGCGACGGCCAGCCCCACCACGATGCCGATCAGCACCGCGATCCGGCTCAGGAACACCGGCGCGAAGCGCTGCACGCCGAGCACCACGGCGAGTACGAAGGCAGCCAGCCCCAGGTTCTTCGGTTCGCCGAACTCCGGCGAACCCAATCCGCCGGCCGCCCAGTTGCCCGCCACCGGGAGGAGTGACAGGCCGATGATCAGGATCACTGTGCCGGTCACGAGGGGTGGGAAGAAGCGCAGGAGTCGTCCGAAGACGGGCGCCAGCAGAACGATCGCGAGCCCCGCGACGATCACCGAGCCGTAGATGGCGGGGAGTCCGCCGCCCGTCGTACCGATGAGGACCATCGGCGACACGGCCGCGAAGGTGCAGCCCTGCATGATCGGCAGCCGGACGCCGAAGCGCCAGAAGCCGACGCACTGGATGAGGGTGGCGATGCCGCACACCAGTAGGTCGGCGGTGATGAGGTACGCCAGGTCGGCGGGGGAGAGCTTCATGGCTCCGCCGACGATCAGGGGGACGGCCACGGCGCCGGCGTACATCGCGAGCACGTGCTGGAGGCCGAAGGCGGCGAGTTGGCGTGCGGGTGGGATCTCGTCCACGGGGTGCACAGGTGGTGGGGGTGCGGTGGTGGTCATGCGTACTCCAGGAGCGGCGGCGGGTGAGCGGAGCGTGCGGATGGCGTGGGGCAGTGCCCGGACAGACGAGACCGTAAGGGGCTTGAACAGTTTGTTGATTTCTGAGCTGTTGCCGGTGTGTGTCATGCCCATCGAGGTGCGTTTGACTCTGCGGCGCCGCCGTGGCTTGTCGCGCAGTTCCCCGCGCCCCTTACGGGGCGCTTTCCGCCGCCCTCAGTAGTGAGTCCCAGTCGGGGAGCTTTACGACACTCCGGCCGAGCGTGGCCCCCAGGGCCGCCTCGGCTCGCTCGATGGCCTGCCAGCCTGCCCACTCCACCGGTCGGAATCCCTCCGCGTGCAGCACCGTCAGTGGGTCCTCGGGGCGCTCCTGGCGTACGAGCATCGTGGCGTCCGCCAGTAGGGAGGTCGCCGTTTCCTTGGCGCACGGGCGGTTGGTGCCGATGACGCCGGTCGGGCCGCGTTTGATCCAGCCGGCCACGTACTCGCCGGGGGAGGGGTTGCCGTCGCGCAGGACGCGGCCCGCGAGATGGGGGACTGTGCCGTTGGTCGCGTCGAAGGGCAGTCCGTCGAGCGGGACCCCGCGATAGCCGACCGAGCGGAGTACGAGCTGTGCCTCGATGTCCTCGTACTGGCCTGTGCCCGTCACACCGCCGGTTCCGTCAGGCACCGTCCGCTCGAAACGGACCGCGCCCACTCGGTCCCCGGCGGCCAGCAGTTCGACCGGGCGGCGGAAGAAGCGCAGGCGGATGCGGTGCGTGGCGTCCGTCGAGGGCAGGGCGGCCCAGGTGTGGAGTGCCTCCACGTTGCGGCGCTGGGCGGCCGGCAGGGCGGAGGGGTCCCTATATGCCGGGTCGAGCGTCAACTCGGCCTCGTCCACGACGACCTGGGTGTCCGGCAACGTGCCCAGCTCGCGCAGCTCCTTCGTGGTGAAGCGGGCCTGGGAGGGGCCGCGTCGGCCCACCATGTGGATGTCGGTCACCCGGCTCGCCGCCAGTGCGGTGAGCGCGGCCTGCGGGATGTCGGTGGGGCTCAGTTCGGCCGGGCCGCGTGCCAGCATCCGGGCCACGTCCACCGCCACGTTCCCCACGCCGATGACCACGGCCGACCGCGCTCCTTGGACGAAGTCGTCGTCGACCGCGTCCGGATGGGCGCTGTACCAGGCCACGAACTCGGTCGCCGACCAGCTGCCCGGCAGCTCCTCGCCGGGAATCCCCAGGTGGCGGTCGGTCGCGGCGCCCACGCAGTACACCACCGCGTGGTACAGCTCCCGCAGCCGGGCGCCCGGCAGCTCACCCGGGCCGGAGCCGATCCGGACACCGCCCAGGAAGCGCACCCGCTCGTGCTCCAGGACCGTGCGCAGGTTGTTCTGCAGCGACTTGATCTTCTCGTGGTCCGGCGCCACGCCGTACCGCACCAGACCGTACGGGGCCGGCAACCGGTCCAGGACGTCGACCAGCACCTCCGGATCCTGCTGGACCAGGCTCTGGGCGGTGTAGACCCCGCTCGGACCCGAACCCACGACGGCGACACGCAACACGGCGGAACCCCTCACTGCGGGACGCTGTGGAACTCCCTGTTGCTGACACCTTCAGGATCGCACCGCAGGCGCTGCGCTGACAGGGTTCTGGGCGGGGCGGGCGTGCGTGTCCGTTCGTATGGAAAGTGATCATGCGGTTACGTTCCGTATGTGCTAGAAGCATCCTTTCTTAATCTTTCCGGTCGTTGCCCGACGGACGGCACCGTGTCGGTGCGGCCCGCCTGGGAAGTGCAGGAGCACGAGGGCTCGGCGACCACGGCGTGGTTCGACGTCCGGCTGGCCTTCGCCGACGGCGCCCAGGTCGACGTACTCGCCGTGGTCCGGGAGGCGGGCGTCTCCATCGAGGACGTACGGGCGCAGCCGGCGCTGTCGCTCGACGATCTGGCGGCGCTCGCGGACTGGATCGAGGGGCCGCTCTTCGAGGCGTGCGGCGACGGGCCGGTGGAGGACGGGGAGGCCGAGGTGTGCCTGCGGCCTCGTCGTGCCCGGCCGGCCTGGCCGCGGGGCATCGAGGGGCGGTGGCTGGTCGCGGAGGAGTACCGGGCGGCCCAGGAAGAGGGCGCGGACCCCGTTCTCGCCGTGATGTGCGCGACCGGGCGCAGTCGCCGTCGCTCCCTCAGACTGATCTCGCAGGCTCGCGACGCGGGATTTCTGACACCTCGTCACGCCCGGCGCTGAACAAGGGGTTTGAGGGGTTCAGGCAAGGGTCTTGAGGGAGTCGACCGCCCAACTCGCCGCGCCCGGACTACATTTCGCGCATCCTGTTGATCTCCGTCGTCTGCTGCGCGATCACGTCGTCGGCCATCTCCTCGACCCGGACGTTGTTGCCCTGGCCCTTCACGTCGGTGGCCATGGTGACGGCACCCTCGTGATGCGTGATCATCACCGTCAGGAACAGCTCGTCGAACGCCTTGCCCTTCGCCGCGCGCAACTTGGCGAGTTGGGCGTCGGTCGCCATCCCGGGCATCGTCTCGTGAGTGTGCTCGGTGGTCTTCCCGTCGTCGCCGTTGTCCTTCAACCAGCCCTGCATCGCGGCGATTTCGGGGCGCTGAGCGGCGGCGATGCGCTCGGCCAGCCGCTTCACCGGTGTCGACTCGGCGCGTTTCGGCACGAGTTCGGTGATCTCGATCGCCTGCGAGTGGTGCTCGATCATCATGCGGGCGTACGCGAGGTCCGCCGAGTTGGGCGAGTCGTCCGGCAGCTCCGCCTTCGCCTCGTCCGGGGAGAGTGTCCGGGCCGCCTCGCCGGGCAGGCCGGGCGCGATCACCGAAGGCCCCGTCGCCTTCACGGACTTGGCGTCCGCGTCGGAGGACGAGCCCGAGTCGCAGGCGCCGAGCGCGAGGGTGAGCCCGAGCACGGCCAGGACCGGACGGCAGGCACGGGACGTGCGGCGGACGGGCACAACGACCTCCTGAGTCAGCTGAGTTGACGGACACCTCGTGAGTGCTGTGTCCGTCCTAACACGCTTCCATTCGCTGGTGATCAGAAACTTTCATTACAAATGCGTTGCTCCCTTTTGATCGGTGCATGATGAAGACGATACTTCGGAGGACCGTGAACCGTTCTGACCAGAACGGCTACCAGGGAGGAAGCAGTGACCCTGTTGAACGAATCCCGAACGCGGCGCAGACGCCTGGGGGTTGTCGCCGCGGCGGCCGGACTCCTGGCCGCGCTGCTGACCGCAGGACCCGCCACCGCGAGCCCCGACCCGGGGGACGGCCCGACGGTGTCGGAGGAGATCTCCCAGAGCGTGCAGAGCCAGGTGAAGAAGGCCCTGGCCGAGGGGGAGATACCCGGGGTGGACGAGATCGTCCACTCCGACAACATCACGCACCTCACGAACATCCCCAAGGACGCGCTGCCCGGCACCAACTCGGACCTCGCCTTCCAGGGGAAGTACGCCTTCTCCGGCAACTACGACGGCTTCCGCGTCTTCGACATCAGCAACCCGAAGGCCCCGAAGACCGTCTCCCAGGTGCTGTGCCCCGGCGGCCAGAACGACATCTCCGTCTCCGGGAACCTGCTCTTCCTGTCCACCGACGCCTCGCGCAGCGACAGCAGTTGCAGCAGCGTCTCGCAGCCCGCGACCGAGAAGTCGTCGTGGGAGGGCATGAAGATCTTCGACATCACGGACAAGGCGAACCCCAAGTACGTCGCCGCGGTGGAGACCGCCTGCGGCTCGCACACCCACACGCTGGTGCCCGAGCGCAAGAACGTCTACGTCTACGTCTCCTCCTACTCGCCGAGCGCCACCTTCCCCGACTGCCAGCCGCCGCACGACGGCATCTCGATCATCAAGGTGCCCCGAAAGGCCCCCGAGAAGGCGGCGGTTGTCGGCTTCCCGGTCCTGTTCCCCGGTGAGGGCCCCGACGGCGGCGGCAACCCCGGCTCGCCCACCAACCCGGGCGTCTCCAAGACCACCGGCTGCCACGACATCACCGTGCTGCCCTCGAAGGACCTCGCGGCGGGCGCCTGTATGGGCGACGGCATCCTGTTCTCCATCAAGGACCCGGAGCACCCGAAGGTCATCGACCAGGTCCAGGACAACGTCAACTTCGCGTTCTGGCACTCGGCGACCTTCAACCAGAAGGCCAACAAGGTCGTCTTCACCGACGAGTTGGGCGGCGGTGGCGCGGCCACCTGCAACGCGGCGATCGGGCCGAACCGCGGGGCCGACGGCATCTACGACATCGTCGGCAAGGGCGACAAGCGCAAGCTCGTCTTCAAGAGCTACTTCAAGATCCCGCGCTACCAGGCGGACACCGAGGTCTGCGTGGCCCACAACGGCTCGCTGATCCCGGTCAAGGGCAAGGACATCATGGTCCAGGCCTGGTACCAGGGCGGTGTCTCCGTCTGGGACTTCACCAACTCCTCGAAGCCCAAGGAGATCGCCTACTTCGAGCGCGGCCCGATCACCACGGACCGCGTCACGACCGCCGGCCCGTGGTCGGCGTACTACTACAACGGCTACATCTACTCGAACGACATCGCGAAGGGCTTCGACGTCCTGAAGCTCAGCGACCGGCGCACCGACCCGGCCAAGAAGGTCCGCGTGAGCGAGTTGAACGTCCAGACCCAACCGGACTACTTCGACTGACCGACTGACAGTCGATACTGACTGTCGAGTCAGGAACGCCACAGATCCCTGTCACGCGTCCCGCCGGGCACCTCGGTGTCCGGCGGGACGCGCATGTCCGGGCAAGGCCATCGCGATTCCTCATTGACCAAGGGGCCGCGTGGGGACATGCTGTTACTTCTGCATTGACTTTTTGTCAGCTGGCACAGGTCAAAGCAGTCGAAACGGCTCCCTGGGGGCTGTTTCGGGCGGCCGCCTGTCTGGGGTGACGCGGGGGATCACCTCAGACCGGCGTGCCCTTCCCGGAGCCGAGTCTCAGCCGGCCAGGTCCAGCACCGGCCGCAGCCCGTCCGGGCGTTCGGACACCGGCAGATGGTCCACGAAGTGCACCGCGCAGCCCAGATCCGCCGCGCCACCGTCCGCGCGCCGGTCGTCGCCGACCATGAGCACGTCCTGCGGGGCCACGGCGAGCGCGTCGCAGGCCACCTTGAACAGGCGCGGGTCCGGCTTCTGGATGCCGTGCTCGTACGACAGGACGTAGGCGTCGACGTACGCGTCCAGCCCGTGCGCCCGGAACACGGGCCGCAGATCCCAGCCGATGTTGCTGACCACCCCGACGGAGATCCCGCGCTCCCGCAGCGCGCCCAGCACCTCGACGGCATCGGGGTACGGGGCCCACGCGGCCGGCGCCATGTGCCGCTCGTACAGGGCGTCGTACAACGCAGGGTCGGGGAGCGGCACTTGACGGGCGAGCCCGGTGTACGCGGCCCGGTGCAGCTCGGCACTCTCGTCGCGGATCGCCCACACGGCGGCCAGCTCCTCCGGCAACCGCTGCGGAGAGGCCCCGCCCGGCAGCGCCCCCGCCACCTCAAGCGCCCGAGCCGACGCGGCGAACTCCGCCTCCGGCAGGCCGAGTTCGTGCTCGGCGAGGACGGCGCGCAGCCAGGACTCGGTGGACTCGATGCGGAAGAGGGTCCCGGAGAAGTCGAAGAGCACGGCAGACATGCGCGGGACTTTACCCGGGCGGCCGTCCGGTCATGCGGTCAGCGCCGCTCGGGCACCCGTGCGAACCGCTCGTACGACACCACCGCCAGCGTCACCACCAGCGCCCCGAGGAGCCAGCCGGCGAGCACGTCCGACGGCCAGTGGACGCCCAGCCAGATCCGGGTCAGACCGGCGCCCAGGACCGAGACCACCGCGACCGTGACCGCCGTACGCCACACGGCGTGTCCGACGCCGTAACGGCGCAGCAGCCACAGCAGCAGGCCGCACACCACCGTGGCGGTCATGGCGTGGCCGGAGGGGAAGGCCGCGTAGTGCGCGGAGTCGACCGGGTCGGGCCAGACCGGGCGGGCGCGGCCGACAGCCGCCTTCAGGCTCTGCTGGAGCACCGTGCCCAGCGCGCAGGCGACCACCAGCCACAGGGCGAGCCACCACGCCGAGTGCCGCCACACCAGCCACACCACCACGGCCCCGCACAGCAGGCGCATCGTCAGCGGGTCCCACACCCAGTCCGTCAGGATCCGGAACGCGTGCGTGAGCCCGGGTTCGTCGACCGCCCAGCGATGGGTGGCGCGCGCGATGTCGCCGTCGAGGGCGATCAGCGGATGCCAGTCCACCGCGACCAGGGTCAGGAGAAGCGCGGAGGCGAGGGCCAGGGCGACGGCGACGCGGACGGCCGGGTGACGGGCCGAGCGTCGGAGCCGGGGGACGAGGTGCGTGGAGGGCATGGTGCGATCCTCGCCGACCCATGGGGCGGGAGGCCAACCGAGGGGGTGGCGGGAGGCCGGCGCGCTATCCGAGTGCCCGGAGTCCCGGGACGAATGCCACCAGCACGGGGACCACCGGCACCAGGGCCGCGGCTGCCGTCAGCCGCAGCCTGCGGAACGGCGGCAGCCGGTCCGGTGCGGTCAGCAGCCGGTGCACACGCAGGGGGAGATGGGCGTGCGGGGTCGGGGACGGCCCGAACACGCCCCGGTCCTCGTTGAGTTCGACCAGGGCGAGGGCGGTCGTGAGGCGGCCGAAGCGGCGGGAGGCCATGTCGTCGGCGGCGAGTTCCACCAGCCGGTGCATCTCGGCCCGGAACGAGGCGAAGACCGGCACCTGCGGAAACCCGTTGGCCAGCGCGCCCGAGCAGTGCAGCAGCCAGTCGTGCCGGGCCCGTGCGTGCCCCTGCTCGTGCGCGAGTACGGCGTCCAGCTGACGCCCCTTGAGGCGGCGCAGCGCGGCCGTGGTGACGACCAGTCCGGGCGCCGTGCCGGTCAGCCACCAGGCGTCGGCACGCTCGCCCTCCAGGACCACGAGCCGGTCGGGCCGCGGCTCCTCGCCGGGCAACAGCGGGGCGCGGACAAGGAGTTCGGTCCGCCGGGACCTGCGCCGCCCGCGTGCCCGTACGACCTCACGGACCAGCATCGCCGCGGTCCACAGCCCGCCGCAGGCGAGCGCCACGGCCGTGGCCGCGGCCCAGGGACGGGAGGCGCCGAGGACGTACGCCTCCACGACCGCACGCGGTGCCGGGGCGAACACATGGCCGCGCACGGCCTGCCAGGCCGCCGCCGCGCTGAGCGTCATCGACAGCGCGCAGCACATCAGTACGGCCGCCACGACGCACTGCCACACCCACAGGGCGACCACCGGTTCGTGGTCCGGCCAGTCGGCGCGGGCGAGCAGCCGCGGGGCGACGACGGCGGTCAGCGCGCCGAGCAGCAACAGTGCTGCGGGGACCATCATGAGTGCACCTTATGAGCGGGGCGGCGCTCGGACCTACGGTCCGTCGCGGCAAAGTGACGCAGACCACGGATTCGTACAGTCAGAGCGTGACCAGCATGGCGACCGTCGCGATGCCCATCGACAACCGGCAGGCGCGCGCCAGTTCGGGCCGGTCGCCCCAGCCCGGCGAACCGGTCCGGACCCCGCCACCGCCACCGCCACCGACGGCGAGCACCGGCACCGACAGCAGCCGGACGCCGGACAGCAGGACGTACCCGGTGAAGTAGAGGAGCAGCGCCGTCGTCAGCAGCGGGACTCCGGCCGTGCCGGACCCGTGGTGGTGGCCGGGGGCGGCGGCCATTGCCGCCGCCATGTAGGCCATCGCGAACGCGCCCATCAGATGGTGCAGATGGTGCGGCCCGGTGCGGGCCGCCCACAGGGAGTGCAGTGCGGCCGAGCCGAACACCGCCGTGTACACCAGCCAGGCCCAGCGCGGCGGGGTGAGTACGGCGGCGGGCACGGCCATCGCGGCCATGCCGAAGCTCATCAGCGCCTCGCCGCCCGCGGCCCGGCGCTGTTCCTCGACGGTGCTGCGCATCCGCAGCAGGCAGTACGCCCCGGTCGCCGCGCACAGCGCGACCAGCAGCCACCCGGGCGAAGCCGGACCGTGCACACGAACCTCCCCCTCGACCCCCGAGCCCTCCGCTGAAGAGATGCCCACGCCGGGCGGTGCGCATGCGAGCGCAAGGGTGTACGCGGGGGAGCGTACGCCGGAGCATCGCAGGTGGGAGTATATGTTTTACGAGTAAAACACCTGCTAATCTTTGAGAGTGAGTCCCGATTCCGCCGCCACCCCGCCCGTACGACGCCTCCCGCTGACCGGCGTGCTGCGCGTCGGCCGGCCCTCCGAGATCTGGTTCAAACCGGCCCTGAGCGTGATCGCCGCCGTCGCTCCCCCCTGTCTGACCCTGGCCGCGCTCGACCGCCTCGACCTGGCGATGTACCCGATGGCCGGGGCGCTGTGCGCGCTCTACGCCCACAACCGGCCGTACGCCGCCAGGGCCCGCGTCCTGGCGGGAGTGGTCCTCGGCATGCTCGCCGGACTGGCCGTCGCGCTCGTCGCCGCCTCGCTCACCCGCAACGCCGTCGTCCTGGTCACCGTCGGCGCGCTGCTGGCCGCCGTGCAGAAGACGCTGTGCGACGCCACGCGCATCGGCCCGCCCGCGAACGTGGTGCTCACCTTCGTGTCGTCCGCCGCGCTGTTCGCCCCGCAGACCCTCGGCCAGGTGCCCGGCCATCTGGCGCTGGCCGCCGGGGCGGGTGTCTGGGCCTGGCTCGTCGGCATGGCACCCGGACTCGTCCGCCCGCACGGCCCGGAGCGCCGCGCGACGGCCCATGCCCTCAACGCCGTCGCCGCGCACATCGAGGCGCACGGCAGCGGCGACGGCATCGGCGGCCATGGGTATGTCCGGTCGCGGGTCGCCGCCGAGGCCGCGGTCCAGACGGCCCGGCAGACGCTGTCGTCGGCAGGTGGCAGCCCGGGCACGACTCGCGCCACGACCCGGAGCGCTCTCCAACGGCTGGTCGTGCGGGCCGAGTTCGCGCTCGCCGTGCCCGGAGGGAGCCGCCCCGACGAACTACGCGCCTGGGCACGGCAGTTGCGCGGTGGCGGACAGATCCCGACGCCCGGCGAACGACATGCGGGGAAGCCGCTCGACGCCGAACTCGCCGCCCCGGCGCAGCCGTTGTGGACGAGGCTCGGCCCGCTCGCGCCCTTCGCCGCACGCACCGCCTTGGGCTGCGCCCTCGCCGGATACGCCTCCCTCGCCCTCGGCATCGGCCGCCCCTACTGGGCCCTCGTCACCGCGGCCTCCCTCTACCAGGCCAACGTCACCCTCACCTGGAACCGGGCCGTGCAGCGGACCGTCGGCAACCTCGCCGGGTTGCTGCTCTTCGCCGCCGTCGTACCGCTGGCGCACCTCGGGCCGGTCGCCCTCGTCCTGTGCTGCCTCGCCCTCAACTTCGGCGCCGAGGCGCTGATCAGCCGCAACTACTGGCTCGGCAGCGTCTGTGTGACCCCGATGGCGCTGCTCGTCACCGAGTTCACGGGGTTCCAGGAACCCGGCCGGCTGATGACCGAACGGATCGTCGACACGGGCGTCGGCGCGCTGCTCGGCTTCCTCGCGGCCGTCGCGGTCACCAACCACCGCGCGGGCCTCCGCGTCGAGCACGCGCTGACGGCGGTGGAACACGCCCGCACCCACGCCGAACGCGCTCTGACGGACGTACATCCTGTACCCGAACGCCTGGACGAAGCGCGTCGCGGCCTCGCCGCCGCCCTCTCCGACCTGCGCACCCTCGCCGACACGGCGGCCGGGGAGTGGTGGCAACGCACCCGACCCCAGGAGCGGGTCGTGCTCGCCGAACGGTCCGGACACCGTACGCTCGCGGCGACGGCACGAGGCCAGGGGCTACGCCCGTAGGCGGCAGCCGGCCTGGACGATGCTGGACGGACGACAGGGCGACGGAGGACGTAGGGCCATGACGGCAGTGAACGGGGGCACACCGCCCGGCAGAGGCGCGGCGGCCGAGGAGACAGCCACCGGGTCGCGAGCCCCCCTCGGCCCGGCGTACGACACCGTGGCCGGAGTCGTACGCCAGTGGCAGACCGTCCATCCCGGCCTCGACACCGGGCCCATGGAGATCATCGGCCGGATCAACCGCTGCGCCGCCCTCCTCCAGCAGGCCGAGGACGCCCCGCTGCGCCGCGTGGGGCTCACCCGCCCCGAGTTCGATCTGCTCGGCGCGCTCCGGCGCACCGGCCGCGAACTGACCCCGAGCGAACTCACCCGCGAAACCTTCTCCTCCGGGGCCGCCGTCACCAAGCGGCTCAAGCAGCTGACCGAACGGGGCCTGGTCGAGCGGCGCGGCGACACCCGGGACCGGCGGGTCGCCCACGTCCGCCTCACCGACGCCGGACGCGACCTCGTCGACGGTGTGCTGCCCGAGCAGCTCACCTACGAGACCGCCGTGCTGTCCGGCCTCGACAGCACCGGACAGCAGGAACTCGCCGGACTGCTGGGGGAGTTGCTCGGCCGACTGGAGGGGCGGCTGGGCGCGCTGCGGTTCTGAGCCGGCGCCCGGATCAGCCCTCCGCCGACTCCCGGTGAATGCCGAGCACCGCGCCACCCGGATCCCGCAGCACCGCGATGCGCGGACCGTTCGGGATGCTCGTGGGCTCCATGACGATGGTGGCTCCTGCTCCGGCCGCCGCGTCCGCCGAGGCGTCCACGTCCTCGACCACGAAGTACGGCAGCCAGTGCGGCGGCACCTCCGGCGGGTACATGTCGTTCATCGCGAGCATCCCACCGAACTCGGCACCGTCGACGCCGAAGTGCGTGTACTCGGGGGAGGCGGTGACGGACCAGCCGAAGACCGCGGTGTAGAACGTCCGCGCCCGCTCGGTGTCGCGCGTCGCCAGCTCCACCCAGCCGAGCGAGCCCGGCGCGTTGAGCAGGCCCGCGCCCGCGAAGCCCTGGTCCCGCCACAGCTGGAAGGCCGCGCCGTCGGGATCGGCGGCGGACGCGAACCGTCCCATGCCCGGCACGTCCCCGGGCTCCATGGCCACCGAGCCGCCCGCCGCCCGCACCTTCGTCAGCGTCGCGTCCACGTCCGCCACGGCGAACGTCACGTACCAGGCGACGGGCTGCTTCTCCTCGCCCAGCGGCACGAACGCGGCGACGGGGGCGTCCCCGAGGTGGGCGATGGTGTAACCGCCCATCTCCGCGCTCGGGTCCGTCTGGGGCCGCCAGCCGAAGAGGTCGGCGTAGAAGCGCTTGGTCGCCTCCAGGTCGGTGGTGCCCAACTCGGCCCAGCAGGGTCCGCCGGTCACGGGCTTGTCGAACTTCATGGCGTCACGGCCTTCCTCAGGGCGTGTGCGGTCCACTGTTCTCCCGCAGCACGCTAGTCCGGCCCGTCCACCGGCGCACCCCAGCGGGTGCCCCTCAGATGCCCGGCCGGTACCGCAGCGGATGGTCCGCCGGCACCTCCACCAGCACGATCCGCGTGCCGTCCGGATCCGCGATCCACATCTCGACGAGCCCCCACGGCTCCTTCACCGGCGGCCGGACGATCTCCACGTCCCGGGACACCAGCTCGTCATGCGCGGCCGTCACGTCGGCCACCTGGAGCCACAGCCGTACGGACGGCGACGGCGGTTCCTCGGCCCGTCCCGACAGCTCCAGGAACCCGCCGCCGAGGAAGTAGACTGTGCCCCGCTCCGGCCCCGTCCCGAACTCGCGGTGGACGGCGAGCCCCAGCCGCTCGCCGTAGAAGACCCGGGAACGCTCCGGGTCGAGGGGCCGGAGAAGAACCCGGCTGCTCAGTACATGCACCATGCAACCGGAGCCTAGAGCCTGCCCGGCGTCGGCGTTACGCTCATCGGTGCCCGCGCAGCGCACCAGAAGCACGAGAAGCCGGAGAACCGCCGCCATGGACACCGCAACCACCGGACCGACCTTCCGAGACGCCACCGAGGCCGACATCGACACCCTGGTCGTGCTGATCGAGTCGGCGTACCGCGGAGACAGCAGCCGGGCGGGCTGGACCACCGAGGCGGACATCCTCGAAGGACAGCGCACCGATCCGCAGGGCGTGCTGAACGTCATCAAGTCGGCCGACAGCCGGCTGCTGACCGTCGAACAGGACGGCCGTGTGGTCGCCTGCTGCCAGCTCGAACACCGCGGCGACCACGCCTACTTCGGCATGTTCGCGGTCAGCCCGGTGCTCCAGGGCGCGGGCCTGGGCAAGGTGATCATCGCGGAGGCTGAGCGGTCGGCGCGCGAGACGTGGGGCGCGCGTGAGATGCACATGACCGTGATCTCCGTACGGAACGACCTCATCGCCTGGTACGAGCGGCGCGGCTACCGCCGTACGGGAAAGATGACCCCCTTCCCGTACGGCGACGAGCGCTTCGGCATTCCGCAGCGCGACGATCTGCAGTTCGAGCTGCTGGTGAAGGAGCTTGTGTAGCCGCTACGCGGTGAAGCGGCCCGTGCGTTTGATCTGCGGGTAGTCGGTGGTCGCGCCGTCCAGCTCCAGGGCCCGTACGAGGCGCAGCTGGTCCTGGGTGTTGACCACCCAGCCGATGATCCGCAGGTCCGCCTTCCTGGCCCGCTCGACGATCTCCAGGGTGAGGCGGCGGATGTTGAGGCAGACGGTCGAGGCGCCGACGCGGGTGGCGCGGTCCACGACGTCGGTGCCGTAGCGGCTGGCGATGAGCGCCGTGCGTACCCCGGGCACCAGGCGGGTGATCTCGGCGATCGCGTCCTCGTGGAACGAGGACACCTCGATCCGGTCGGCCAGCTCGCGGCGGTCCAGCACCTCGGCCAGCGCCCGCGCCGCCGCCGTGTCCTTGATCTCGGCCTGGAGCGGTGCGCCGACCGCGTCCAGGACCTCCTCGAACACCGGGACGCGCTCGTCGCGGCCCGCGTCCAGGGCGCGCAGCTCGGCGAGGGACTTCTCGGCGACGGTCCCGGTGCCGTTCGTCGTGCGGTCCACGTCGGCGTCGTGCATGACGACGAGGGCGCCGTCCCGGCTGAGACGCAGATCGAGTTCGATCATGTCGAGGCCCGCCTGCTCGGCGGCGACGAACGAACGCAGGGTGTTCTCGGGCTCGACGCCCATGATTCCGCGGTGCCCGATGGTCAGGAAGTTCAAGGTCAACTCGCTTCCGTCGACGGCGGCTCGGCTGCCGCAGCCTAACCGCCTGCCCGGGCATTGAACCCGTACAGACGCGCCGGAACCGCTGGCCGGAAGTGGTGGGTTGGGAAGGGGGTGTGGAGCGGCCACTGCCGGGTACCGGAAGTAACCGTCCTTTTGGTTTCCGGCAGGAAAATACGCGGTGACCATGGGGGTGGGCAGGATAATCTCTCCTGTCTCGCCTTGTGATCGGGAACCTCGTGCGCATACGGTGTTCTTACGCGAGGTTCTCCCGGGGAGGATGGGACATGACGGAAATTCTTGTGCAGGCGGTTCCGGACGAGCGGGTTCTTCCGCTCGGCAGGGTGGTGGAGCACCCGGCATGGCCCGTGCTCAAGGACGCCGTGGAACAGATCCGGCCATGGCAGGCCAAGGACGGGTCGATCGACTTCGACCGGGAGGACGCCCCGGACCCCGCGGACATCGATCTCGCCGTCCGCCGGATCGTGGACGCCGTCGCGGAACTGTCCCCGCTGCTGCCGCACGACACCGCCTACCACCAGGCCCTCGCCAAGGATCTGCGCCGCTGGTCCGACGGCGGTTTCAAGGTGCCGGACTTCCTCGATTCGCTGCTGGCCTTCCAGCCCGCCGCGAGCCGCGCGGACGGCCTCCAGCACCTGGTCGTCTTCCCGATGTACACGCAGAACGGCAACCCGGACCGCAACTTCGAAGCGGTCGTCCTGCGCATGGTCTGGCCCGACTGGCTGGCCGAGCTGGAGCGCACCCGCTACGACAACCCGCTGTTCTGCGGCATCACCTTCGAGGACTTCACGGCCGGGTACGACACCAATTCCGCCGTCCTCTTCCCGGAGACCATCGCGGTGCGCGAGGCGCCGGAACGGTTCACCTGGGGCGGCATCTTCTGCGACCGCGAGGCCGCCCGCTTCCGCCGGGTCACCGACGCCGCCGTCGACATCCTGGGCCTCGACCTGCCCGCGGACGTCGCCGCGATGGTCCACGACCAGAAGCGCTGCGAGGAGGCCTTCGTCCTGTGGGACATGGTCCACGACCGCACCCACAGCCGCGGCGACCTGCCCTTCGACCCCTTCATGATCAAGCAGCGTCAGCCGTTCTGGATGTACGGCCTCGAAGAGCTGCGCTGCGACCTCACCGCCTTCAAGGAGGCCGTGAAGCTGGAGGCCGAGGGCATTCCCCAGGCCCGTGACGTGCAGTTCGCCGTGCTGTTCGACCGGATGTTCCGCTTCCCGGTCACCGGCGAGCGCGTCCGCAACTACGACGGCCTCGGCGGCCAGCTCCTCTTCGCGTACCTCCACAAGCACGACGTGGTCCGGTGGACCGACAACAAGCTGCACATCGACTGGCAGCGCGCCCCGCAGGTCACCAACCAGCTCTGCGCCGAGATCGAGACCCTCTACCGCGAGGGCATCGACCGGCCCAAACTCGTCCACTGGTTCAAGGCGTTCGAGCTGGTCTCCACCTATCTCGCCCCGCACCCGGGCTCCCGTTGGGCCAAGGGTCCCGACGCCCTCGACCTGAACCAGCCGCCGCGCAAACTCGTCGACGACGTGCTTCCGGACGAGTTTCCGCTGAGCATGTTCTATGAGGCCCTTTCCAAGAAGCTGAAGAACGTGATCGCCTCAACCCGGGGGATCACCGCGGAGAGCGCCGAGCGAGTCGCCGCGTGAGCGACCGCACCACCGAAAACACTGCTCAGGAGGCGATGAAGATGGGGAACGGGGCTCTCAGCGGTGCGGTGATCGCGGTCGCGGGCGCCGGCGGACCGGCCGGCCGGGCGGCACTGCTCAGGCTCGCCGAGGCGGGCGCGACCGTCGTCGGCGCGGACAACGACCCGGAGCGGCTCGCGGAGGCCGTGGACGCGGCGAGCTACGCGCACGGCGGCGCCGATGTCGTCGGCGACACCGTCGACCTGCTGGACCTCCAGTCGACCCGGGACTGGGCCACGCGCATCGAGAAGGACTTCGGGCGCGTCGACGGCCTGGTCCACCTCGTCGGCGGCTGGCGCGGCAGCGAGACCTTCACCAAGACGGTCCTCGATGACTGGGACCTGCTGGAACTGCTGCTCATCCGCACCGTCCAGCACACCTCCCTCGCCTTCCACGAGGCGCTCCAGCGCAGCGAACGCGGCCGGTACGTCCTGATCAGCGCCGCCGGTGCGAGCAACCCCACGGCGGGCAACGCCGCGTACTCGGCCGCCAAGGCCGCCGCCGAGGCGTGGACGCTGGCCATGGGCGACTACTTCCGCAAGGCCGGCGCCTCGGAGGGCGCGGACGGGGCGACGTCGGCGGCTGCGATCCTGGTCGTGAAGGCGTTGGTGCACGACGCGATGCGCGCCGAGCGCCCCAACGCGAAGTTCGCGGGCTTCACGGACGTCAAGGAGCTGGCCGAGGCCATCGTCGGCGTCTGGGACCGGCCCGCCGCCGAAGTGAACGGGAAACGTCTGTGGCTCACCGAGAAGCCGTGAACCCTCCGAAGACCGACGCACGCCGTCATCACGACCCGGAGGCCCGAGGCTTCGCCAGCGACAACTACGCGGGGGTCCACCCCGAGGTGCTCGCCGCCCTGGCCCTGGCCAACGGCGGGCACCAGGTCGCGTACGGCGAGGACGACTACACGGAGAACCTCCAGCGGATCGTCCGCAGCCACTTCGGGGCCACCGCGGAGGCGTTCCCCGTCTTCAACGGCACCGGGGCCAACGTCGTCGCGCTCCAGGCGGTCACCGACCGCTGGGGCGCCGTGATCTGCGCCGAGAGCGCGCACATCAACGTGGACGAGGGCGGCGCCCCCGAGCGCATGGGCGGCCTCAAGCTGCTCACGGTGCCCACACCCGACGGCAAGCTGACCCCCGACCTGATCGACCGGCAGGCGTACGGCTGGGACGACGAGCACCGTGCGATGCCGCAGGTCGTCTCGATCACCCAGAGCACCGAGCTGGGGACGCTCTACACCCCGGACGAGATCCGCGCGATCTGCGACCACGCCCACGCGCACGGCATGAAGGTCCACCTGGACGGCTCCCGCATAGCCAACGCGGCGGCCTCCCTCGACGTCCCGATGCGGACGTTCACCAACGCCGTCGGCGTCGACATCCTCTCCCTCGGCGGGACGAAGAACGGCGCGCTGTTCGGTGAGGCGGTCGTCGTCATCGACCAGGACGCCGTCAGCCACATGAAGCATCTGCGCAAGCTGTCCATGCAACTCGCCTCCAAGATGCGCTTCGTGTCGGTGCAGTTGGAGGCGCTGCTCGCCAAGGACCTGTGGCTGCGCAACGCCCGCCACTCCAACGCGATGGCCCAGCGCCTCGCGGAGGGCGTACGGGCCGTGCACGGGGTCGAGATCCTCCACCCGGTGCAGGCGAACGCGGTCTTCGCCCGCCTTCCGCACGACGTGAGCGAACGCCTGCAGAAGCGCTTCCGCTTCTACTTCTGGGACGAGGCGGCCGGAGACGTCCGCTGGATGTGCGCCTTCGACACGACCGAGGACGACGTGGACGCGTTCGTGGCGGCGCTGAAGGAGGAGATGGCGCGGTAGCCAGGGTGTGGTTCTCTGTGCATAGGTATGCGGTCACCTGAAAAGTCATTGACTGTCGGGTGATCGCTTTCCTATGCTCTGGACGCATGGAGCTGATCCAGAACACCCCTGACCTGTCCGCATATCTGGCCGCTGACGAGGTCATCGACCACCATCATCCAGTGGTACGAGAGACCGCGGCGCGTCTCGCCAAGGAAGCGTCGGACTCGTATGCCTATGCGCAGGCGGCGTACGAGTTCGTACGAGACACCGTCCCGCACTCCGGCGACAGCGGGGACCCGCGCGTCACCTGGCGGGCCTCCACCGTCCTGGAGCAGCGCACCGGCATCTGCTACGCCAAGGCCCACGCGCTGGCCGCGCTGCTGCGCGCCGAGGACATCCCCACGGCGCTCTGCTACCAGCGGCTCGCGCACGACGACGGGGCCGGTCATGTCGTGCACGGCCTGGTCGCCGTACGGTTCAACGGCGCCTGGCACCGTCAGGACCCGCGAGGCAACAAGGCGGGCGTGGACGCGCGGTTCTCCCTCGACGGCGAGCGCCTGGCGTGGGTCCCGGATGCGAAGTCCAATGAGGTGGACTATCCAGTACTGTACGCTGAACCTCATCCGGTCGTGCTGGGCGTGCTGAAGGCCGCGCCCGACAGGCCGTATCTCTGGAAGACGCTCCCCACCGCACTCTGAGGCAAGCGATGACACTCACCCTTACCGTGTCCGACGAGGTGCGCGCGATCGCGCCCGGCTTCACCCACGTCGCCATCGAGGCACACGGACTCGTCAACGGGCCCAGCACCGACGCCAGTTCGGCGCTCCTGGACGACGCGGCCCGTCGGCTCGCCGTACGCCTGGACGGCCGCGCCCCGCACGAGGACGCGCACATCGCCGCCTGGCGCGACACGTACACGGCGTTCGGCTCCAAGCCGTCGCGCACCCGCAACTCGGCCGAGGCGCTCGCCAAGCGGGCCCTGACGGATGCCGGTCTGCCCCGGATCAACGTCCTGGTCGACCTCTACAACGCGATCAGCGTGGCCCATCTGATCCCGGTCGGCGGCGAGGACCTCGACCGGATCCAGGGCGGGATGCGGCTCGTACGCGCCACCGGTACCGAGGACTTCGTGACCGTGGCCGGCGGCGAGGAGGTCGTCGAGCACCCCGACGCCGGTGAGGTCGTGTGGTGCGACGAGGCGGGCGTCACCTGCCGCCGCTGGAACTGGCGCCAGGGTCCGCGCACGAGGCTCACCGAGGAGACCACGTCCGCGATCTTCCTGCTGGAGTGCATGGCCCCGCCGATGACGGTCGCCGAGGCGAATGCCGTCGGCGCGGAACTGGCCGAACTGCTGGAGAAGTTCAGCCCCGGGGCGCGGATTACGGTGCGAAACGCGTGAGTTCGTCGGCTGCGGGCCCGTGGGGGCTGGTCGCGCAGTTCCCCGCGCCCCTAGGGGGTTTCAGCTGGCGCCTTTTTCGCTGACCTCTTCCGGCGTCGGGGCCGTCCCACCGAGGTGCGCCGGCATCCACCAGGTGTCGTCCGGCCCCTTGGGGCGAACCGGGTACGCCCGCTGGGCCGCTTCCAGAAGCTCGTTCACGCGCTCGCGCAGCTGGCGCGTGATCGCGCCCGCGTACTTGTCGCGGGACGCCTCTATGGCCTCGCCGACCCGGATCGTGATCGGGGTGTGGCTGCGCTTGAAGTTGCGCGGGTGGCCCTTGGTCCAGAGGCGCTGGGTGCCCCACACGGCCATCGGGATCAGCGGGACGCCCGCCTCCTGGGCCATGCGTGCAGCGCCGGACTTGAAGCTCTTCAGGGTGAACGACTGAGAGATCGTGGCCTCGGGGAAGACGCCGACGATCTCGCCGGAACGCAGCGAATCGAGGGCGTGCTGGTAGGCCGCCTCGCCGTTCTTGCGGTCCACCGGGATGTGCTTCATGTTCCGCATCAGCGGGCCGGAGATCCTGTGCCGGAACACCGACTCCTTCGCCATGAAGCGCACCAGCCGCTTCTGCGGGAGAGCCGCCAGGCCGTCGAAGATGAAGTCCAGGTAGCTGATGTGATTGCTCACCAGCACCGCGCCACCCGAACGCGGGATGTTCTCCGACCCCTTGCAGTCGATCTTCAGGTCCCAGGCCTTGAACAACGTCTGGGCGAGACCGACGGCGGGACGGTAGACAAGCTCAGCCATGGACGGGGTGGACCCTTCTCTCTGTTCTGCCTGGGAAGGGGGTTCCCGGCGGGAAACTTACGCAGCCGTAGGTTTTACGGCATTGCGCAGATCGTGCCCCAAGAACGGACGAGTGGCCAGCCCTCGTGCCTGTGAACGGCGAGATTCTTGTCACTCACCCCTTGATCCACCTCGCCCTTTTAAGCCGCCTTTACTCCGCGCGTACCGTCATCTACTCCGTCCGCACCGTCATCCGGCGTACGACCAGGTACATCTCGCATCCGAGGCAGTACCCGAACGCGGCGTTCAGAAACGCCGCCGCCAACGCCGCCCCGGTCGCCGCGATTCCCAGCCACTCGGGACCCAGCGCGTACCCGGCGAGCCCCACGCCCGCGAAGACCAGACCGACCGCCTGCGCGAACCGCGGCGGCTCCGGCGCCTCGAACTCCGTCGGCGGGCCGAGCCGCGGGCGGACCACCTTGCGGAACAGCCAGCCGTACGGGGAACGCCCCACCCCACCCGCCGCGCCCAGCGCGAACGCCAGCGTCTGCCAGGCCAGCAGCCAGGCGCTCCCGGTGATCAGCACGACCGCCAGCACGGCGGTCGTCACGGCCGCCCCGAGGCACGGCCCTCTCACATCGATGTCCATGAACCGATCATTCCGCAGCGGAAGCGATGTGAGTGCACGGGAATCTTTTCAGTCACGTGAATGCTGCAGCCGAGGATGACCGGAATCATGGTGTGCGTGGCGGTGCTCGCGGCGGCGAGCGCCTTCGGAGTGCTGCATCGGCGGCGGAGCGGGAGAGTGCGCGTGCGTGGGCGCGACGACGGAAAGCGGCTCGACGCGGCCGAGTTGGGCGAGAGCCTCGGCGAACGGGCGACGCTCGTCCAGTTCTCCAGCGCCTTCTGCGCGCCCTGCCGGGCCACCCGCCGCGTCCTCGGCGAGGTGGCAGGGCTGGTCCCCGGCGTCGCCCACGTCGAGATCGACGCCGAGGAGCACCTGGACCTCGTACGCAGGCTCGACATTCTCAAGACGCCCACCGTGCTGGTGCTCGACGCCGACGGGCGGATCGTGCGGCGTGCGACCGGGCAGCCGCGCAAGGCCGATGTCATCGCCGCGCTGGGGGAGGCCGTCTGAGGTGTGCCAGGTGTCCGAGTATCCCGATCCCGCCGCTGATGGTGTGTTCGGTGATGCATCTCCCAGATGCCGGAAGCCACTTGACTGTGCCCGCCATCTATCGTCAGCCTGACCCTATGCCTCCGGAACTCCTTCTCTACGCGCGAGTCCATGTGGATCTCGTACGCACCGCGAGCGCGCGCTGTCCGGGTCGTTGAGCAGCCACCGCCCAGCTCACCGCCTCCCGCAGAAGGACACGCCCATGACGGCCACGCCCGGCCTCGGCACCCCTCGGTCCACCGTCCCCGCCTCTCCCGACCTCCTGCGCTCCGTCTTCCGGCAGCACGCGGCCGGAGTCGCCGTGATCACCGCGCAGGGGAACGCCGGCCCCGTCGGCTTCACCGCCACCTCCCTCGCCTCCGTCTCCGCCGAGCCCCCGCTCGTCTCCTTCGGCGTCAGCACCGGCGCCTCCAGCTGGCCCGCGATATCCGGCACCGGCCATGTCGGCGTGCACATACTCGGCGAGCACCAGCACGACCTCGCCGCGACCTTCGCCCGCAGCGGCGCCGACCGGTTCGGCGCGCCCACGGTCTGGCGTGAGGGCCCCGAGGGGGTGCCCGTCCTCGACGGTGTCCTCGCCTGGCTGGTGTGCCGGATCGTCGCGCGCGTGCCGGCCGGGGACCACCGGATCGTGCTGGCCGAGGTGGAGCTGGGTGATCCCGCGGGTCCCGGCCGGCCGCTGCTCTATCACCAGGGGCGCTTCAACGGGCTGCGGGACTGACCCTTTGTGATCGACCGATCGGTACAATGTGATTTTGGCGATGCTGCGAGACCGCCGGGTTCCGGTTACGCTGCGTTGCGAAGGTCACACGTCAAAGCGCTTGCTCAGTGGGCGCCGAGTGGGTGTACTGGCGAGTAATATTTCGTTCGGAGCGCGGGTCGCCCCGACCGGGACCGGCCGCTTGAGGCGCCTATGCTGCCTTCAGGAAGGCAGCCCGGAACAGACGATGCAGTAGGAGAGCCGGCGTGAGCTTGAGGATCGTTGTCACTGTGAAGTACGTGCCCGACGCCACTGGCGACCGGCACTTCGCCGATGACCTGACCGTCGACCGCGACGACGTGGACGGTCTGCTCTCGGAACTCGACGAATACGCGGTCGAGCAGGCGCTGCAGATCGCCGACGAGGCCGACGACGCAGAGATCACGGTCCTGACCGTCGGTCCCGAGGACGCCAAGGACGCGCTCCGCAAGGCCCTTTCGATGGGCGCCGACAAGGCGATCCACGTCGAGGACGACGACCTGCACGGCACCGACGCCATCGGCACCTCCCTGGTGCTGGCCAAGGCGATCGAGAAGGCCGGGTACGACCTGGTCATCTCCGGCATGGCCTCCACCGACGGCACCATGGGTGTCGTACCGGCGCTGCTCGCCGAGCGTCTGGGCGTTCCGCAGGTCACGCTGCTCTCCGAGGTTGCCGTCGCGGACGGTGTGGTCAAGGGCCGTCGTGACGGCGACTCCGCCTCCGAGCAGTTGGAGGCCTCCCTCCCGGCGGTCGTGTCGGTCACCGACCAGTCGGGCGAGGCGCGTTACCCGTCCTTCAAGGGCATCATGGCCGCCAAGAAGAAGCCCGTTCAGGCCTGGGACCTCTCCGACCTCGACCTGGAGGCCGGGGAGGTCGGCCTGGAGGGCGCGTACACCGGCGTCGACTCCGCCACCGAGCGCCCGGCGCGCACGGCCGGCACGATCGTCAAGGACGAGGGCGAGGGCGGCAAGCAGCTCGCCGAGTTCCTCGCGGGCCAGAAGTTCATCTAGGCCCCGTTCGAGGCTCGTCGAGCCCCGTTGCGCAGACCGCCCCTCATCTTCCGCAAGCAGGAGAGTAGAAGTCCCATGGCTGAAGTTCTCGTCTACGTCGATCACGTGGACGGTGCCGTCCGCAAGCCCACCCTGGAGCTGCTGACGCTGGCCCGCCGCATCGGCGAGCCGGTCGCCGTCGCGCTGGGCAACGGCGCCGCCGCCACCGCCGGCGCGCTCGCCGAGCACGGCGCCGTCAAGGTCCTCACCCACGAGGCCGCCGAGTACGCCGACTACCTGGTCGTCCCGAAGGTCGACGCCCTCCAGGCCGCCTACGACGCCGTCTCCCCGGCCGCCGTACTGGTCCCCTCCTCCGCCGAGGGCAAGGAGATCGCCGCCCGCCTCGCGCTGCGCATCGGCTCCGGCATCATCACCGACGCCGTCGACCTGGAGGCCGGCGACTCCGGTCCGGTGGCCACGCAGTCCGCGTTCGCCGCGTCCTTCACCACCAAGACCCGCGTCGCCAAGGGCACCCCGGTCATCACGGTCAAGCCCAACAGCGCCCCGGTGGAGGCCGCCCCGGCCGCCGGCACGGTCGAGGCCCTCGCCGTCACCTTCTCCGCCCAGGCCACCGGCACCAAGGTCACCGCGCGCACCCCGCGCGAGTCGACCGGCCGTCCGGAGCTGACCGAGGCCGCGATCGTCGTCTCCGGCGGCCGTGGCGTCAACGGCTCGGAGAACTTCGCGATCATCGAATCGCTCGCCGACTCCCTCGGCGCCGCCGTCGGCGCCTCGCGCGCCGCGGTGGACGCGGGCTGGTACCCGCACACCAACCAGGTCGGCCAGACCGGCAAGTCCGTCTCGCCGCAGCTGTACATCGCCAACGGCATCTCCGGCGCCATCCAGCACCGCGCCGGAATGCAGACCTCGAAGACGATCGTGGCGGTCAACAAGGACGCCGAGGCCCCGATCTTCGACCTCGTCGACTACGGCGTCGTCGGTGACCTCTTCGACGTCGTCCCGCAGCTCACCGAGGAGATCAACACCCGCAAGGGCTGATCCTCCTGAGCCGTCCGAGGCCCCCGCGACCGCACGACCGGTCACGGGGGCCTCGTCTCGTCCCAGGGTCGGTTCATCCCAGAGTCAGCGAGGCCTGCACCGGCAGATGGTCGCTGGGGTACATCCCGTCGACGGAGAAGTTGTTGATCGCCGCCCAGTGCGTGGTCACCCCGGGCGAGGTCAGGATCCAGTCGATGCGCCGACCGCCGGGCTTGGGCGTCCGGTAGGCGGGGAACGTCCCGTACAGCGGACTGCGGGAGTCCGCCGTGTCCCAGGTGTCGACGAGCCCGTTCGCCAGCATCAGGTCGTACACCCGGTTGTCGTGGGCGGCCGAGTTGAAGTCGCCGGTGACGACGACCGGCACCGACGGGTCCCAACCGGCGATCGTCTCGCCGATGAGCCCCGCGGAGCGCTCCCGGGCGTACTGGCTGACGCTGTCCAGATGGGTGTTGAGGACGTAGAACTCCCGCCCCCCGTCGGCGAGATCGGCGAACTTCACCCAGGTCACCATGCGCAGCCAGTCCGCGCCCCAGGTGTTGGAGGCGATCGTGTACGGGGTGTCGGACAGCCAGAAGTGATCGAACTCGATCGGGTCGAGTCTGCGGGTGTCGTAAAAGACGGCCATGAACTCGTCCTTGCTGCCACCCCCGCGGCCGGTGCCGATCCAGTCGTAGTGCCCGCCGAGGTCCTTCTCGATCATGCGCACCTGCTGGTAGAGCCCCTCCTGGGTGCCGATGATGTGGGGACGCTCGCGCCGCAGCAGCTCCCGCATCACCGGCCTGCGCACGGTCCAGCGCGGTGTGTCGTCCACGACGGTCGCGAAGCGCACGTTGAACGTCATGACGTTCAGGGCGCCCGGGTGCTCGCCGGCGACCGCCGGTTTCGACGAGCCCGCCGTGGTCAGCAGCGGCACGGCGATGGCGACGGCCGCCGCGGACTTGAGTCCTTGACGACGCGTCACTCCGACCTCTTTCGGCACGCGATCTCCTCCCCTTGAGAGTCAGGATGAACCTTGCCGAATGAATACGGAAGAAGCGGCCGGGACAGCAGTGATCTGGGGGATGACATGGGGAATCCCACTTCGAGACGGTGTTGACCGAGGTGAAGATCGACAGTTAGCTTCGTTATACGGATTGTTGATTCCGCAGTGCGGAAGACGGAGGGTGTGGAATGGGGCAGGGCCGGCAGGAGAACGTGGCGACGAGTCTCGCGGGCGCCGTCAGCGAGGAGATCAGCGCCTCCCTCGCCCCCGTCGACGCGGAGCTGGAGCGCCGCTACCCGGGCGACCCGGGCACCCGTCAGCCCGTGCACACCGTCTACGTCCCCGGGGACGCCTTCGCCGCCGACACCATCCGCTCCTGGGGCGACCAGGCCCTCGCCGCCCTCGACGAACACGCCCCGGACGCCGCCTCCTTCGCCGCCGTCCTCGATCTCTCCGACGACCTCGCCGAAGCCGTCCACGACCGTGTCCGCGCCAAACTGGTGCGCGAGCCGATCGAAGACCTGCGCGTCGACTTCGAGGACGGCTACGGCCCCCGCCCGGACGCCGAGGAGGACGAGACGGCGGCCCGCGCGGCCCGGCTGATCGCCGAGGCCTACGCGAAGGGCACGGCGGCCCCGTACATGGGCATCCGGATGAAGTGCATGGAGGCGCCGGTCCGCGACCGGGGCATCCGCACCCTCGACATCTTCCTGACCGGCCTGATGGAGGCCGGCGGTCTGCCCGACGGGCTGGTCCTCACCCTCCCCAAGGTGACGTACGCCGAGCAGGTCACCGCCATGGTCAGGCTCCTGGAGGAGTTCGAGAAGGCGCGCGGGCTCACGCCCGGCCGGATCGGCTTCGAGATCCAGATCGAGACCAGCCAGTCCATCCTCGCCACCGACGGCACCGCCACGGTCGCCCGGATGATCCAGGCCGCCGAGGGCCGCGCCACCGGCCTGCACTACGGCACCTTCGACTACAGCGCCTGCCTCGGCGTCTCCGCCGCGTACCAGGCCAGCGACCACCCGGCCGCCGACCACGCCAAGGCGATCATGCAGGTCGCGGCGGCGGGCACCGGCGTACGCGTCTCGGACGGCTCCACCAACGTCCTGCCGGTCGGCCCGACCGAACAGGTCCACGCGGCCTGGCGACTGCACTACGGCCTCACCCGGCGCGCCCTGTCCCGCGCCTACTACCAGGGCTGGGACATGCATCCCCGGCACATCCCGACCCGGTACGCGGCCGTCTTCGCCTTCTACCGCGAAGGTTACGAACAGGCCGCGGCCCGCCTCTCCCGCTACGCCAACCGCGCCGGCGGCGACGTCATGGACGAGCCCGCCACCGCCAAGGCCCTCAGCGGCTATCTGCTGCGCGGCCTGGACTGCGGCGCCCTCGACGCCGCAGAGGTGACCCGGGCGACGGAGGGGCTGACCAGGGCCGACCTGGACGGCTTCGCACGGCCCAGGCGTGCGGACCTGACGGCGTCGCCCAGGTAGCACCCCTGTCACAAGAGCGGCCACGATCTTCCGCTGTCACACCCGCCCCGTAGTCTGTACGGACACACGGGTGGGTCACAGGAACGGGGCAGCGGTGTCTTCGGGGGAGCAGGGACAGACGGCCGGACGGCCGGAAGAGCGGCCGGAGGCACGGGCGGTGGAGCAGAAGGACGGGACCGGTCGGCTGCTGGCCGGCCGTTACCGGGTCGTGGCCCAGCTCGGGCGCGGCGGCATGGGCATCGTCTGGCGTGCGGTCGACGAGGTCCTCGGCCGCGAGGTCGCCGTCAAGGAACTGCGTACGTTCACGGACGCCGCCGCACCCGAACTGGCCGCCCTGCGGCTGCGGATGCAGCGCGAGGCCCGCGCGGCGGCCCGAATACGGCACTCCGGAGTCGTCGCCGTGCACGACGTCGCGGAGATCGACGGCAGCCCGCTGATCGTCATGGAGCTGGTGGACGGCCTCTCCCTGGACGACGTCCTGCGCGAGCGCGGCACCCTGGACCCGCGCGAGGTCGCCCGGATCGGCGCCCAGGTCATGGACGCGCTGGCCGCCGCCCACCGCGTCGGAGTCCTGCACCGTGACGTGAAGCCCGGCAACATCCTGCTGGAGGACTCGGGCCGGGTCGTCCTCACGGACTTCGGCATCGCCACGATGGAGGACCCGGGCGACGGCTCGGCCACCCACCTCACCCGCAGCGGCGAACTCGTGGGCTCCCTGGACTACTTGGCCCCCGAACGGGCCCAGGGCAACGACCCCGGCCCCGCCTCCGACATCTGGGCCCTGGGCGCCACCCTGTACGCGGCCGTCGAGGGCGCCTCGCCCTTCCGCCGTACGTCGACCTGGTCCACGCTCACCGCGATCGTGGCCGATCCCGTCCCGGAGCCCCGCCAGGCCGGTGACCTGGGCCCGGTCCTGCGGCTCCTGATGGCCAAGCGCCCGGAGGAACGCCCGGACGCGGCGACGGCGCGGGGCCTGCTGGAGGCGGTGGCGTCGGCCACGAGCGGGGTCACGGACATGCCCACGACGGGGCTTCGGCAGCACGGGGCCGCCACGGCCGGGGTGCCCGAGGTGCAGGCGGAGGAGGCGGCAGAGTCCGCTGTCCCGGCGGTGCCGCCAGGGTCCGGACCCGCCGAACAGGTTCCGCCCGCCCCCGAAGCCGCACAGCAACCGTCCCCCGGCTTCGGCCCGCCCGAGCCCACGGCATCCGGAACACCCGGAATCGGCCCCGCCGGGCCCATAACGACCCTCGTCGACCAGGACTCCGACCACCTCGCGGACCCGACCACCTTCGCCGCCCCGGCTCCCGCCTCCGCCCGACCCCGCCGCAGGGGACGCGCGCTGCTCACTGCCGCGGCCGTCACCGTCGCCCTCGCCGCCGGAGTCACCGTGGCGCTGATCGGCGACGGCGGCGACAGCGAGGCGAGCGCCGGGCCCGTGGCATCGCAGAAGGGCCAGGTCGGTGCGCCCGCCACGGACACCGGCCGGGCCGACCCGGACCCCTCCGCCACTCCGACGCCCACCGGCAAGGGCGCCGGGAAAACCCCGTCCCCGGCGGCGACGCCCAGCACAGGGGACGACACGACCGCTCCGAGCGAAGACGCGCCCCCCAGCCCCGCCACCGCGTGCGTGTCCATCGGCGACGGCAAGTACAACTGCACGGTCTGGCGCACCGCGAAGTCCTACAACGCGTCCGGCACCGAGGTCGGCGTCCTCAACTCGGGCACCAACTACTTCTATTGCCAGCAGGACCTGGGCCGGCGCGAGACATCCGGCGAGTGGACGAACACCTGGTGGGCGAAGACCGACGACGACAGCGGCAACGCTGATGTCCATGTCAGCGCTGTCTACATCGAGGGCGGCGCCAACGACGAACCGGTGCCCGGACTGCCGGTCTGCTGATTCCGTACGTACGGCTCGACGTACGGCTCCAGACCGGACGCGACCACCAGCCCCTCCGCCGCGAACAGCCGGGTCCCCCGGTCGCACCGGTCCCGGTCGAAGCGGGCCCGGGTGCAGAACTCCTCGGGCGTGCCGCCGAACAGCTCCCTCAACCCCGGTGATCCGGCGAGGAGTTCGGTGAGCAGCCGGCGTTCTCCCGGATGGCGGCGCGGACTTCCGGAACCGCCGCGCAGCACTCCGCGCCGGTTGACGTACGCGTACACGCCGGGCAGCCGCTCGCCGGACTCCAACTCCACGGTCACGTCGGGGGAGGGGAGCAAGGCGCGGTCGTACGGGCCTGTCGGCGCCGGCACTCCCTCGCTGGCGTCGATGACGGCGAGCTGGTCCGTGTCGAGCCAGGTGACGAACAACTCCCGTACGTTTCCGGGGGCGTTGAAGGGCGATGCGGAGACATACCCGAGCAGGCTCACATGGGCCGAGACGCCGACCTCGATGCCGGTGACCTTGGCCCGGGTCATCGGGAGCGGCGCGCGGATGTCGAACTCCGCCATCTTGTGCCGGAGTTGACCGGGGGAGGCGTTGGAGCCGACGGCGAGGACGGGCACGCGGCCGGCGGACAGAAAGGGATGGGGGAGGGGGAGGAAGCGGTCGCCGTCCAGGATTCCGGACTCGGTCGGCCAGGCGCCCGGATAGGTGAGCGGGTGATCGCGCGGGGCCTCGGCGAGGCCCAGCGACTCAAGGGTGCGCATCGGCGGCTCAGTCCGCCGGGGGCAGTTCCCCCGAGCCCCGGGTGATCAGACGGGTCGGGAGTTCGATGCGCTCCGGGGTGAGCAGGGTGCCGTCCAACTGGCGGAAGAGGCGTTCGGCGGCCGTACGGCCGAGCAGGGCCGCGTCCTGGGCGACGACCGTGACACCCGGCTGGAGCAGATCGGCGAGTTCGAAGTCGTCGAAGCCCACCAGCGCGACGGGGCGGCGATGCTCGGCGAGGACCCGGACGACCGTGACCGTCACCCGGTTGTTGCCCGCGAAGATCGCCGTGACCGGGGACGGCCCGACGAGCATCCCCTCGGCCGCGCGGCGCACCCGCTCCGGGTCGGTGACACCGAGCGACATCCACGCGTCCTCGACCGGTATGCCCGCGTCCTCCATCGCGGCGCGATAGCCGCGCAGCCGCTCGGCGGCGGTGTGGATGCGGGGCATGTCACCGATGAAGCCGATCCGGCGGTGACCGTGCGCGATCAGATGGGCGACGCCGTCGCGGGCGCCGCCGAAACTGTCCGACAGGACGACATCGGCGTCGATCTGCCCGGCCGGCCGGTCCACGAACACCGTGGCGACGCCCGCCTTCAGCTCGGGCTCCAGATACCGGTGGTCGTCACCGGCCGGAATGATCACCAGCCCGTCCACGCGCCGTGCGCACAGCGCCAGCACCAGCTCCTGCTCGCGTTCCGGGTCCTCGGCGCTCGACCCGTTGATCAGCAGGGCGCCGTGCGCCCGGGCGATCTCCTCGACGGCGCGGCTCAGGGGTCCGTAGAACGGGTCGGCGAGGTCCTCCAGGACGAGGCCGATGCTTGCCGTACTGCCCTTGCGCAGCACCCGCGCGCTGTCGTTGCGGCGGAAGCCCAGCGCGTCGATCGCCTCCTGCACACGGCGCTCGGTCTCCGGGGTGACGCCCGGTTCGCCATTGACGACACGCGAGACCGTCTTCAGTCCGACGCCGGCCCGTGCGGCCACGTCCTTCATGGTCGGACGGTTGCCGTAGCGGTTCTCCGGGCGGCGGGCGGTGTCGGCCACGATGCGCTGTCCTGTCCTGTCGTCCACGGGATTACGGCGATCCACGGTGATCCATGGCGGTTCACGGCCGTCCACTGCCGTGTTCCGGTCCACGTTCTGGTCCGGGGGGTGCGTCGTCCCTTTGTATGTATGAGGATGTGGCGTCGAGCATAGAGCCTGGACAACGTTGTCAGATGCGGGAGACACTGTCCAGCGCTATCTCCGGCCTGCGCCCCCACCGTCAGACCGGCCTGCCCCTTTGCCATGGTTGACAGGGAGATCTGACACTGATGCACACCGACCTCGTGGCCGCGCTCGACATCGGCGGCACCAAGATCGCCGGAGCGCTGGTGGACGGCCACGGCCGGATCCTGCTGCGCGCACAGCGCCCGACGCCCGCGCGGGAGGACGGCGAGACGGTGATGCGGGCCGTCGAGGAGGTCGTCGCTGAGCTGACCGGGTCGCCGCTGTGGGGACGCGCGAGCGCCGTCGGTATCGGCAGCGCGGGACCGGTGGACGCCTCGGCGGGCACGGTGAGCCCGGTGAACGTACCCGGCTGGCGCGGCTATCCGCTCGTCGCACGCGTTCGGGCCGCGACCGGTGGCCTGCCCGTCGAGCTGATCGGCGACGGGGTGGCGATCACGGCGGCCGAACACTGGCAGGGTGCCGCACGCGGTCACGACAACGCGCTGTGCATGGTCGTCTCGACCGGGGTCGGCGGCGGTCTGGTCCTCAACGGGCGGCTGCACCCCGGCCCTACCGGCAACGCGGGCCACATCGGGCACATCAGCGTCGATCTCGACGGCGACCCCTGTGCCTGTGGCTCCCGTGGCTGCGTGGAGCGCATCGCCAGCGGCCCCAACATCGCCCGCCGCGCACTGGCGGACGGCTGGCGGCCGGGTCCCGACGGCGACACCTCGGCCGCCGCCGTGGCCGAGGCGGCCCGGGCCGGCGATCCGGTCGCCGTCGCCTCCTTCGCGCGCGCGGCCCAGGCACTCGCGGCGGGCATCGCCGCCACCGCGACCCTGGTGGAGATCGACGTCGTCGTGATCGGCGGCGGCGTGGGCAAGGCCGGCGACGTCCTGTTCACGCCGCTGCGCGCGGCCCTGAAGACCTACGCGACCCTGTCGTTCGTCCAGCACCTGGAGATCGTCCCGGCGCAGATGGGCACGGACGCGGGCCTGGTCGGCGCGGCAGCGGCCGCGCTGACGCGGAGGGTGGACGACACGGCCGAGGCGAGCGTCTGAGGGGGCGTGGGGCGGGTAGCTCCTTCACCGGGCCGATGTCCGTCGCTCCTTCTCCCGGTCCGGCGTTGACGCGGAGGGTGGACGACGCGGCTGAGGTGAGTGTGGGGCAGGTACGGATGTCGGCCGGAACGACCCTTCGTCGGCTGACATCCGTACCCCTCTCACCCCTCCCGGGCCGACTGAACGCCGAAACGGTTCAGTGGCCGTGGGTACCGGCGACCGGCCGGCTCAGCAACTCACCACCGCATCCGCCCAGTCCGCGTGGTCCGAGTCGATCCCGTCGCCGCCGTCGGTCACGACCAGGCGGACCGTGCGGGCGCCCGTCACGTCCGCCGAGAGGTGTTCGGCGGGCATGGCGTTGGTGAGGACGCCGGTCGAGGCGACCTTCGTGTCGTCCGCCCAGATCTCGAAGGCGACGGTGCCATTGGCGCCCTTCTCGTCGTCGACGCCGACGTCCGCGCCGACCGTCTCGCAGGCCGCCCCGGTGTAGAACTCGACGGCGCTCGCCGCGTGCACGCCGAGCCCCTTGGCGTACACCACACCGCCGACGGTGATCGGATGTCCGTCGCCCGCCGCGCTCTCCCCGTTGCTGGTGTTCCGTTCGGCGGGACCGTACCCGTTGGTGGCCGACAGCCAGGGCAGATCGCCGAGCGAGGAGATGCCGGCGGGCGGCGTCACCACCACGGACGCGGTCAGCGGCAGCGCACTGTCGACGCGTGCACCGGCCGGCGACCGGTAACTCGCCCTGAGCGCAAGGTCGTACGAGCCCGGGGGCGCCCCCTGCGGAGGAGTGAGCGTCCACCGCGTGCGGAGGGATTCGCCGGGCCGTACGACGGGGGCGTTGGTCGGTGACTTCGCCCGAACTGTCCATCCCTCGGGGGCTGTCAGGGCGACCGAGGCACGGGTGGCGGGTGTGCGGCCCAGATCGGTGAGCGTCGTCGTGAGGGTGGCCGGCGTGCCCGCCTCGATCAACAGGGCGTTGTCCACGGCGAGTTCGACGGCGGGCGGGTACTGGGACCAGCGCCGGTCGGCGGCCACCCGTACGAGGACCGTGCCGTGTGCCGGGACCGTCGCCGAGACGGTGCCCGCGGTGTTGTACGTGCGGTGCTGCCACAGGTCGCGCAGGGTGTACGCGTCGGCTGCGGGCAGGCCGACGGCCGTCGCGGTCGTCGCGATCCGCCGGGCGCTGCCGGTCTCGTTGAAGAGGGCCACCGTGCGGCTGCCGTCCGCCATCTCCTTCGCGACGACCCAGCCGCCGCCCTCGGACGAGACGACCGTGCCCTGTCGGCCCAGCGGGTCCTGGTCGACGGCGACGACCTCGTGGTTGCCGAGGATGTCGAAGGTCTCGTCGGACGCGGACCGCAGGTCGGAGCCGATGAGGAGGGGCGCGGCCATGATCGCCCACATCGAGAAGTGGGAGCGGTACTCGGTGTCTGTCATGCCGCCGTTGCCGACCTCCAGCATGTCGGGGTCGTTCCAGCGGCCGGGACCGGCGTACCGGTCGAGCGGCAGGTTCCTCTTGAGGATCGACAGCATCGACCCCCAGGTGTCGCTGATGTCCCCGGTCGTACGCCACAGCTGGCCGACGTCCGCCGCCCACTCCCAGGGGTTGTTCTCGCCCCACTCGCAGATGCTGTAGACGATGGGCCGGCCGGTCGCCAGGAGCGCGTCGCGCATGGTCGTGTAGCGCGACTTGGCGTCCACGCCCTGGTTGTTGCAGTTGTCGTACTTGAGGTAGTCGACGCCCCAGTCGGCGAACTGCTGGGCGTCGCTGTACTCATGGCCCAGCGCCCCCGGGAACCCGGCGCTGTTGCACGTCTTCGTGCCCGCGCTGGTGTAGATGCCGAGCTTGAGCCCCTTGGTGTGCACGTAGTCGGCAACTGCCTTGATCCCGTTGGGGAATCGGACGGGGTCGGGCACGAGCTTCCCGTCGGCGTCGCGCTGCGGCAGGGCCCAGCAGTCGTCGAGGTTGACGTACTCGTAGCCGGCGTCCTTGAGGCCCTTAGCCACGAAGATGTCCGCGATCCCCTTGACCATGGCCTCGTTGAACTCCGCCCGGCAGTGCGTGGAGTTCCAGTTGTTGAAGCCCATCGGAGGGGTGAGCGCCAGGCCGGCGGTCGGAGAGGGAAGGGTGGGCGCTGTTTCCGGGGGAGTGGCCAGTGCCGGGGCGGTGAACCCGGCGGTGAACAGCAGGGTCGTCGCGGCGAATGCTCCGACCACTCTGTGACGGGTTGTGCGGGTGTGAAGGTGACGCATCGTTACGTTCCTCCGTACTCGCGAGATATGGGATGACGTCATGTCCGCGTCATCGGTGCGAGTTCACGGTAGGCCGTATACCGACGGGCAGCCAGACCTCCGATGTCCCGGCAACTCGGTGGGAGTCGGGGAGTCGGAGCCGATCAGGGCGTGACCCCCGCCCCGGTTCCGCAGTTGAACCGGGCATGAAGAAGCGCAGCATGCTCGCCATCGCCTCCCTCGCCACCGGGTTCGTCGTCGCGGCGATCACCCCGTCCCACGGTCTCGGGGCCGACGCCCTGGGTGATCTGAACGTGGACGACACACTCAGTGCCCTCGACCACACCGTCGCCAGCGACAGCCTGGCCGTGGACGACGACGCGCTGGGAGGCGACAGCACCACCGGCTGACGTGCCGGAAGGTGTCCAAGTGGCGCCGGTGTCCCGTGTGACGGGGCATGTGCGGGTGCGGCCCCCGAGGCCGGAGCGGTGCTGTACGACGGGGAGTCGGGGAGAGTCGGGGAGTACCGGGCGAAGGCAGGC